>JBDRKM010000493.1:0-15962 GCA_043814015.1 Pseudomonadota bacterium
CGAACTCTGGCGAGCAACTCTTTGATCTTTAATTCGTCGGGTCCTCGGAGGGCAGCACGGCGGCTCTCGCGGGCACTGATCGCGCCGAGCCTGCCACGGGCCCGGGAACGGAACAGGCCCAGGGCGTGCCCCAGGTACGGCAGCATCCCGCTGATGCCACCCGGAATCTGTCGCCCAGCAGCGTGAGGCGGCCAGGTCTGGCTGGACCTCGGGCTCGGGCTCGTCGGAGCACGGGGCGAGCGCTTGGCTCGGGGCGCCGTGACCCGGAGCGCCTCTCCGGCCGCGGAGTACCCAGCGGGTCCTCCCCAAACGACCGGGAGAGCCCCTCCCGCGGCGGAGTACCCAGGGGCGGACCCCACCTGCGGCACCGCAACCCCGCCCGGCCCCGCCGACCCAGTGGGGTACGTCCAGCGGCAGGCCGCCTTGAACTCCGCTGGAGCCTGTGCCATGGTGGCGGGGTCCTGAACCGGAGGATGGGCGTGACGGAACTCGTGGCAGCGTTGCAGCCCTTGTTGGGCAGCCTCCTTTCGTCCCTCGGGATTCCGGACTTCTCCCTTCTGCTCTCGGGCGCGGCCACCCTCGCGGCGGTGCTGGTGGCGACAGGCTGGGCGCGGCTCGCGGGCGCCAGGCCGCACCTCGAGATCACCACATTCCTCGCGTGCCTGGCCTGCTGCATCGTCGGTCTGGTCGGGTTCTCTCTCGGGCGGGCACTCTGCAGGATCCTGTGGGGACCCGTCCAGCTCAGGAGGGGTCGCGAGTACAGAGAGGCCACCGAAGGCGGCCAGAGCGCAGGGGGGCGTGACAAGGTCCTCCGCGCGCTGGTCCGCTCCCTGAAGCTCCTCGCCGAGAGCCCGTGCCAGACCTGTGTCGGGGAGAGCGTACCGATGGAGGTCTTCTACACCCGAGCCTGGATGGACCTGCGTCGGGACGAGCGGCTGAGGCCGTCCTGCGACCTCACCACCTCCTGCTGGGTCCACGCCGCCATCCTCGACGGGCTCGTCGCGTGCACGGTGGTCTGGGCGGTGGTGCTGGCCCGCCACCCCATCCTGGGCTTGTCCTGGGGGTCCGGGGGCTATCTCGTCCTGGCGGGTCCGACGTTGGTGTTCGTGGGTGTCCTCCTGTGGTCCGCCGCCACCGCCGAACACCCCCGGAACCTGGATCTGGTGTGCACGCTGGCGTGGGTCAGGGATCGCCGGCAGAGCGAGCGGGCGGCCAGAGCCCCCGCCCCGCCGGAAGCCGTCACGGAGCAGGGCAACCAGGCGCAGGGCCCCGATCGTGCCCTCGATGCCACGCCCTGAGGAAGGAGCCGGAGCATTGGCCGACACGAATCCAGCGCTGTTTGTCCACGACACCGTCCACGCCACCGGGTACGGCGTCCGCTGCATCCAGAGCAGCACCCAACGGGACAAGGTGTACGTCGGATGCAAGGATGGCACGGTCACCGAGATTCCGGTCGGGGAAGCGAACGCAGAGCCGGTCGGCCAGCCCAGGAGGATTGCGCCACAGCAGCGCGACAGTGGGATCATGGGAGTCCGCGCCATCCTCGCGCTCGGCGAGCAGGATCTGCTCGTAGGCCTCGAGAACGGCGACCTCGAGCGCTGGCGCATCCCCACCGACGGCACCGTGCAAACCCGGATCCAGCTCGGGCCGATCGAGACGGCGGGCGGGGCCGGCCAAGGGAGACTCGGCCGGGTCACCTTCCTCGGCTGGATGGGGGGGGACAAGATCCTGGTCTCCCACAGGCTCGCGGGGACGCGCTTCCTGGACTGGTCAGATGGAGGGCTCGAAGAGCGGCCCGGAGGCTGGAGCCAGATCAAAGGCCTGTGCTGCGCGGGCCAGGCCCAGGGCGGAACCTGGCTCATGGTGTCCGAGCGCGGTCAAGCCTGGTGGAGCAATGGGACCAACACTCCCAAGAACCTGGCGCTGTTCGGAGGGACGGATGGCAGCCCGTCCATGGTCACGGACTACGCCATCCTGAGCGATGTCCCATGGGCTGCCGCGCACGAGACTGACCCGGCGAACATGCAGCAGCGGCCCGCGAGCTGCCTGTATCTCGCCACGGACCGCGGAGTATTCGGTGTCTGGCTTGGAGAAGGTGTCGGAGCAGAGACCCGCGCCGAGCTCCTGCACCTGCCTGGGCTCGATCTGATGCCCACCGCCATGACCCTCCACCGACCCAACCACGCAACGAGGTTCCTGTGGGTCACCGACATCGAGGGCAGCGCCCACCTCTTCCGGGCGCCGCGGGACATGCCCAGTGTCAAGTCACGGGATGCCGCCCTCTCTTGGGTCCCCTCCGGCATCCACCTGGCGGGGCTCCACGCCGCCAGGGCGCTCGCAGCCATCCCCCCGACGAGCGACACCGGCACCCGACTCGTGGTCGTCCAGGCTTGCCGGAACAACGAGGTGCACCTCACGCGGTACCTGGCTCTTGGACAAGGGGGGGCGGCGCTGGAACCGACGTTCCTCGCCACCATCGCAAACGGTGACACCGAGCAGCTCGAGAAGGACATCGCCCCCAGGGGGGAACCACCGGTAGCAGGCCTGTTCGCGCCCCTCCCGGACCCCGTCAGGTGGGCCCTGACCTTCGCCTCGTTCGTGGAGCTGGTGGCGGACAGGGACCCAGACCTGTTCTTCAGCTCCCTCAGCCAGCCGAACGCGAACCTGGCCCTCAACGTGCTGGAACAAATCCCAGAAGAAGACTCCGCCGGGACCATGTCCCCCCGGTACCTGGCCATCCGTCTGTGGACGGACGCATTCCTCGGCGCCATCCACCGCTACCTGCGCGAACCGCGCCAGCGCCAGGCCTGCTACCTCGGACTGCTGGCGTGGCTCCGGCAGCTCGAGGTGGGTCTGACCGGACAGGGGGCGCCGGGGCACCGAATCGCGAAGGCCCTCGACGACGCGCACCAGGACGTGCGAAAGTGGGGCTTGTTCTCCAGCACCTACGTGGAGCGGCACAGCGCGTACTCACCGCTGCGCTGGCTGTCCGAGCAGATCGCCGGTGCTCCGTCACCGCCCGGGTCCAAAGAACGAACCACTCAAACGGAAAAGCGTGAGCGGGACAGGGACATCTACCAGGCCAGGCTGCTCGACCGCCGCTGGGACCTCGCCGCACTGCACCGCAGCGTCGAGCCGAGCGCAGAAGGCGGGCAGACGGGTGAGGATCCCCACTCAGGACCGCCGGATGCCGCCCGCACCTGTGCTGCGCTGCACATCGAGGAAGGGACCTTCGTCGCGACCACCCTGAACAGTGGCTGGTTCCTTCTCTACAAGCTGACGCCGAAGGAGGCGGGGACGTCGACCCCCTGCGCTCTCGAACCGGTGAAGGCAGGAGCCGAGAACGCCTGTTTCGGCATCACGCTCGAACACCGCACGCGGGCGATCTGCCTCACAAAATCCAAACAGAAGGGTGCTTTCTTCGCCGTCTACGCTCCCACCCCTCCGCGCACCGCCGAGAAACCCGCCCGGGTTGAGGTTCGCCGCTTCCAGGTGAAAGCGGACCTGGTGACGCAGGAGAAATTCCCCCCCCTCCACCTGAACAGCGACCCCAGGGGCGCCCGCGAGAGCGTGTACAGCATGCTCGATCTGACAGACGTCATCGGCCGTTCCGTGGTGCTGCTCGGGCTGCGCGGCTCCGGAGGTGGCCCACGCCTGGCGCTGTTGCATCTTCCCACCAGCCGACGCCGTAAGTTGCTCCTGCGGATGGTCCGGTTCGGCCCCAGGCCCTCCGACACCGATCATCTGCCCGCAGCCTACCCCGAAGGCACCAAGGACTCGCGGAACCCCGTCTTCGCCCTGGCGCTCGCGTCCTCGCAGGAGGCGGCGTCCATCACGGTCCTCGCCGGCTGCCTGGATGGGCAGATCTGGAGCATCAACCTCAACAGGACGTCCCTCCGCCAGCCGTCCGGGGATCCCGTTCGCACCAAGAGATACCGCGTCATCCAGCGCATGGGCGCCCCCGTCTGGTCCCTGGCCGCGCGCACGTGGCCCCGTTCCTCCGGACCGTCGCGCATCTACGCCGGGGCCGCCGATGGCAGCGTGGTCTGCTGGCAGCACCTCGAGGGAGAGCCCCCCTTCGTGTCCCTCTGGGCCACCCGCGAGACGAGCCCCATCACCCACGTCGAGGCCTACCGGGGTCGCTTCGACAAGGTGTCGACTCCCACAGCCTTGGACGCCGTGGTGGCCACCACCCAGGACGGGCGGGTGCTGTTGATCTACGACGGCGACAAGGTCGAGGAGCCAAGACGGTCGAAGGGGACTTCACCCCTGGATCGCATGCCCATCCCCGGCGTTCGGATAGACCGGCTCCAGCTCGATCACCCGGTCTTCGGGGCCGCGGTCGTACGCGATGAGGCGGAGCCCAGCGAGGACGAGGAGCGAGCCGGAGTGATCCACCTGCGGCTGCTCACCGCTGGCGAGAGGGCGACGACCCGACTGATCACGGTGCACCACCCTCGCTCCAAGGCCTGCGATCCAGAGAAACGGAGGCAGCTGCTCGCTCGATGGTCTGGAGGAGGTCGCCAGGGGGACACGGTCGACGAGGCCTGGCACCTGTCCAGGCGGGCGGAGAAGCTCGGCGGGGCCGCGGCGGGCGTGGGCTCGATCCAGGCCTTCCAGCTGTTCCACTCCCAGGTCTCCCCCCCCCCAGACGGTGAGGCCCCCGACCCGCTCACGGTGCCCTACTTCCTCCATGATCTCCACGCCTTCCTGGTCCTGTGGCGCCACGCCGAAACACGCGATTGGACCTTTCCGCGGGACCCAACCACTGAAGAGGTGCAGACAGAGCTGAGGCGCCTGCTCACCGCCGCCCTCGGTCACGCGCACAGCCTCGACGATCACCGCCTCTACGAGACCATCCTCTCGGAGGTGCTGGAGCTCCTCAACGGACAACTGGTCGCCCTCTGCCGTCCGGTACCGAAGGGTCGGAACGGTCGCCCAGCCATGAAACCCGCTCGCGCCATCCGAGGCTTCTCCCGGATCTACGTCCACCTGGTCGACGCCATGGACGAGCACAGCCGCACCTGGGCTGGATCGCCGGGGGCTGTCGAGATGAAGGTCCGCATCGTCCTGATGAAACAGATCGTGGATGGAACTGCCTACTACTGGGTCAACCGCGCCATCACGAGGATGCGGGAGCAAGAACAAGAACCGACCGCCGAGGCCCTGCGGGACGTCCTGCTCAGGAGGGTCAAGCTCTCCCGCTCCATGCTCGAGCGCGGCGACGACGTGATGGTGCTGGAGACCTTGCGCGCCATCAACATCTCGCTGCTGCGCGCCGCCAAGCTGGCCAGCGGGGACTCTTCCGAGCAGGGCGTCCCGTGGAACCACCTCAGCCAGCTCTTCGCCACCCTCGGCGACCTGCTGGGCCGCCGCGCCCGCGCCGAGGCCGGCCTCGACGACGCGCTGACCCACGAGATCGCCCGGGTGTACGCCCTGGGCCTCTTCCTCAGCCCGCAGTCCACGCTCAACATCGCCTACCGCATGTTCGAGGCGGCCAGCCACCTGCCCCTCGCGAGCGCGGTCAAGGACCAGTTCAGGGCGCTCGAGTGCCTCGGCATCGAGCGCCCGCCACTGGCCGGCCTGTTCGAGCACGTGACGGGTACGGCCGACAGCCCGGCCGGCGAAGCCACCCGCCGTCTCGCGAATCTGGGGCACCTGGCAGACCCAGGGATCGCCGGGATCCTGCGAAGTGTACCGCCGCTCATGCTGTATAAGGACTGGGAAAAAGGCCTCCGCGGGCTCAAGGAGGACGGAGTCGCGTCGTTCGTGGTGGAGTATCGTCCCCGTGGCACGGACAACCTGGACGTGCTCCGGACCGTGCTGCCCTACCATCACCTGGTGAGTTGGCTCGACCGGCTCGCGACCTGTTTCCGCGAGTACCCAGGTCAGGTGGATCTCTCTGCTCTGCAGCGCTGGGCATGGATCCTCCAGGCCCTCGGAAAGCCGGACGGTGCCTCCGCCCCCACCGACGCGTCCCAACCCTTTGCCATGCGCCACTCGCAGGCCTTCTGGCAGCCCCGGCTCGAGGATCTCGCGAAACGCTGCCAGCCAGCCACCGGGATGATCGGGACCGCTGACCCAGGGATGCAGACGGTCCACGTGGTCCTCCCCACCGTGGTGTTGCTCAGCAAGGCGATCGGCTCCTGGTGCGAGGACTCCCTCGCGGTCCTGCAGATCGCAGAGGAGACGTTCCAGATGTTCGCGCCCCACCTCGGCCTGTATCGGGCGGTGCTCGCGGATCTCCAACGATCCGCGGGCGGCTTCCGGGAGAGCGCTGCCGTCCAGCGCCACCTGGTGGACAGCATCCTGGGACACGGGCTGCTGGAGCGCCTCGACGAGCACGCCTGCGAGTTCTGGGAGATCTCCCACGCGCTCAACCCCCAGCGGGGCGACGCCCAGCCGAGGGAGCAGGACCCCGCGCCGCCGTCGCAGCTCGATCGCTACAGCACCTACGTCGAGGGCCGCGCCCGCCATCTCGAGTCCATCCCCACCACCCTGCGCACCCTCAAGGGCCTGGTCAGCACGCCGGGCCAGGGATCTCCCGGGCAGGGCGCAAAGCTCCCTGGGGGCGAAGACTCCGCCCCGGCGGAGGTCGAGGTGAAGGTGAAGGACCTGCTCGATGGCTGGTCGGTTCAGAGCGGGTCAACCGCAGGGGCGGAGGAGATGCGCCTGACCCACCAGGAGGCCCGCCATCTGGCGTTGGTGTTCGGCGAGCTGAAGCGCAACCACGAAATCCATGGCCTCCGTGAGCGCTCGCGCGTGGACCCCGCAGGGGCTGCCGCTGGCGCGGCCCAGCAGGCGAGTGTCGCGTGCTACGACGACGCGAACACCATCTCGTTCACGTTCACGAACCTGCAGCCGGAAGATGCGAGGCGCCTGCTAGAACCGAACATCGGGCAGAGGCTCCTCGACCCCCACACCGATGTGCGACGGGAATCCCACGGCACCGGGCTGTACCTGGTCAGCCTTGCCGCCGCGGTGGTGGGTTGGCGCCTGGAGGTGAGCGTGATTGAAGCGCAGCCGAGTCCATCGATGATCGTCACGCTCGCGAGAATGGACCGGATGTTGGCGCCATGACCGCCGCACCGCCGCAAACCACCCACGTCGTGGTGATCGACGACTCCCGCCGCTTCGCGCTGCACACCTGGCGAATCCTCACCGAGCGGATCAACGTCGGCGTCGCCGATCAGCCCATCGGCGGCGAAGTGGAGGAGTCGTGGCTCCAACCCGGCGCCTTCCTCTCCTCCCCCTGCGGCACCCGGCATGTGTGGTGGATCGAGGCCCGGGGAGACGTCAGCCCCAGCCTGAAACTTCTCGAGGGGTACCTGCCGCAGGTCTCTGCAGGCGGCTCGGTGGGGATCTTCTTCCTCGTGGACTACCAGGGGAAGGAGTCATACAACGCCAGTAAAACCTGCGCACAGATCGCAGGGCTCTCGTTTGGCAAAGAGCAAGCCCGCATCCAATGCACTGGCGACTGTCTGTGGGTGGTCAGCGCCTACCGCAGCGGCGAGCAGGTGGGCAGGAGCTCGCGGCGGATTCGCGCCAAGTCCACGCAGATGCTGAAGGACCTGCGCGAGCACCTCTGGCCTCCTTCCGCGCTGCCGAAGAAGCCAGCCTTGGACCAGGGCCTCATCCAGGTCCTGGTCACGGGCGCTGGCTTCGAGATGCACGACAGCCTGGGCAGCTTCGGCCAACCCCAAACCGTGCACCTCCTGGTCTGGATGGCCGGGGAGGTGAGCGAGGAAGGAAAGCGGCGTTTGCGGCCCAGGAGCGGGGGCAGCTACCCTCGGGTGGCCCTGGTCGGTGGCACGACCGCCGGTCTCAGGGCCGTGAACACCGAAGGCCGGCGGGATGACAGAAGAGGCCGACCAGACCTCGACGCCTGGTGGAACCGTCTGTTGGAGGTCGAGCAGCGGTGCATCCTGGTCGAGCCCGCATCCGCACGGCAGAGGTACAACGATGACAGGCGTCGCCAAGCGGCCGCGCTCACCCTGCGGGCGCTGGAGAACGAGATCAACCTCCGGGACGCCTACCGCAAGGCGCTCCTGCGCAACGACTGGGGGCAGATGCAGCAGTCCCTCGACGCGGCCAGGCTGCCTCTGGATGCCTGGCTCTCCACCAACTACACCCACTTCGCCGACCGCGCCCTGCAGGCGGTGGAACCCGGCGCTGGAAGCGGGCGCTCCTGGCGCACCGTCTCCACGGCCAGCGAGGCGCAGCGGTTCGAAGGCGAGCTGACCCACGATCCACTCGGCCGCGCCGGCGGCCCGGACTGCCGGCCGCTCCTCAAGCTGCACGGTGACCTCGCCCACGTGGACACCATGGCCATCGCCGGCTGGGACAAGGAGATCTCGACCCCCCTCTCGCTCCAGATCACCAGCCTGCAGGCCATGTACGCCGCGGCGCGCAGCTTCCTGCTCAGGCTCGTGCGCCAGCGCCGAGGCCAGAAGCCCGCCCTGGTGTGGCACATCGTCGGCCACGCCCTGGGCGACCGCCTCCTGCGGGAGACGATGGCCACGGTCAGCCTGGAGGCGAAGGCCAGCGGCTCTTCAGTCCACTTCGTCCTCGTGGACCACCACGGTGTAAAGAAGAAGACGGTCGCGGACCTGGCGCACGCGCTCACGGGAGAAGTTGCCGCGACCCCTCTGAGCTGCGAGTTCAACCTGATCTGCACCTACCACGACGCCGCCTCCTACCTGGCCCGGTTGGTCCGAAACCCGAGCCCGGGCAGTGCCGAGGTGAGCGAATGGCTCGAGTCTGTCGCCACACGTCCGGTCCTCGGAGAAGGCAAGACCGACTCCAGCGGAAAGAGGCCGACCTGTTTCCAGTTGGCCGAGCCAGCGTCCGGGTGGTGTTGGAAAGAGGAAAAGCAGAAGCGGAAGGCCAAGCCCCTGAACGCGTAGCCGTCACCGCTCACCACCGACCCAGCGTAGCCGCAGATCTCACGTCGCCCTCCACTCGTTCCACCCAGAGTTCTTTCCGGCCACCGCCCTCGAGCCCGCGCAGGGTGACGTCGAGGGTGGCTCGGTCCGTGAAGCGGCCGACCCGTACCCGGTACCAGATCTGGGCGCCCACCACATGCTCCTCCAGCCGGACCTCCTCGAACCCGGCCTCGGCCAGCTGTGCTCGCTCGGCGGTGGCCACGGCGGGATCCAGGTCGGCCAGCACCTGGACGGTCCAGTATCCGCGCTCCAGCCGCTCGGCGGTGGGCAGACGGCCCTCCTCCCAAGCGAACCAGGAGCGCAGCCCGTCCTCGAAGGCCTCGGCGAACTCGGCATAGCGCTCGGGACGCTGGAACTCGGCGGTCTCGGCGGGGGTGCTCAGGAAGTGGGTCTCCACCAGCACCGCGGGTCGACGGCTCCAGTTCAACACGCCCAGCGGCCGGCCCGCCAGGTGCACGCCATAGCGGGGCTGGGTGACCACGTAGGTGGCGCCCGAGCGGGTTCCCACCTGCGCGAGGAGAGGCCCACTGTTGTGCAGCGCGAAGCCTTTCTCCTGCAGGCCGGCGCCCAGGAACACCGCCAGCCACTCGCTGCGCCGCCGGACCGACTCGCCCGCCACCCGCGACGGCGCCCAGATGAGCATGGCGCCGCGGGCCCGGGTGCGCTCGCTGCCCCCGGCGTTGGCGTGGATCGAGCCCAGCACGTCGGCGCCATGCCGCGCCGCCTGCTGTGCGCGGCGGTCCACCGACTGGCAACCCTGATCCGCCGTGCCCGGGATCCAGCAGCACGGAGCGCAGGCTGAATCCCGGCCAGTAGGCCGCGGCAAGCGCCACCTCCTCGCCGGTGAAGCGCGGTGCCCGCGTGAAGAAGCCCCACCACACCCATGCGAGGCCGGTCAGGGCCGCGATGACGATCCCCAGGGACGCCTGCGCGAGCAGCCCCAGGTAGACGCGACGCCTTGATGCCCGGACGGACCCGGTCGGCGGAACCCCTGGTTCCTCGGTGGGCTGCACGGTGCCTCCAGGTTGGTGACGACCGCGATGAGCCTACCACGGCGACTCTTCAGCTCCACCACAGCGCCTCCTCGAGCAGATCGTCGGCCTCGACGACGGGGGGTGGGCAGGCCGCCAGGCAGCTGGCCACGGCCGCCACGCCCGAGGCGGCCTCGACCGCAAGGATCTGCTCCTCCTCCGGGAGGTCGCGGTGGAAGCGGCCGAGCGCGAGGCGGCGCCCGAGGCTGCGATGGTATCGGCGCAAGGCGGGGGGCACACGCTCGGGACCCGGCCATGGGAGGGGCTCTCCCTCGGGCGCCAGCGCGAACTCCGCCGGCAGGATCAACGCCAGCGGGCCCGCGAAGCCGGGCTTCATGCCCGCGTGCCGGAACACACGGCCCAGCAGGGCGCCGCCCGCGCTGCCCAGGCCGTGCAGCAGGGCGAGGTGGCGCCCGCGCACCAGCACGGGAGGCCGCAGCCCGAGGGAGACCACCAGGCGCGCGGCCAGGGCAGCCGAGACCAGCGCCCGGCTGCCGCGGCCGAAGGTGGCCAGCTCGGGGGAGTCCGCGGGCGCCGTGAGCACGCGGCCGCCCTCCACGGCCAGCACCCGGCGCGCGCGACCCGCCAGGCCCACGGCTTCTGTGTCTACCGTGCAAATGTGGCCGATGTGATCGCCCGTGAGGGCATCGCGGACCTCGAGGGAGCGGTCCTCGGCCAGGTTGGCGTGCAGGCCGCCCCGAACCCAGTGGACCTCACCCTGCTCGCCGAGGGCGTAGCGCGGCCCGGGACCCTGCAGCCAGCGCGCCTTGGCCGCAGCCGCCAGGACCGCGGCGAGGCGCTGCTCGGGCCAGGCCGCGGCCAGCTCCGAGGGCAGACGGCGGCGCAGGGCCGGCGCGTCGATCCAGCGACCGGGGTTCTCGTGCAGCAGCGAGATGGCCTGCTGGATCAGCACACTCGGCCGGAAGAAGGACGGATCCTCCAGCAGCTCGCCCGCGGCCTGGGCCTCCAGCAGGGTGCGAAAGACCCGCGCCTGCCAGGGGCCCGCGGCCAGGCACAGCGCCGCGTTGCCCCCGCCCCGGCGGCCACCGCGGCCCACGCGCTGCTGCAGGGAGGACACGGAGGATGGCGGCCCCACCAGGGCGACGAGGTCCACATCGCCGATGTCGATGCCGAGCTCGAGGGTGGAGGTGGCCAGGCAGAGGGCCACGGGCCGGGCGTGCAGCTGCTGCTCGGTGGCGAGGCGCTGGCTGCGCGCGACATCGCCGTGGTGCGCGAAGACCGCGCCCCGGAAGGGCGGGCGATCCCGCAGCAGGCGCGCATAAACCTCCACCTCCTCGCGGCTCTTGCAGAAAGCCAGGACCTTGCGGAAGCCGCGGGCGACCTCGCGGGCCAGCTCGGCGTGCACGGCCACGGGGCCCTCGGCCTCCACGATACGCGCGTGGACGCTGCGGCGCTCGCCCGCGCCCACCAGGACCGGATCGCGCAGGTACCGGCCGGCCATGGCGTGCGGATCCGCTACCGTGGCGCTGGCCGCGGCGACCTGCAGCGCCCCGGCCACGCGCAGGCGTTCGAGCAGCAGCCTCAGCTGGTCGCCGCGCACCGTGCGGTCCATTGCGTGCAGCTCATCCAGCACCACGGCCCGCACCTCGGCCAGGGCACCACGATCCCGCGCGAGGCGGCTGTCGAGGGCCTCCGGGGTGACCAGGGTGACGGGGTGCAGGCGCCCGCCGTCGTGGTGGTCGCCTGTCCAGCGGCCGCAGCCGATGCCGGCCTGCCCCAGGGGCGGCGCGATACGGCGGAAGAGATCATTGGCCAGGGCCCGGGTGGGGCTGACGATGAGCAGGCGGGCGGCCTCCCCACCCTCGCCGGGCGGGAACAGGCGTTCGCAGAGGGGGGCCAGGTAGGCCTCGGTCTTTCCCGAGGCCGTGGGGGCGGTGATCAGCACGTCGCGCCCCGCCAGCAGGGGCCCGGCTGCCGCGCGCTGGACGGCGTTGGGGGTGCCGTGGCGCGCCAGCAGCGCCCCCCAGGTGCGCGGCAGGGCCTGGCGCAGGGCCGCGGAGCCCAGCGGGGAATTCATGCGGCCAACGCCCGCACCGCCCGCGCGGGGCTGTGCCGGTAGAGGTCCCAGAACTCCACCACCAGCCGGGCGGCCTGGCGGGTGGTGGTGATCTCGCCGCGCCGGAAACCCCCGGTGAGGCAGGCCTGGACCCGCCGCCGGTGGGACTCCGGGGGATCGAGGGCCGGGTGCACCCGCCGGTAGAGGGCCAGGATGCGCTCGGCCAGGCAGCCAAGCTGGGCGGGCGGGATGGACTCCAGCTCGAGGCGGCGCCCCGGCTCCGCCACCACGCCGCGGAGCACGCGATCGATGGCCGGGTGGGGGGTGAAGGCGCACAAGGCGACGAGAGGCTGATCCGCCTGGAAGACGGCGGGCAGCCCGCGGTGCACAGCCCGCCCCCCGCGGTAGGCCTGGGACGGATGGAAGGCCAGCTCGGCGGGCGGCAGGCTGGCGATGGCCAGGTAGCGCAGGACGTCGGTGGCCCAGGAGCGGGACACGCTGCCCAGCCGCTCGAGGTACTCGGCTTCATCCACCAGCACGAGCAGGCCGCGGTAGCCGGCCTCACGTGCCCAGACCGCGATGCCGCCGAGCAGGTAGGCCATGACCTGGCCGAAGGTGCGGTAGTCGGGCAGGGCCAGGAGGCGCGGGCCGCGCCACCCGCCGCGGCGCAGCGCCGCATCAAGCTCGGCCGCCGAACGGCCGGGCTGCCCCTCCACATGATCGAGCACCTCCTCCGCCAGGGCGGGCTCGGAGTACTGCAGCGCCCAGGCCGCCGGGGTGAGGAAGCGGTGCGCCAGGGGAGCGCCAGGCCGGTGGTGGGCCGGGCGCTCCGCCAGGCCCTCCAGCAAGGGCCGGAGCCCACGTCCTGCGCCGTCGGGGTAGCGCAGGCCGCGCGCCAGGGCGCCGTACAGGCGCAGGGGGTGGGAGGGCGGCAGCTCGACGGGATCGAAGGTGGCCCGGGCCACCAGGAAGCCCGCCCCGAGGGCGAGGCTCTCGGCGACCTCCACGAGATGGGTCTTGCCCGCGCCATAGGCGCCGGAGAGCATGAGCAGGCCGCGGGCCTCCTCCAGAGCTCCGCGCACCACCGCCAGCTCGCCCTCGCGCGCGACGGTGAGCGCCTCCAGGCCCGCGACGGGCACCACCCCGAGGCGCAGGGCCTCCAGCGCCTGCCGCAGCTCGGCCGGGCCCTCGTCGAGACGGGGCGCCGGCGCAGGGGCCACCGGGCCTCTCCTGGCGGCCGCACGCACCTGGCGCGGCGCGGACACGCCGCGCGGGTCACTCGCCCGGGCGCCCCCCAGAGAGGAGGCCAGCACGCGCCGTGGCAGGCCCGGCTGGCTGCAGAAGGCGATGCTGTAGTAGCGCCCACCCTCGATGACGGCCCGCACGCGGCCACGCCCCCACAGGGGATGCTCGATGAGCTCGCCGACCCGGACCATCAGAACACCTCGAAGCCGTCGGCGGCGCCGAGAGGGACGATCTCACCGCCCTGGCCGGCCAGACGCCGGGCCTCGGCCGGAGACAGGGGGCCCTCCTCGACCGCCTGGCTGTGCAGGAGCTCTACGGCGGCCTTCACGAAGGCGCGCCGATGGGCCACCTCGAAGGAGGAGGCCAGCACCTCGCCGGCCAGGACATCGAGGTTCTGCTGCTGCAGATCGAGGTCGAACCCGGATGCGTGCGCCGCCTCGAACAGGGCCAGCAGGCGCAACCCGATGGCCACCAACAGCGCCTGCGGCTCGAGATCCAGGCGCTCCAGATCGATAACGGCGGCCTGCGGGCTGCGCGCCGAGAGCATGGAGGGGCCCTCGAGGCGCTGCTGCAGCGCGGGGTACTCCACCACGACGTTGCGCATGAACTCGGGCGGCACGGCGTAGAGGCACAGCAGCCCTGGCAGGGCTTCGCGCCCCGTGAGGTCGATCAGCTGGCGCAGGTTGTCGGCCACCGCCCGCCGCCGCCGCGGCGGCAGGGAGAGGTTGCGATCCAGCTCGTCGAAGCACAGCAAGAGCCCAGGGCAGCCGAGGGACTGGACGGCCTGGCACAGGCTGCGCAGGAAGCGGAAACCCGACTCACGGGAGAGCTGCTCCCGCACCCCGAGGGGACGCAGCTCCGCCAGCGACAGATCATCACCCCGCAGGAAGGCCCCCAGCAGATCCTCCTGCGCGGGCTCTCCGCACAGCAGGGCCCGCAGGTAGCCCACGACGGCCGCGCGGAAGGACGGGGAGTCCAGCGAGGTGCGCCGCAGCTCCGTGTTGATCCAGGCCTCGACAGCCTCGGCGCCAGCCTGCTCGACGCGCTCTTCCAGCGCCACCCGGAGGGCCGCCTCGATCCCCCGTGCGGGCAGGGAGCCGCTGCCTTGGGGCGGCCAGGAGATCTCCGCGGCCACCGCCCGGTAGATGCGGACGGGGTCGTCGAACGGGCACTCCTCGGGCGAGAGGCCCACCACGGCCGAGGCGAACCCGTAGCGCCAGGCCAGGGACCGCACGGCGTAGAGGAAGTGGGTCTTTCCGCCGCCGAAGTAGGCCTGCACCAGCTTGAAGGAGGAGCCACGGCGGGCCTCGGCCATGGGGGCGATGTACTCGTGCTCCAGCACACCCAGGATCGACTCGTTGCCGGCGTTGAGATACTCGATGCCCAGATCGGGAGGCTGGCCGATCTCGCCGACGCGGGCGAGGATGGCGCGGGCGAGGTGGGGCTCGATGCCGGGCTCGACGCGGGGCTCGACAGGCGTGACAGCGGGGGTCATGGGCGGGCCTCCGGAACGAAGCGCAGGGTGAGGTGGTACTGGCCCTGGCCATGGGCATCCTCCAGGCGCAGGACACGGGACTTGTCGCGGGTGGAGTCGCCGGTGGCCGGGCCGAGGCTCAGGCGCCAGCCGTCCACCGCGAGGGAGCGGTCGCGGCGCAAGCGCCAGAGGTCGTAGGCGAGCTGGACCCGTGGGTAGGGCTTGAAGTTGCGCCCGGAGGGATCGCGGCGGAAAGCGCGCGGCTGCAGCAGCAGGGCGAGCTCCGGCAGGACCTCGACCAGCTCGACCCAGCCGGCCTCGGACCCCGCGACCCGGCGCCAGGCATGCAGCAGCAGGCGCAGGAAGCCAGCCGGTTCCCAGCCGCGACCCTCGAGCAGGCGGACAGCCCGCTCCCGCGCGGCCATGATGGCCGCGGCCTGCACCTCACACTCGAGGAGGCGGTCCCCGGCGAAGCGGACGATGGCGCGATCGGCGTCGTAGTCGACCTCCACCGACACCGGCGGCAGCCTGAGCTCCAGCGGCGCACGCTGCAGCACCAGCAGCTCGACCTCCGTGGCCTCGCAGGCCGCGCGCAGATCGCCGGCCAGGCGCTGCCGACGCTCGCGCTCCTGCTCGGCCAGCCAGGCCTCGGTACCCTGGATGGCAATATCTGTGGGCGGAATCGTCGCAGCCTGGAGCCGGGCGAGGGACTTCGCGACGGCCTTGGTGACGGGCGGGGCCGCCCCGCGCCCGACCGCCTTGGCGAGCGCGACGAGGGCACCCGCGCGGGCGCGATGGGCGCGGGCTGCCTCCTGGAGGAACCTGGGATCGGGCAGGGTGGACATGGCGAGGGGCTCCGAAGTGAGGAGAAGACGGGTGAGCTGCGGACCCGAGCGGACCGGATTCGGAAGGGCAGCCCGCAGCAGTGTCCTTCTACCAATCTGTGAGGTCATAAAATGTCCGCTTTTGTGGGCCAGCGAAAAAACTCCTGTCCCAGATCGTGGCGCCGGTGCGCGAAGCGCCTCGCAGAGCGTAGGTCCCTCTCCCCCTGACTCGATCCGCCACGCGGTCGGTACCCGGTTCTCCGCGCCCCGAGCGGCGAGTACGGGCCGCCACGCGGTCGGTACCCGGCTCTCCGCGCCCCGAGCGGCGAGTACGGGCCGCCACGCGGTCGGTACCCGGCTCTCCGCGCCCCGAGCGGCGAGTACGGGCCGCCACGCGGTCGGTACCCAGTTCTCCGCGCCCCGAGC
>JBDRKM010000494.1:0-2562 GCA_043814015.1 Pseudomonadota bacterium
CCGCCGCCTTGAAGGCGGCCACCGCGGTGGGGGAGCGGCCGGCCACGCGCTGCGCGAGGCCCAGGGCGCGCACCAGCCCGGCCACACCGCTCTCGCAGGCCTCGTGGGCCAGCCCGATGCGCAGGGCCTCGGCCGCGTCGATCAGCTCGCCCGCCATGCCCAGCCGCAGCGCCTGGGCGGTGCCGACGCGATGGGCCAGGTGCGCGGTGCCCCCGGCCCCGGGGACGATCCCCAGCCCGGTCTCGGGCAGCCCGAAGCGCGCCTGGGGGCCGACCAGCAGGTAGTCGGCGCACAGGCAGAGCTCGAGGCCCCAGCCCAGGGCCAGGCCGTCCACCACGCACAGGTGCAGCACCGGGGCCCTGGCGAGGCGGCCCATGACCTCGCGCTGGGTGTGCACGTGGGCCAGGACGCGCGCCTCCTCCCAGCCGTGGCGCTCCACCACGTCGGCGCCCGCGGAGAACACGGGGTGCCCGCCGGCGGTGACGCGGGCGCTGGTGGTCACCAGGGCGCGCGCCTCGCCCGCCTCCAGGCGTGCCACCAGATCGGCCAGGCCCGCGATCCAGGCCTGCCCCACCTCGTTGGCTTTGCCGTGGTCGAGGGTGAGCACCAGGACGCGGCCATCGTGCTCGGAGCGCAGGTGGAGGGGTGCGGGTGGTGCGGTCATTCCCATCCTCGGGGCCGGTCGAAGGCGGGCAGCGCGCCCAGGCAGGGGACCGGAAAGCCCGCGCGCTCGCCCGCCAGGGCCGCCCCCATCAGGCCTCGGGGTCGTCTTCGCCGGGGGCGATGGCGGCCTCGAGGGCCCAGACCCGGCTGGTGGTGGCGCTGGCGAGGTTGGCCCAGCGCACCAGGGAGGGCAGGCCGGCCTCGGTCTCGGCGGCCCGCTCGCCGACGCCGGCGATGATGGCGGCACCGAAGGTCCGTGGCGCCTCGCCGGGCAGCTCGAGCACCAGCGCCCGGGCGGCCAGCCAGCGTGGGAGCTGCATGCCCTCCGTGGCGCTCTGGAAGAACCGCTCGGGGTTGTCCGCGATCAGGGAGCAGCCGGGTTCGAGGGCGGCGGCCAGGCTCGGCCCGTGCAGGCCCGCCAGCAGCGCGGGTTCTCCGGCATCGCCCGAACCCTCGGCGCCGCACGCCTCCCAGGAGCCGGTGTCCATGGACTCCGTCAGCAGCATGACGGCATCGCAGGTGATGTCGCCCTGCAGGCGCGCGGCGATCTGATCGTAGAGGGGCCGCAGGTGCCAGCGGGTCCGGGCGGTGGCCGCGAAGTCGTACAGCGCCACGGTGGAGGCCAGCCGGTTGTCGGCCCGCGTCTGGCGCGAGCGCTCCAGGGCGTGGACGATGGCCTCGTGCATCCGGCGCAGCCTGAACGGCTTGAGCAGGAAATCCGCCGCGCCGTCCTTGAGGGCGGCCACGGCGGTCTCGACGGTGCCGTAGCCGGTCATGAGGATGGTGGGCAGGGGGGGGGAGAGCTGGCGGGCAGCGCGCAGGATGGTGAGCCCGTCCACGTGGGGGATCTGGTAGTCGGTGATCACGCAGTCATAGGGCCCGGTGCGCACCAGCTCCATGGCCACCCGGCCGTCGGAGGTGCCCTCGACCCGGTAGCCGCGGGTGGACAGGTACTCCACGAGCAGCTCCCGAATCGAGATGTCGTCGTCGACGATCAGGAGGCTGACGGGCTGGTGGAGGTTGGACAAGGAGGGCTCCCGGGTGGATCGCCGTGCTCCGCCTCAGATAACGGACGGTGGCCTCTGGCGGGAGGTGCCAGCGCGCAGCGGCCACCGATGGGCTATGCTGCCGCGAGGGCTGACCATGGCCAGACTGCAGCGCATCGATCGGGGCTTCGCCAGCAGGCTCGACTCGCTCGAGCTCACCATCCACCAGCTCAAGATCGTGTACGAGAAGTACTTCAACGGGATCGAAAAGATCGAGCCGGTGAAGGAGCGGGAGGATCTGCGCCGCACCATCCGCGAGATGGACCGTGAGAGGGGCACGAACCTGGTGCAGCGCCACCGCTACCAGACCCTGCGCGCCCGCTTCATCAGCCTGGACCAGTACATCCAGCGCAACCTCTTCCTGATCGAGCGGGGCACCCACCCCAAATTCAAGTTCCGGGCGAACCTCGCGGATCGGAGCCGACAGCAGGCCCAGCAGGCTCCGCAGGCCCCGCAGGTCTCGGACTTCGAGCGCCGCAGGGTCGAGGAGGAGGCGACCTACCGCGCGGTCTACGACCGCTACCTCGAGGCCCGTCGCGTCTGCGGGCAGGGTGACGACCTCGAGTTCGACCGCGTGCGTACGGCGATCCACAACCAGGTGCGGGCCATCCGCAGCCGCTTCAAGTGCACCTCGGTGAAGTTCAAGGTGGTCGTGGAGGACGGCAAGGCCCGCATCAAGGCCGTGCCGCAGCGCTAGGAGCCGGTAGCGCGTAGGCGGGAGGCGGCGGCGCCGTGCGCCGTCGCGCTGGAGCCGGTGGACGCCGTCGCGAGCGCGTCGCGGCGCCCGCCGGGCAAGAAGCGGGGTGCAAGGTGAGGGAAGCCGTACCGAGGTACGGCGACCGAACCTGGGGCC
>JBDRKM010000495.1:0-26655 GCA_043814015.1 Pseudomonadota bacterium
TATTTCAGCCACCCCCCCGCACCCTGGGGCGGCTGCCCGCGCGTGGCGGAGGTCCCATGTGGAAGTTCCTGCCCCTCCTGAGCCTGGTGGCCTGCCAGGGCGACGACGGCCTGGTGGTCTTCGACAGCAAGGCCCCCACGGCCGAGATCATCAGCCCCCTGGGCGGAGCCTTCGACGAGGACGCCCCCATCACCTTCATGGGCGAGGTGGACGACGGGGACACCCCGCTGGCGGAGCTGGAGGTGGAGTGGATCTCCTCGTCGGATCTGGACCAGGGCGAGGAATCCCTGGGCTTCGGCACGCCGGACGCCGACGGCATCGTCGTGCTGTCCACCTACCTCGCGGCGGGCAACCACACGATCACCCTGCGGGTCCACGATCCCGAGGATCATTTCGGCAGGGACTCGGTCACCATCGAGGTGGTGGACGTCCCGGACATGCCCACCATCACCATCGAGCACCCCGATGGCATCGAGATGGCCCTCGAGAACGAGCTGTTCCGGTTCGTGGCGCAGGTCTCCGACCGGCAGGACGCCGCCGATGCGCTCACGGGCATGGTCTCCACCAGCCCGGGTGGCCCCCTCTGCGACCTCGAGATCAACGACCAGGGCCGCGCAGCCTGCAGCGGCGCCCTGGCCTCCTGGTCCCATCCCTACACGATCACCTTCGAGGTGACCGACACCGACGGCAACACCGCGTCGGAGGAGGGCTCCCTCGAGGTGGTCTCCCGGGACAACTACGACGCCGACGGCGACGGGTTCACCCCCAACGAGAACGACTGCGACGACGACAACGCCAACACCTACCCGGGCGCGCCGGAGATCTGCGACGGCCTGGACAACGACTGCCTCCCCGAGACCGGCGTCGATGTGGGCTCGGAGTGCTGGGACGACGACGGCGACAACTACTGCGAGTCTCCCCCATGCGTGAACGCCTCCGGCAGCGTGCCGGACTGCGACGACACCAACGCCAACATCTCGCCCTCCGCTCCCGAGGTCCTCAACGGCATCGACGACGACTGCGACGGCTTCGTGGACGAGGGCACCGCGGCCTATGACGACGACGGCGATGGCTACTGCGAGTCCCCGCCCTGCGTGAACGCCACGTCCTCGCTCTCCGACTGCGATGATGACGACTACTCCGTCTACCCCGGCGCGACCGAGGTCTGCGGCGACGACCTCGACAACAACTGCAACGGGCTGCTGAACGAAGAGGACGCCATCGGCTGCCTGGACTTCTACTACGACGGCGACGGCGACACCTACGGCGTCCGCGGTGGCCAGGAGTGCTGGTGCGAGGATGGCCGGGCCCCCTACACCGGCGTGACCGCCGACGACTGCTACGACAGCAACCCCGACGCCCACCCCGACCAGACCGCCTACTTCACCAACGACCGCGGAGACGGCTCCTACGACTACAACTGCTCGGGCTCCAACGAGCGCCAGTGGACCGACCTCTCCCCCGGCTGCAGCTGGGACCTCGTCTACATCTCCTGCGAGTGCGATGGCGCCGGCTGGGAGCGGACCGCCCCCACCTGCGGCAACTCCGCCAACTGGATCGAGGACTGCAGCGCCACCTATGATCCCATCTGCTACGGGCTGTGTATGCTCTCGGCGAACCCGGTCGCCTGTCTGCTGTCCTCCTGCGGCGCGACCTGCGACCCCGAGTACGACTCCCGCACGCAGGCCTGCCGGTAGGGTGTAAGGAAACGGTCAAGCCCCGCGTTGACCGTCGGGCCAGGCGGCCCTCGCCTCCTCCACGCGCCACGCCCACCTTTTCGCGATAGAATGCGTGGGCTCTCCAGGGCCATGTTGGAGGCGGGGCACCCCGACGCCCCCTCCACCGGCCATCCCGAGGTCACCATGCGTGCACATCCCCCCCGCTTCATCGCCCTCGCCCTCCTGCTGCTGGCCGCGCCCTCGGTGGCGTGGGCCAAGAGCGCCGTGGTGTCCCCCTTCGTCGGCAAGTCCGGTGTGGACTCCCTGCAGGTGCTCAACATCACCAGCCTGGTGGCCTCCGAGGTCGACTTCTCCATGAGCTTCGACTCCGTCCATCAGCTTGAGGCCATGCCCCAGGGGATGAACGTCAACTGCCTCGCCAACCCCACCTGCCTCGCGGGTGTGGCCAAGGCCGGCGGTGCCGACGTGGTCATCGCCGGCTCCGTGGCCAAGGTGGGTGAGGAGTTCGAAATCTTCATGGTCAACTACGACCGAAGCGGCGGGATCGTGCGCAAGAAGTCCTGGAGGGTCCCCTCGGACCCCACCCGGATGGCGGATCGCATGTCCTCCCTGGTGGCCGAGCTGCTGACCGGCAAGTCCACCGAACAAAGCCAGAAGGAGGACGACTTCTCCACCCTCACCGACATCAGCACCTCGGATCTGATGGACGACGAGGAGGAGTTCGAGTTCGAGAGCGCCGACCTGCAGGTCGGCCGGCGGGTGGTCACCCCCGAGCTGTCGGACCGCGATCTCGACGACTTCGAGCGCCTCGACGCCGAGGAGGATGGCCGCGAAGGCGAGCTCGCCGCCCAGCGCGAGCGGGAGGCGCAGGCCAAGGCCGCGGCCGAGGCCGAGCGCAAGCGCCAGGAGGAGGAGGCCCGCGCCCGCGCCGAGGCGGAGCGCCGCCGCCAGGAAGAAGAGGCCCGTGCCGCGGCCGAGGCCGAGCGCCGCCGCCAGGAACAGGCCCGCGCCCGCGCCGCGGCGGTGGACGACGACGACGAAGAGGAATTCACCTTCGCGCCCGTCAGCGCCGAGGACATGGGCTTCGACATCGCGCCCGCCGGCGACCTCATCGTCGAGGAAGAGGACGACTACGGCTACGACTCCATGGGCCGTGGCAGCAGCGGCGGGTCCGGCACCTATGTGGTGGACAGGGACGTGGATTTCGACGAGTTCGACAGCCTGGACGATCGCGGAGGGAGCGGTGCCCGCCGTGGCAGCTCCATCGACGACCTCGAGGAGGAGGAGTCCATGTCCGCCCGCGTCAAGCGCGAGGAGCAGGAGCGCAAGCAGCGCGAGGCGGAGGAGAAGGCTCGCGAGCGGGAGAAGTCAAGGGGATACGCCGATCTCGAAGAAGACGATTATCGCGACCGCCGCGAACCGGTGGGTCGCATCAGCGGCGGGAGCAACGAGCGCCAGAAGGTGAGCCTCGCCGCTCGTTTCGGCACCAGCGGCTTCCAGAACCTGCAGTTTTTGACCTACGGTGGTGAGATCGCCTTCCCCGTGGGCGACTCGGCCCGCATCGAGACCGGCCTGGAGGCCTTCAGTGTGCACCGCCAGTACGATGTCGAGACCGGCCTGTGCGACACCACCGAGGTCGATGGACAGCAGGTGCTGGGCTGCTACCGCTGGAACACCATCCTGCCCTTCCACGTGGGCGCGCGCTACCAGAAGAGCGACCGGAAGGCCCGCCCCTACATCGGCGGCGACCTCACCCTGACCCCCTACACCGAGGACTTCAAGCTCGCCTTCGGATTCCGGGGCCGCGGCGGCGTGGACTTCCTCCCCACCAAGGTGTTCGGCCTGAACCTCAACCTCTCCGCCGGCATGATGCACGGCAGCCAGTTCGAGTTCGTCCAGCAAGACATGAGCAACACCGCCCTGGTGTGGCAGGTGTCGGCGGGCACGGTGCTCATGCTCTGACAGGGGGGCCGCGGTCAGGCGGGGGCCTACCGCACGCTGAATGCCCAGGTGGCCATGGAGCCGGCGGGATCGTCGAAGTAGACGGTGAGCTGGTAGCTGCCGGGGGACATGCGGCCCCAGGTCTGGACGTCTTCGATGAAGCTGCCCGCCGGGACCGTGTGGGCGGTGGTGCCGGGGCGGCAGGTCATGCCCATGCCCATGCCCATGCCGGAGGCGGTGTCCAGCACCTCCCAGGAGGAGGCCAGGCAGGAGTCTGTGGTGATGAAGTCGAGGTCCACGCCGCAGGGGTTGCTGACCATCCCGACCACGTCGATGGTGGATGAGGCGGAGCAGGTGGAGCAAGGCCCGCTGGCATCGCGGGTCTCGGCGGAGAGGAGCAGGGAGGAGGCGTCCGTGCAGGCCGGGGGGCCTCCGGTGTCCACGTCCGTGTCCGTGTCCACGTCCGAGTCGGCGTCCGAGTCCGAGTCGGCATCGCTGTCGGCATCACTGTCGGCATCGCTGTCGGCATCGCTGTCGGCATCGCTGTCGGCGTCGGTGTCGGCGTCGGTGTCCGAGTCGGCGTCGGTGTCGGCGTCGGTGTCGGCGTCGGTGTCGCCCTCGGGCGGGGTGGAGGTGTCGTCCTCGTCCTTGCAGGACGCGAGCGCCAGCAGGCCGGCACAAGAGAGCAGCAGGATCAGGCGGTGGGTCATGGGTGTTCCTCTCGCGGGGGGTGGCGAGAGTATACCCGCGGGTGGCGGCGATTCGCCCTGTTTCACCAGCGCAGCTGGAAATCCGCCAGGGGTGCGCTGCCCGTCATGCGTGCGCGGTCGCCGCGCAGATCGCTGGTGAGCCACCAGCCGGCGCCCAGCGCCGTGTGTCCCCCGAGACGCCGGAGCACGAAGAGCCGCCCGCGCCAGTCGGGGCCGTGGTTGAGCTGCACACCCGCCTCGCCGGTGAGCACCCAGGCCTCGCCCGGGTGCCAGTCGATCACGAGGCGCTCGAGCACGCACCAGCCGTAGTACAGGGGAGTGAGCAGGGCGTCGAAGCCGAAGCGCATGTCGAGCTGCGGCATGCCCGGCGGCGGGAGGGCCAGGCGCGCCTGGCTGGACAGGGAGACGTTCCAGTCTCCACCGCGCCAGCCGAACACCGGGCCGGCGCTGACCACGACAGACCAGGGGATCTCGATGTCGGAGGGGACGAGCATCCCCTGGGAGAGGCGCAGGGCCGGGGTGGGGGTGCCGAGGCCCGCGCGCAGCCCCAGGCCCCAGTGCTCGGAGGACAGCAGGCAGTGCTTGGCCTCCAGGCGGGGGGCGATGAAGGAGAAGAGGCCCGTGGTGATCAGCTCGGTGTGGTCACTGACGGCGTAGGACACCGGGTGGAACACGCCGATGGTGCCCTGGCCCTGCGAGAGGGTCCAGGGGCTGGCGGTGCCGGTGTAGAGCGGGGCCGGCTCGGCCCGGACGGGCGCGAAGAGGGCGCCAGCGAGCAGGAAGGCGGCGATCATCGGGCGGCCTCCGCGGAGAGGTCCAGCACGCCGAAGAAGGGGGCGTGATCCGAGAGGAGCATGGGGTCTTGGCTGGTGCCGTCTCCGGGCGCCTGGACGGTCTGGTAGGCGAGCCAGGGCTCGGTGGAGAAGAGGTAGTCGAGTTTGCGGTTCCAGAAGACCTCGACGTAGATGGAGTGGGTGAAGAAGGGGGTCTGGTCCGCCACCTGGAAGTCCTCCAGCGGCATGGCCGGCTGGTAGGCGGCGTAGAAGTCCTCCATCAGCAGGTCGCCCTCTTCCTCGTAGGTGACCACGTCGTAGCCGGGGCCGGAGACGGGGGCGTTGTCGTCGAAGTCGGTGAGGTTGAGGGTGCCGGGGGGCACGGAGTTGAAGTCGCCGCCCACGATCAGCGTGCCCTCGATGGCGGCCGCCTCGGCCACGATGTCCTGGATCTGGCGCTCCTTGGTGCCGTCGGTGGAGTAGGCGTCCGGGTGGTTGTTCAGCACCTCGATGGTCGCGGCGCCGAGGTCCACGGTGACCCGCTGGATACAGCGGTCCAGGTAGAAGTAGCGGGTCAGCGGGTCCTGATCGCCGACGGGCTCCAGGGCGATGCGCTCGTTCGCCGTGATGGGGTAACGGGAGAAGACGGCCTGGCCCATCTGCATGGGGCCGAGGCCCTCTTCGGCGATGTAGGCCGACTCCCAGACCGGCACCCAGGCGGCGTAGTTCATGTCGGTGTGGTTCAGGATGTGATCCACCTGGTCCACGTAGGCGGAGCGCTTGGAGTCCACGTCCACCTCCTGGGTGAGCAGGAGATCGGGCTGGAGATCCTCGATCAGGGCCTCGATGTCCTCCATGTTGCCGAGGACCTCGGCCTGCGTCATGTGGACGCGGTCGCCCCAGCCGTCGAAGAAGAAGTCGATCCGGGCGCCGCCGAACTTGATATTGTAGGTCAGGACCCGGAGCTGGTCTGGGCCGGGCGTGGCATCGGTCAGCTCGTCCGCCGTGCGGATGGGGTAGTCGGCGCGGTCGGGGTAGCGCCCGGCCAGCGGGGTGCAGGCGAACAGGAACAGCAGTGGCGGGGCGACCATCGGGCCTCCTGGTGCGGATGAGGCGGTGGCGGGCTCAGTTGACCATGCCGATGGCGTGGTTCGACGTGGAGCCGTCCCCGAACTCGAGCCAGGTCTCGAACTCGAGGTGGTAGCCGCGCTCGGGCAGCTGCACGACCACGAGCAGCGAGCCCTCGTGGGTCTCGCCGTCGTAGGTCTCCACCAGGATCTGTTCGTCCTGGAACCCGACGGTCCAGGGGCCTTCCGTCTGGGTGCTGCCGCTGCCGTCGCCCCACTCGAGGTACAGGAGGCCGTCGTCGATGGCGCAGCTGCCCTCGGTGAAGGGCACGTGGATCTCGGCCACCCAGCCGATGGTGGGGTAGTCGTCCTCCACGGCGGTGACGGAGCCGAGGGTGGGGGGGCAGTCGCCGATGGGGCCGGTGTCGGTGTCGTCCGCGCCGGTGTCGTCGTAGTCGCCGTGGGCGAAGCCGGATGGATTCTTCGGGTTGCAGGCGAGGGGGACCATCAGGGTCCAGGCGAGGAGCCAGCGGGGCATTTTTCCTCCGGGGGCGGGGCGGGTGCGTGGGGGGTACTCAGCACTATACAATGACACGCTCGCACCCCTGGCGGTAGTCGCGCGGATCGCGGCACGCGCCCAGGACCCCCGGAGCGACCGTGAAGCGACCCTGGATCGTGGCGACCCTGAGCACCCTCGCCGTCCTCGCCGGGCTGGGCGTGGCGATCTGGGCCGGCGCCCTGCCCCTGGATCTGGGTGGGCCGCCCGCGCCCGTGGCCCTCGGCGATCTCACCGTCCGCAGCGGGCATGTCGTCACGGAGGGCACGGCGCACTACCCGGTGCGCGTGAGCCAGGCCTACGCGGCCACCCTGCTGCGGCGCGAGCAGCGCACGCTGCACATCTTCCCCCTCTTCCCCACCCACGACTCCGTCTCGCGTGAGGTGCACGTCATGGTGCTCACCGAGCGCGATCCCGACCGCTTGCTGGGCTTCGAGGACCTCACCGTGGCGGGTCACACCCACCGCCCCAGCAGCCGCTGGCTCTCCCGCGGCGTGCTCGACACCTTCCGGGACCACGGGTACACCTTCCCCGAGGACTTCGTGCTGCTGGTCGAGGATCCGCCGGGCTCCTAGCGCTTCAGGATGTCCAGCCCCGGGTAGACCGCCGCGTCGCCCAGCTCCTCTTCGATGCGCAGGAGTTGGTTGTACTTGGCGACGCGCTCGGAGCGGCAGAGCGAGCCGGTCTTGATCTGGCCGGTGTTGGCGGCCACGGCGAGATCCGCGATGGTCACGTCTTCGGTCTCGCCCGAGCGGTGGGAGATGACCGCGGTCCAGCGGGCGCGATGCGCCATGGCGATGGCGTCCAGGGTCTCGGTCAGGGTGCCGATCTGGTTGAGCTTGATGAGCACGGAGTTGGCGGCCTGGCGGGCGATGCCGTCGCGGATGCGCTTGGGGTTGGTGACGAGCAGGTCGTCGCCCACGAGCTGGACCTTCTGGCCGAGGCGCGCGGTCAGGGCGATCCAGCCCTCCCAGTCGTCCTCGTTGAGGCCGTCCTCGATGCTGACCAGGGCGGGGAACTTCTCCACCAGGTCGGCGTAGTAGGCGACCATCTCCGCGGAGCTCATGCGGTAGGTCTTCGGGTCCTTGCCCAGCTCGGCGGCGTAGCGCAGCTTGTAGCCGCCGGTCTCCTTGTCCCACAGCTCGGAGGCGGCCACGTCCAGAGCCAGGAAGACCTGCTCGCCCGGCCGGTAGCCGGCGTGCTCGATGGCCTCGCCGAGCAGCTCCAGGGCGCGGACATCCGAGGGCAGGTTGGGGGCGAAGCCACCCTCGTCGCCCACCGCGGTGGCCAGGCCCTGGCCCTTGAGCAGCTTCTTCAGGGAGTGGAAGACCTCGGCGCCGCAGCGCAGGGCCTCGCTGAAGGTCTCGAAGCCGGCGGGGACGATCATGAACTCCTGGATGTCCAGCCCGGAGTCGGCGTGCTTGCCGCCGTTCATGACGTTCATCATGGGGACGGGCAGGGTGCAGGCGTTGGTGCCGCCGATGTAGCGGTACAGGGGGAGATCGAGGGCGTTGGCGGCGGCGCGGGCCACGGCCAGGGAGCAGCCGAGGATCGCGTTGGCGCCGAGCTGACCCTTGTTCTCCGTGCCGTCCACCTCGCACAGCAGGGCGTCGATGGCGCGCTGATCCGTGGCGTCGAGGCCAACGAGGTGCGAGGAGAGGGCAACATTCACGTTCTCGATGGCACCCTCTACTCCGTTGCCCTTCCAGCGCTCCTTGTCACCGTCGCGCAGCTCCACCGCCTCGTGGCGGCCGGTGCTGGCGCCCGAGGGCACCGCGGCCCGTCCGACCGCGCCGTCTTCGGTCGCCACCTCCACCTCGACGGTGGGGTTGCCGCGGGAGTCGAGGATCATGCGCGCGTGGACGTCGTAGATGGTCGTGGACATTGAACCTTCCTCTTTGCTCTTCGCCAGCCCAGTGTGGGCCGGCCGATGTGGGCTCCGCCGGTATCCGATCCCCGTCTTCGCAGCAATGCGCGCGGGCGCGGCCCGGTCGCTGGACCCCCTTGTGGCAAGAGGATAACCCCCCCTCCCCCGGAGGTCCCCAGATGCGCGCCCTTGCTCTTCTCGCCCTGTGCCTGCCCACCACCGCCCTGGCCAAGACCCACTACGAATCCCTGCTGGGGGGTGTGAAGGATGTCGCCCTCGACGGCGTGGTGGAGGTCCCGCTCGCGGGCAACGTCTACGGCGATGAGCTGCCCTACGTCTGGGTGAAGATGTCGCCGGACGACGAGGAGAAGTTCCTGTTCCTGGTGGATCTCGGCAGCGACCAGATCTACGTGGATCCGGGCTTCGCCGAGGAGCAGGGCGACGGCGTCCACACGAAGAACAAGGCCTTCTTCGCCTCCCTCGGGCTCAAGAAGGACAAGGCCGTCTACAAGGCCGGCGGCAAGATCGAGCAGACCCACATCGACGAGCTCCACATCGGCGGCCTCGCCCTCTCCGGTGTCACGGCCCTGGTGGGCCCGGCCGACACCGCGCCGCTGTACTTCTCGCAGCCCGGCCCGGGGACCGTACGCGGCGTCATCGGCGCCGGCGCCCTCGGGGCGGCCACGGCCATCCTGCCCTCCGAGGGGGTGGTGCGCTTCGCGCCGGCCGATCAGGGTGAGGCGCTGCTGCAGCAGGTGGGCGGGACGGTGGTGCCCTTCCACTCCAGCGAGAGCGAGTTCGTCAAGACCTGGCAGGGGAAGTTCCTCTTCGTGCCGCGGTACCTCCTGGTGGACGCGAAGGTCGGCGAGGAGCCGTTGACGCTGGAGCTGCGCACGCGAGGGCTCGGCAGCCTGCTGGACCGCTCGGTGGCCATCGGCGATGCGCCCACGCACCCGGTGGGTGACCGCGCGATCGCCTGGGTGAGCCCCCGCATCGGCGATCTCGACCTCGGGCCCGACTGGGTCTCCCACCGCGAGTACACCGCGGCGGAGCATCCCGCGGGCAAGGAAGGCCGCATCGAGTACAACTTCCTGGGCGCCTACGATCTCGCCCTGGATCCTGGCACCTCCCAGATCGCCCTGCGTCCCGCCACCGCCTGGCAGCGGGAGCCCACCATCCAGGCGTTCATCGATCGCAAGGTCGCCGAGATCGCCGAGATCGACGCCCCCAACGAGGACGGTACGCCCCAGGAGAAGGACGAGGACCAGCTCAAGGCCGACAACGAGAAGCGCGCCGGGCTGCTCGCCACCAAGGGCGACTTCGAGCGCGTCGCCGGCCAGGTGGAGGCCGCCGTCGCCGATCTGGAGCAGTCCGTCAGCATCGATCCCGATCCCTGCGAGAACTGGCTCAAGCTCTCGGTCGCCTACCAGTACGCCGGGCGCTTCGACGACGCGGCCGTGGCCGCGCAGAAGGGCCTCGATCGCTACCAGGCCTGGGCCTCGCTCTCCAAGGACGAGCGCGAGGAGATCGAGAAGCTGGAGGATGAGGAGCGCGAGGCCTCCGGCGTCCAGCCCCAGGATCTCGACGCCTGCCACGTGGCCGCGGGCGTGGTGGCCTACTACGAGTTGGCCGCCGGTGAGGCGGCGCAGGCCGAGGCCATGTGGGTCGAGCACCAGGATCTCGATCCCACCCTCGGGGTCGTGGCCGGGGTCGCCTACCTGCTGGACGGCCAGCCCGACAAGGCCCAGGGGCCGCTGCGCTTCGCCCTCAACCGCGCCGCGCCGGCCGGTGTGGCCGCCGCGCCCTACGTCGCCACCTCCCGCATCGCCCTGGCTGAGGTCTACCGCCAGGCCGGCGACCTCGACACCGCCCTGGCCCACTGGGAGAAGGAGCAGATCTTCCTCCAGAACGATCCGTTCGCCATCGAGCAGTACGCCGAGCTGGTGCGCGGCGCCCGGGGCGAGGCCGCCGTGATCGAGGCCTTGCGCAGCATGGCCACCGCCTACCCCGACAACCCCATGTTCAGCGCCGTGCTGGCCAGGGAGCTGGCGGCGCGCGGTCAGGATGTCAAGGCCAAGGGCTTCTTCGACACGGCCGGCGCCCAGATCGAGCATCTGCTGGCGGTGCGCCCGCTGTACACCCCGCTGCACGGCGTCGCCGCCTGGTACAACGTCCTGGCCGGCAAGCCCGAGGCCGCCAAGGCCGAGGCCGAGAAGGCCCTCGCGGCAGACCCCACCGACGGCTACGCCCACTGGGCCCTGATGTCCGTCGCCCAGCAGGCCGGCGACATCGGCACCGCGGTATCGCACTGGAAGCTCGCCAGGGCCTACCACATGGGCCACTACTTCTTCGCCAGCCTCGCCGAGCCCGTGGCGCCCCCCGCGCCCGCGCCGGTCGAGGGGGCTGGCGAGGAAACGGCGCCGGAGTAGTCAGCTCCCCAGCCAGACATCCAGCCTGAGCAGCATGGTCCGGTAGGCTCCGGTCACCAGCAGGTACACCTGCAGCGCCAGCAGCGCGCCGGTGGCCATCAGCAGCCAGGTGGCCAGGCGCTCGAGGCGGGTGAGGCGCAGGGTCTCCTGGACCGGCAGCTCGCCGTGCTCCAGGATGGCGAGCTCGCGCCGCGCGATGGCACGGGCCCACAGGGCCAGCAGGGCGCCGGGGATCACGGTGCAGCTCACCAGCCCGAGCAGGTCGAGCAGGAGCGCGGCGGCCAGCATGGCCAGGACCTGACGGTGCCGGCCCGCACCACCGCCCGCGGTGCCCCCGCCGGTGGCGAACAGCTCGTCCACGATCTGCTGGTCGTCGGGCGGCTGGAGCGGATCGATCCGGCTCACCGGGCTTCAGTCCAACAGGCCGCGCAGCAGGGCGAGGGTGCCACGGTAGCCCTCCTCATCGAAAGCGATCCCTTCGCCCTCGGGGCGAAAGATCCCCTCCTCGCGGAAGGCCTTGAGCGCGTTCTGCAGGTTGGCGGAGGAGAGAGATTCCGCCCGCCGGATCTCCTCCACGGCGTAGGCGCCCTGGCCCTTGGTGCGGATGGCGGCCATGAGATCCTTCGGCAGGGGGCCATGGCGCGCCAGCCCGTGCAGGGCCTTCAAGGTCAGCCAATAGGACTCCACGAAGCTGGCCAGCAGGTTGGCCAGCTCCTCGAGCAGGGCGGCGTCCACCACCCGGAGCGCGTCGCCGTCACGGTGCAGGGCTCCGTGCCCCACGGCCTGCTCCACCCCGCTGGCGAACAGCCTGGAGAGATCGGTCTCCGGGTCGAAGACGAATTCGTGGCGCAGCATCCAGGCCAGGGTCAAGAAGTCGCGTTCGGCCACGGCCAGATCTACTCCCACGCCGCCGGTGGGCAGGCCGGCCCGGGGTACGCCGTGCTCGCGCACCGCACGCCGCAGGGCCAGGGCCAGCAGGGAGGCGGGCACGAAGAAGTGCAGCAGGGAGTTCTTGTAGTACTCAAGGGTGACCCGGGAGGACTCGGCGAGCTGGTAGACTGGACCGTCCTCGTCCTCGAAGACGCCGACTTTCTTGCCGCTGACGAAGCGGGCCAGGGCCTCCTCGGTGGCCCAACCGGGCCAGGCCATGGAGGCCGAAGGGCGCGCTCCGGCGCGCTCCAGGAAGGCGCGGAAGCGCTCCACCCGCGCCTGCAGCACGTCGCGCCGGATCCCGCGTCGGTCGTGGGCCATCAGCGCCAGGGCCACGAGGCCCGTGGGCAGCACCAGGGCCTCCTGGTTGATGCGGTGCAGGACCCGCTCGCCCACATGCTGGAGCCACTCGTTGCGGCGTTCGCGGTCCAGGCCCGACCAGGGCTGGGGTAGCTGGGCCAGGGCCTCCCGCAGGCTCAGGGGCGTGCCTGCCCGCAGGTAGACCCGGCCGTAGCGGCGCGTGAGCACGCGCCGGGCGCGCACCACGTCGGTGATGGACTCGCTCTTCTTCTTCTCGCCGGCGAGCTCCCGCGCGTAGGCGTTCTCTTCGGCCAGCTGCTCGTAGCTGATGTTCACCGGCAGGAGCGTGACGTCGAAGTCCTCGCGGCTGACCGCGGCCAGGGCGTCCACCACCATGCCGAGCAGCCCGAGCTTCGGCGACAGCAGCTTGCCCGTGCGGGAGCGTCCGCCCTCGATGAAGAACTCGATGGGGTGGCCATCGCGCACCAGCTGGTGGACATACTGGGCGAAGACGGCGGGGAAGATGCGGTCGCCCTTGAAGCTGCGCTTGACGAAGAAGGCGCCCAGGTGCCGGAAGATGGGGCCGGCGGGCCAGAAGGAGAGGTTGATGCCCGCGGCGATGTGGGGCAGGGCGAGGTCGTGCTGGTACAGGATGCTGGAGACCAGCAGGTAGTCGAGGTGGGAGCGGTGGCAGGGCAAGAGCACCAGGCAGCCGCGGCGTTGGGCCTGCCGGATGCGGTCCATGTCCTCCTCGCGCACGTCCACGCCGCTGTAGATGCGGTTCCACAGCAGCCGGGTGGCCACGTTGGCCACCGAGACCCAGCGATACGACATCCGGGCGGAGATCTTGTCGAAGGCCCGCTCGGCGCGTCTCTGGATGCGCGCGGGGGACAGCCCGGTGTCCTGTTGTTCCTCGGCCATGGCCGCGCGCACCGGGCTGCTGGACAGCACCAGGCGCCGCATCCAGCGCAGGGAGCGCTGCTTGGGCCCACGCACCACGGCCTGCTCGCGGTAGAGGTAGCGTCGCAGCGCCACGCGCAGGATGCGGGCCTGGCGCTGGGGGGGCTCGTCGGCGTAGCGCTCCAGCAGCTTCGGCAGATCCATGGGCTCGCCGGCCTGGACGATGGCGGCGCTGCGACGAGCCAGGGCGGAGAACAGGCGGCCGAAGCCGGTGGGGAGGTCGCCGGAGTCCAGGATGCCGCGCTCGACCTCGGAGCGGGCTTCCAGCGGCTGGCGGCTCCACAGCACCACCACGGGCACCACCTGGATGGGCCGCTCGCAGCCGCGCTGGGCGGCGATGAGGGCCTCGGCCACGTCGGCTGCCGGGCGACGGGCGAGGCGGTCGCGCCAGGTACGGATGCCCAGCATGAACAGGGCGGCGTTGGCGCCCGAGGCCAGCAGGGTGCCGAGCCAGCCCGAACGCAGTGGATCCTCGGCGGGGCCGAGGGGGCGCAGGAGCGCGGCCAGGGAGCGCAGCAGGCCCCAGAAGGGCAGGGGCAGCCACAGGGAGGTGCGGATGCCGTTGGCCCAGGCGGCCAGGGGCAGGCGGCGGGAGTTGAGGGCCTTGTTGAGGGCCAGGTAGTCCAGCAGGCTGCGCTGGTAGAGGGTGTAGACCACCGGCCCGCGCTCGGCGGCCTGGCGGATGCGCTCGGCCGAGTGCTCCTCGAAGCGCAGGCTGCGCAGGAAGAGGCCCATCCCGCAGAGGTGGTAGAGCCAGCCGAAGCGGTGTCCCATGCCCGCGCCGTGTCCCACCAGGCCCTGTGAGAGATCGCTGGGGACCAGGGGGCCGGGAGCGGTGTCCATGGTGGCCTATGCCCCTGGACCGGCGGTGTCGCCGGTGTCGTCGGGGGCCTGGGTGTCGCCGGTGTCCAGACATGCGAGGATGCTCGGGTCCGTGTCGTCGCAGTCGCCGCCCGTGGAGACGTAGCCCTCGGGGGCGGTGCAGCCGAGGTAGATCACGGCGTCGTCGCCCGCGCCGTCGCCGTCGGAGTCGGGGTGGAAGACCTGGCGCTCGGCGCAGCCGGGATCGGGTGGGGGTTCCTCGTACCAGGGCATGTACTGGCAGCCGGCGGAGGCCAGGCAGAGGCAGGCGATGGGGAGGGAGCGGAGCATGGGGGGAGCGTAACCGGAAACAGCTCTGGACCGAACTCGGCCGGAAATCCTGGCGGGGGTTCCCTCCAGGAGGTTGTCGCCACGGGGGAGCGGTCAGCGGTCAGCGGTCAGCAATCAGCCACGAACGAGGTACGAAGTTCGATACCGAGAAGGCTACGGCCGAAGCTGCCGAAACACAGTCCGGGTGCCGGCTGCTATCGGAGTGGCCAGCGAAAACCATCTTGCTGACGGAAGAATGCTGGTAGCTGACAGCTCTCCGGCAGCCCTGAACTGCAGGCTGATTCGGTCGGTGCCCCGCCACGGGGGCCGCCCCCGGATCCGGGCCGAGCGCGGGTGGGGGAGCTACGAGGACCAGCGTCACCCGGACCTCGCGTGGTGTGAGGGCGGAAGCCACCCTCCGGAGCAGCTCCTGCAGAAGCAGCTCGACAGACAGCTTGGCCTCGCGTCGGTGTTCAGCATCGCCGTGGGGGCCATGCTGGGTTCGGGGATCTTCGTGCTACCGGGCCTCGCGGCCGCGCTCGCCGGGCCCGGTGTGGGGTTGTCCTACCTGCTCGCCGGGCTGCTGGTCCTCCCGGCGCTGCTGTCCAAGGCCGAGCTGGCCACCGCCATGCCCGTCTCCGGTGGCTCCTACGTCTACGTCGATCGCAGCATGGGGCCGCTGCTGGGCACCATCACCGGCCTGGGGACCTGGTTCAGCCTGGCGGCCAAGACCGCCTTCGCCCTGGCGGGCCTGGGTGCCTACCTGTCCATCTTCAGCACCCTGGACCCAGGCCGCTTCGCGCTGGGGGCGCTGGGGCTCATGCTGGTGCTCAACATCATGGGAGCGGGCAAGGTCAGCGGCCTGCAGATCGGCGTGGTGGCGCTGTGCCTGGCCGCGCTGGCGGTCTTCGTGGCGGGAGGCGCCGCGAGCGTGGACCTCTCACTGCTCACCCCCCCCTTCCCCCGGGGGAGCGTCGGGGTGATCGAGGGGGCCGCCTTCGTCTTCGTCTCCTATGCTGGCGTCACCAAGGTCTGCTCCGTGGCCGAGGAGGTGCGCCACCCGGGCCGCAACCTCCCGCGCGGCATGATCGCGGCCCAGCTCACGGTGATGCTGCTGTACGGCCTGGTGGCCTCGGTCATCATGGGCAACGTCCCCTTCACCACGCTCGGTGAAGACGTGACCCCGGTGGCCACCGCCGCGGGCGTCTTCCTCGGCCCTGTCGGGCGCCTCGTCTTCGCGGTGGTCGCGGTGGTGGGGCTGGTGTCCATGTGCAACGCCGGCGTGCTGTCCTCCACCCGCTACCCCTTCGCCATGGGGCGCGACCTGCTCATGCCAGCGGCGTTGCAGCGGGTGAACCCCCGCCTGGGCACCCCCGTCCGCGCCATCCTGCTCACCGGCGCCCTGCTGGTGCTGCTGGTCACGAGCCTGCCGGTGGTGAAGCTCGCCAAGCTGGCCTCGGCCTTCACCATCTTCCTGTTCTGTGTCGACAACCTGGCCCTGGTGCTGCTGCGGGAGACCGCCACCGCGTGGTACAAGCCGACGTTCAAGGCCCCCCTCTACCCCTGGCTGCAGATCGTGGGCGTCATGGGTGGCGCCTGGCTGCTGCTCCAGCTCGGCTGGCTCGCGCTGTGGAGCGTGGGCGGCGCCGCCATCGTCGGGAGCGTCTGGTACCTGATCTACCCGCGCTCCCGGGTGCAGCGGAGGGGCGTGCTGGGCCACCTCTGGGGCGAGGATCTCGCCGTCCAGACCGCCGCCAACGAGGCGCGGGACGAGGCGCAGCGAGGGCTGGGGCGGGTGATCGTGCCCCTGCTGCGGGCCGAGGACGACGCCAACACCCTGATGCGCCTGGGCGCTGCCTTCGTGGAGGAGGAGGGTGTGCTCGAGGTGGTGCGCCTGGAGGAGGTGCCCGATCAGACCATGCTGATGCACCTCGATACCCAGGACGACCGCATGCGCCAGCTCGAGCGGGAGAGCGACGCCCTGGCCGAGGATCTGCACGTCGCGGTGGACTTCCGCGACGTGATCACCCACAACGCGCGCCTGGCCGTGGCGCACCACGCCCGCGTCACCTCGGCCGAGTGGATCGTCATGAGCTGGCCGGGGCCTTCGGCCTTCCGCCGCCTGCTGCCCAACCCCCTCTCCTGGTGGCTGGACCACCCCCCCTGCGACCTCGCGGTGTTCAAGCCCCGGGGGCGCGGCGCTCCTCATACCACCCGAGATCAAGCCTGCTACCAGCGCATCCTCGTCCTGGCCGTGCCCGGCCCCTACGACAGCCTGGTGGTGCACGTCGCCGATCGCCTGGCCGCACAGTGCGCGGGCGGCATCACCCTGTTCATGCCGGCGCCCGTGGAGGAGCCCGAGCCCGTCATGCAGGCCCACCGCGAGTACCACCGCCAGCTCATCCGCCTCTGCCGCTCTCCTGCCGAGGGCCTGATCCTGCGCACGCAGGATCCCGAGTCCACCATCGCGCAGCTCTCCACCGAGTACGACCTGCTGATCCTCGGCGCGCCGCCGGAGTCCCCGCTGCGAAATCTCCTGCTGGGCTCCACGGATCTGGCCATCATCGAGCGCGCCCGCTGCGCGGTGCTGCGCCTCAAGACGCCGCGGCACAAGGTCCACACCGGCTTGAAGTCGCTGCTGCGCTCCCCGCGCCTGGATGAAGACATGGCGCCCTTCCTGCGCGGCGCGGCGCTCGGGCCGCGCCTGCGGGTGGCCAGCAAGCGGGAGCTCTTCGGCGTGGTGGCCCGCCTCCTGGCCGCGGTGGTGGACACGGATCTCGAGCACGACATCGAGGAGGCCCTGTGGGGCCGGGAGGGCCAGCAGCGCACCGCCCTGGGCCAGGGCGTGGCCCTGAGCGGGGTCACGCTGCTCTCGGTGCAGGTGCCCACCATCGGCGTCTTCACCACCGCCGAGCCGCTGGCCTTTGGAGGTGCGCTTCGCCCGGAGGTGGACGTGATGTTCGTGGTCCTGGCCTCCCCCGCGGACCGCCAGACCCAGCTCTGGCTCAAGGAGACCTTCGCGCGCCTGTTGGCCGATGGCTGGCTCCCCACGGAGCTGCGCGGGGCGCGCAGCGTGGGCGCCATGGCCGAGAGCCTGCGCCGGGCCCTCAAGCGGCGCCGCGTCCTCGATGGCCCGCCCCTGCCCGAGCCCATCGCCCTGGACGAGGACGCCCCGCTGACCGAGGAGATCCCGGCGGACAGGGGATAGCAGGCCTCGGCTGTCAGGCCAGGGGATGCGGCTTCCACGCCTCGGGACGGGGAGCCGGGCGGGCGGACCCCGGACAGCTGCTTCCAGGGCAAGCGGGGTTGCGACTCCCTGACCTGGCGCGGCGCGGCGCCCGCGGCGCCACGTTGCGACCTGCGTCTCGCTGAGCGTGGCGGTGCACGCCAGGGAGGCCAGCAGCGAGTGCGACGAGGCGGACGACTCAGCGGCGGTGGACCTGTCGGGGATCTGCTTCTGAGACCACCCCCACCAGCAGCTCCGCCGCCACATCCCTCCAGGTGCGGGCCGCCGGCTCCACCCGTCGCCCCCGCCAGGCCCGCGCGGCGGCTGTGAAGGCCTGGATATCGCCGGGAGGCAGCGCCGCGCCCGCCTCGCCGACCAGCGCGCGGCAGTCGCCCACGTCCGCGGCCAGGGCGGGGGTGCCCTGGGCCCGGTAGGCCAGGATCTTGAGGGGGCAGAACCAGGGGGGCGCGTCGGCGGGGTAGGGGGCCAGGCCGAGATCCATGGCGGCCACGAGATCGGCCACCTCGGCCTCGGGGCGGCGGCCGGCCATGGTGACGCGGGGCTGTCTGGCCAGGTCGGCCACGAGGTGCTCCTCGCCGGGCCGGGCGGCGCCCACCAGCAGCAGGTGGGCCTCGGGCAGCGCCTCCAGCAGGGGGCGCAGCATCCCGAGGCCGTGCCAGGGGCGGAAGGCGCCCAGGAAGCCGAGGACCCAGGCATCATGGGGCAGCCCGGCCAGGGCTCGACCCCGGGCGCGATCGCCAGGGAGGCCTGGCACGCCGTTGGGCAGCAGGTGCACCCGGGCCGGGTCACAGCCCTGCTCCCGCACCAGCCAGTCCACCAGCCAGGAGGAGACGGCCACGAGGTGATCGGCGACCTGCAGCGCGCGCCGCTCCCAGCGCTCGGCCGGGCCCATGAGGGGGGCCACGCCGAAGCGCCGCCGCTCGAGGACCAGGGGAGCGTTCACCTCCAGCACCAGGGGCACCCCCAGGCGGCGGGCCACCCGGGCCCCGGCGTCGGAATAGAGGCTGTGGCGGGCGATCACCAGGTCGGCGCCGCCCGGCTCCGCGAGGGCCCGGCGGGCCACCCCGCGGGCGGTGCGCACCTCGCGGTACCAGGCGATGGGGCGGGGTGCCCTGGGCCAGGTGGACACCCCGGCTGCCGCCCAGGGCACGCTCGGCGCCTCCAGCGCTCCACGTCCATCCACCCCGGCGGCCGTGATCAAGCGGACGTCGTGCCCGAGGGCCGCGAGCCCGGCCGTGATCCCGCGCACATGGGCGGAGGCCCCCGAGGGCCCGCAGGCCGGGATGCCCGGATCGGCGACCAGGTAGAGGATGCGCAGCTCAGCGCCCCTTTCCCCGCGCCGTGGCCCGCGAGACGAAGTCGATCAGATCGATGCGGGTGAGGATGGCGGCCGGCTTGCCCTCGTCCATGACGATGGCCACCTTGGCCTTGCCGAACAGCTCCAGCACCAGGGTGAGCTCGGTGTCGCGGTCCACGGTGCAGTAGTCGGACTGCACCAGGCGCGCGGCCTCGGTGTCCGGGGCGCCGCCGCGCAGGGCGCGCTCCAGCAGGCGGTTCTCGGTGAGGATGCCCAGCAGGCGCCCCTCCTGCACCACCGGCACCTGGCTGATGCCGTGGAGCTTGAGCACCCCGACCACCTCGGGGACACGGGCGTCGTGGGGCACGGTGACGAGGCTCTGGGGGCCCATCTGCTGGAGCAGGTCGGCCACGGTGCCCAGGCGGGAGTCGGGCTCCAGGTAGCCGTGCTCGCGCATCCAGGTGTCGTCGAACACCCGGTTCAGGAACAGGCTGCCGGAGTCGGACAGGAGCACCACGGCGCGCTGGTCTTTCCTGCTGTGCAGGCGCAGGTGCTTGAGCGCTCCGGCCACGGCCGCGCCCGAGGCGGCGCCCGCGAACAGGCCCTCCTCCCGCGCCAGGCGGCGGGTCATCTGGTAGGCCTCCTTCTCGTTCACGCGCACCACGTCGTCCAGGTACTGCAGATCGAGGGTGGCGGGGAGGAAGGACTGGCCGATGCCCTCCAGGCGGCTGGGCATCGGCTGGGTCATCTGGCCGGTGTGGAAGTAGTCGTAGTAGACCGAGCCGACGGGATCCACGCCGATGACGCGGATCTCCTTGCGCTGCTCCTTGAGGAAACGCCCGACCCCGGTGATGGTGCCGCCGGTGCCCATGGCGGCCACGAAGACATCGATCCGGCCGTCGAACTGCTCCCAGAGCTCCCGGGCGGTGACGGTGTGGTGGTGCTCGGGGTTGGCCGGGTTGCCGTGGGGGTCCACCAGCACGGCGCCGGGGGTCTCGGAGAGCAGGCGGGCGGCCACGGCTGTGCAGGAGTGGGGGTCGTCGTCGGACAGCTGGGAGGGGGCGGTGATCACCCGGGCGCCGTAGGCGCGCAGGGCGTCGCGGCGCTCCTTGCCCACGCTGTCGGGGAGCACGAAGATGGCGTGGTAGCCGCGGGCCGCGGCCACCATGGCGAGGCCGAGCCCGGGGTTGCCCGTGCCCGCCTCGACGATGGTGCCGCCGGGCCTGAGCGCGCCCGAGCGCTCGGCGTCCTCGACGATGGCCAGGGCGGTGCGGTCTTTCACGGAGCCGGCGGGGTTCAGGTAGTCGAGCTTGGCGTAGAGTTCCCCCTTGAGCCCCCCGGACACCCGCCCGAGGCGCACCGCCGGGGTGCCGCCGATGGCGGCCGCGATGGAATCGAAGACGTCCTTCATCCTGCGCTCCTCTGCATTCTGTGGGGGAGGGCGTGCGGCCCGCTGCGGCCCGCGGCGCTATAATCCCTCGTCTGACGTCAGCGTAGCCGCGCTGCTGGGTCAAGCCGGAGAAGCACCGTGTACACCATTCGTGATCGCCTTCTCAGGAAGGGAGACTACATCCACGGCTCGTTCCTCAAGCCGGAGGTGGTCGACGGCTACATCAACGGGATCAACCCGGGCGACCGCACGGACGTCCTCGGGCGTTTCCCGTTCGCCGAGCAGGATGTCGATGATGCCATCGAGTGCGCCAACGAGGGCGCTTCGGTCTGGCGGCGGATCCCCGTCCCGGAGCGGGCGGCGGCCCTGTACCGCCTGCGCGAGGCCCTGCTGCACCTCCAGGAGAACCTGGCCATCCTGATCACGCGTGAGAACGGCAAGCCCTTCTGGGAGGCCCGCCAGGAGGTGGACGCCACGGTGCGCCTGCTCGACGTGCTGATGGAGGACGGCGTCGGGATGCTGGCCTCCCAGGTGGTGGACGAGGTGGGCGCGCGCATGGACCGCATCCCGCGGGGCACCGTGGCGGTCATCACCCCCTACAACCTGCCTCTGCTCGTGCCTGTCTCGCACACCGCCATGGCGCTGCTGGCCGGCAACTCGGTGGTGCTCAAGCCCTCCAAGTTCACCCCTGGCGTGGGCCAGGCCGTGGCCGATCTCTGGGACCGCTGTCGCCTGCCGCGGGGCGTGTTCAACATGGTGCAGGGCTCGGGCGCGGTCATCGGCCAGCGCCTCGTGGTCCACCCGGGCATCGATCTCCTCCTGTTCACGGGTTCCTTCGAGACCGCCATGAACGTGCGGCGGTCCATCTTCGACCGCCCCGAGCTGCCCGCCATCTACCAGTGCGGCGGCAAGGGCATCGCCATCGTGCTGGACGACGCCGATCTCGACCACACCGTCTACGAGGTGCTGGTGGGTGCCTTCCTCACCACCGGCCAGCGCCACAACAGCACGGGCCGCGTGATCGTGGCCGAGGGCATCTACGACCGCTTCGTCGCCCGCCTGGTGGAGCAGGCCAGGCGCCTGAGCGTGGGCTACGGCTTCGAGCACGACGTCTTCATGGGGCCGCTGGTCTCGGAGAACCGCCGCACCCGCTACCGTCGCTACGCCCGCGCCCTGACCAGCAAGGGCCACGAGCCCCTGATGGAGGCCGGCAACGAGCGGGTAGATGGCTATCGGGGCTTCTACGTCAGCCCCGCCATCCACGCAGTGGACTGGGAGCGCGCCAACCCTTTCCTGAACGAGGAGCCACCGGGTCCCACCCTGCTGGTCTACAAGGTGCGCGACTGGCAGCAGGCCGCCGCGCTGCACAACCAGGCCTTCTACCGGCCGGTGGCCAGCCTGTTCGCCACCGCCACCAACCCCCACGTGGCCGACGTGCAGGAACGCCTGCGCACCGGCTCTCTCAACTTCAACCGCTCCACCCTCGGCACCTACCTGCGGCTGCCCCGCGTGGGCCTGGGCCGCGCGGGCCACGGCCTGCCCGAGGGCCTGCAGTTGGTCCATCTGCTCTCCTACCCCCGCTCCTCCCTGGCCGAATTGCGCAGCTTCAACCCACAGACATTGCTGCCAGGCGTGGACTGGACAGGTGACGGCCGCGCCGTCCGGGTCGCGGTGGAGGCCGCCGACGAGGTCGACGACCTCGAGGATGTCTCCAACCAGCTGGAGGTCGAGGGCGACGGGCGCGGCGAGTAGGAGCCTGGCGTGCTGGAGTTCTGCCTCGCCGTCGGCGCCGGGAGTCTGGTCCTCGCCCTCCTGCTCGTGCTGCTGGCCTTGTGGGGCGCCAGGGCGTCAGAGCTTGCCGCGGATGGAGTCCACCGAGGCGCGCCCGGCGCCGCCCAGCCAGATGGCCACGGCCCCCAGGGCGAGCAGCAGGGGTAGCTCGAGGCCGCCCTCGTCGGCGAACCAGCCGTTGTGGGCCTGGAGCAGGAAGGCCTGGACGAACCCCCAGCAGGCCAGGAAGAAGGCCGCGATGCGGGCCTGGAAGCCCATGAGCACCAGCAGCCCGCCCAGCAACTCGACCCCCGCGGCGACCCAGGCCAGGGGCTCGGCGGCGGGCAGGTCGGCCCGCTCGAACGCCCGCGTGAGGGCTCCGGGGCGCTGGACATGGGCCCAACCGTGGACGAGCAGGGTGAGCCCGAGCGCCAGGCGCAAGGACAGCATGGCGTAGGGCTGGGTGGCGGTCTTGAGCTTGGTGAGCATGGTGCGGGGGGACCTCAGGGGGGGGGCTGTTCTATCAAGAAACAGCCATCAGGTGTCAGTCGTCGGGTATCAGCAGGCAGCGCACCAGGGGCCTCGTCCAGACCGCGTGACGTTCGTCGGACGAAGCCCGCCTCTGCGCAGATCCCGAGGGTGTGCGGCTGACACCTGATACCTGACACCTGACACCTGGGATCAGGGGTCAGGACGTTGCTACTACAATTTCATGGACGGCATGCCGGTCGGTTTGACCCAACGTTTGCCTGGGCAGACAACGTCTTTGGTTATTGTCGATTTCCCCGCTCTCTCCTTCCCGCGCCCATGGAGGTCCCGTGCCCTGCTCCCGCCTGTCGTCCGTCGGCCCCTTGCCCCTCCTGGCGTTGCTGGTCGGCTGTGGCCAGCCGGTGGCCGATGGTCCGGCACGGCGCGCGCTGTTCTCCACCGGCTCCGACGAGGAGCTCGATCGCGCCACCCAGCTCGGCCTGGAGGCGCTGGTCGCGCGGGTGCCCGATGTCGGGGTGCTCGATCCCACCCGGGTGGTGGTGGACGATCTCGGCATGGCGCACGCGCGCTTTCGGCAGACCCTGGGGGGCGTGCCGGTCTTCGGGGGGGAGGCCATCGTGCACCTGCACGACGACGGCAGCGTGGCGTCGGTCACCGACGACCTGGTGCCCGACCCGGAGGTGGACACCCACCCCGAGGTGGACGCGGACGAGGCCGTGGAGCTGGCGCTCCTGGAGGCCCTCGGCTGGGCGGAGCTGACCCGCGACCCGGAGGTCGACCTGTGGGTGCTGCGTCACGATCGTACGGACTCCCTCGTCTGGCGGGTGCGCCTGGAGCGCATCGACGGCCGCAGCCTCCCCACGAGGCCGGTGCTGTTCATCGATGCCCACAGCGGCGAGGTGGTCTGGGGCTACGACGACCTGCACACGGGCACCGGGACCACCAACTACTATGGCACCGTGACCATCGGGACCTACGACGACGGGAGCTACTTCTACCTGGAGGACACCGCCCGCGACATCGGCACCTACAGCGCCAACGACGGCACCTCCTCGATCTACTACATCGTCGATGATGACGACGTCTGGGAGATCTCCGACCAGCACAACGGGGTCGAGGGTCACTACGCCGCGGCCGCGGTCCACGACTACTACCTCGAGACCTTCGGGCGCGACGGCATCGATGGCAGCGGCGGCCCTGGCTACGTCCCCTCGCTCACGGGCAGCGGCGACACCCTCTCCGTGATCGTGGACTACGGCTGGCGCTACGCCAACGCCTTCTGGGCCGGCGACTACATGGTGGTGGGCAGCGGCGACGGCAGCGTCTTCACCTCCCTGTCCACCATCGACATCATCGGCCACGAGATGACGCATGGCGTGACCGAGCGCACCGCCGCCCTCATCTACGCCGACGAGTCCGGCGCCCTGGACGAGGCCATCGCCGACATCTTCGGCTCCATGGTGGAGCGCTACGCCCTGGGCGAGAGCGATGACACCTGGACCATGGGCGAGGAGTGCTACACCCCGAGCATCGCGGGCGACGCCATCCGCTACATGGCCGACCCCACCGCCGACGGTACCTCCCACGACCACTACGACGACCGCTACACCGGCCCGCTGGACAACGGCGGCGTCCATGACAACGCCGGCATCGGGTACCTGGCCTACTACCTCACCTCCCAGGGCGGCCAGCACCCGACGTATCCGGACGCCACCCTGTGGGGCATCGGGGCGGACGCCACCGCCGCCATCTGGTACCGCGCCCTGACCACCTACATGACCTCCGGCACCGACTTCGACGGCGCGCGGGAGGCCACCCTGTCCGCCGCGGCCGATCTACACGGTGCCGGCAGCGTGGAGTACGGCAACGTGGCCCTGGCCTGGAAGCAGGTCGGGGTGGGCTGCCACCTCGGGGCGCCCGGGGCCTACAACTACTGCGCCGCGGACTGCACCTGCGGCGAAGGCGAAGGCGCCTGCGACAGCGACGCCGAGTGCGACGGCGGCCTGGTCTGCGTGCCCGACGCCGGCGCCAGCTACGGGCTCTCCTGGTGGGTGGACGTCTGCGCGCCCGAACCCACCGACTGCCACCCGAGCGCGGTGGGCACCTGGAACTACTGCTCGGACGCCTGCACCTGCGCCGAGGGCGAGGGCGGCTGTGATGGCGACACCGAGTGCGACGAGGGCCTGGTCTGCACCCCGAACGCGGGTGCGAGCTACGGCCTGTCCTGGTGGGTGGACGTCTGCACGCCCGCGCCCGCCGACTGCCACCCGAGCGCCGTGGGCACCTGGAACTACTGCTCGGTCGAGTGCCCCTGCGCCGAGGGCGAGGGTGGCTGCGACAACGACACCGAGTGCGACGAGGGCTTGACCTGCCGGGCCGATTCCGGCGCGAGCTACGGGCTCAACTGGTGGGTGGATGTCTGCGCGCCCGCGCCCGCCGACTGCCACCCGAGCGCGGTGGGCACCTGGAACTACTGCTCCGCTGGCTGCCCCTGCGCCGAGGGCGAGGGCGGCTGTGACAACGACATCGAGTGCGAGAGCGGCCTGATCTGCGCCCCGGATCATGGGGCGCCCTACGGGCTCAACTGGTGGGTGGACGTGTGCGTGCCGTGACCGTTCCGGCCTTCGGGACCAGACACAGCAGCACCAGCATCGCGCGCGCCTCCGCGGTCAGCGCGCCGTCGTCCTCGGCGCCGTACCGCACCCGGTAGTGCAGGTCCGCGAGGGTGATCAGCGGGGTCGCGGTCTCGCCGGCGCGCTCCACCACCCAGGCCGCGGCGCTCCGCGGGGGCAGGTGGGCCGGCGGGCGCCAGCCGCGGCGGTCGAGCAGGCGGCGGGCGGTCCGCCAGGCGCGCTCCACCTCACCGGCCGGACGCGGGGTTCGCCGGCGGGTGCCGGCCAGCCAGGGCGCCGCGCGCCGCCAGGCCAGGATCGCGAGCGCCAGGACCGCCAGGGCCAGGGCGATGCTCAGGACGAGGTCGAGGGGACGCACGGCGGTGCCCCCCGCGCTGGGTCCCGCTCCCAGGGCCGCGCCCAGCCTGGCGCCGGGGGCGGCGATGGCGCCGAGCTGGGTGCTGCCGTCCAGGGCCAGGACGCGGTGGGACCAGGCTGCGGTGGCGCCGTCGGTGAGGGCGGTGGCGAGATCCGCCTGCACTGGGGCGATGGCCGGGGTGGCATCCAGCGAGACCCAGCCTTGGCCCGGGAGCCAGGCCTCGGCCCAGGCGTGGGCGTCGGCGTGGCGCACCAGCCAGTAGCCGCCCAGTGCGCTCCATTCGCCCCCGTAGAAGCCGTCCACCAGGCGGGAGGGCACCCCCGCCGCGCGCAGCATCACGGCCAGGGAGGTGGCGAACAGCTCGCAGTGTCCGGGGCGCTTCTCCAGGAGGAAGCCGGCGAGCGGGTCGGGGGTGGGCGCAGGATCGGGCAGGTGGCGGTAGCGCCGCTCGCGGGACAGCCAGGCCTCGAGGGCCGCGGCGCGCTCGGCCGGGGCGCCGCCGCCCGCGATCTCGCGGGCCAGAGCCGGGATGGCCGGGTCGAGGGTGGGCGGCAGGGCCAGGTAGCGTTCGTCGGGTGCCGGCCCGGCGTCCCCCTCGTCCGGTATGGCCTCCCAGGGATCGGGCACGCTCCAGGCCTGGTAGCCGTGGATGCGTGGGCCGGCGCGGTCCAGCAGGGTGCCGTTGGCGCGGGCCTCGATCTGCTCGGGAGCCACGTCCAGCGCGCTCAGCCGTGGGACGGCCACCAGGATGGGCGGGGCGGTGGGCTCGAAATGCACCCGTTGGCGGACGGTGGCGCCGGGCTGCGGAGCCGCGGGGGGCACGGGGTCGGGCGCGGCGGTGGCCGACCAGGCCCGGCCATCGAAGGTGTCCAGGGCTACGGCGCGGAAGTGGAAGGGCCCCGGGAGGGCGCGGCCTTGCAGGTCGGTGACCTCCACGCGGAAGAGGGGGGTGGGGTCGGACAGGGCGCGGCCCAGCTCGCCCAGCTCCACCCGCGGGGAGTAGCCGAGCAGGCGGTGGACAAGAACGGGGGCCTGGGGGGCGCGGTCTGGCAGGCGGGGGAAGGCCAGGAAGCCCGCCAGCGCGAGGGCGCCGGCCAGCCCGACCAGGGCCGCCAGGGCCAGGGCGTG
>JBDRKM010000496.1:0-5483 GCA_043814015.1 Pseudomonadota bacterium
CCCCCCCATCTTCGCCGCCTGATGGGCGGCGCGGGGCGCTTGGTCGCGCCACGGAAAATGCTCCTACCTTCAAGGCCGAAAACTCGTCGATTGGCCGAATCCTGGGTCATGGCTGCCGACGCCTCCTCGAGGAGGAGGGCCAGGCCGCGCCCGACGGCCTGAACCCCGCGCAGCGGGTAGAGCTATCGACCTGCTCACGGCCATCTCTGGCGTCGCATGGGAGCAGGCCTGGCGCCAACGGGTGGTCCTGCGGATCGGCGAGCTCGATCTGCCCCTCCTGGGGCGGGACGACCTCGTCCGGAACAAACGTGCCGCGGGCCGCCCCAAGGACCTGGCCGACGTGTACGCGCTGGAACACGGCGAGGAGTGATCCGCGCCCGGACGCCGCGGGCGAGCCCTTCTTCCGCACCGAGCGGCTGACCTCCGACCCGCGCAGCCTGGGCCTGACCGTCGAGCGCGCGCGGCTGACCGAGGCCGGGATCGCCGGCGGCACGGTCGGGGGGGAGCCCATGTCCGACTACGTGCGGCTGGCCGCGAGCTCCGCCACCGCGGGGGCCACCCCCGCCGGCCACGCCACCTCCAGCATGGCGTCGAACAGCGCGCGCTCACCCCGCGCGATGCGCAGGTCCAGCACGCCGCCGCCTGCCCGCGCTCCCAGCCGGATCTCCAGCCGATCGGCGAAGCGCGCGGCCTCCAGGTAGCGCAGGTCGGCGCGCGCGATGCGCCAGGGCCGCCCTCCAGCCAGCCCCTCCACCGCCTGCATGCACCAGCGCAGGTAGGTGACGTGGTAGACGATGCGCTGGGCGTCCGTGTCCTCGTAGTAGACCCGCAGGGGCTGGGCGTGGCGGTGGTGGCCCTTCTCTCCACGCGGCACCGGCTGTGGCCCCTCGGCTGCCTGCGGCCAGGGCGAGGGGCGGTCGTCGAAGCCCGAAGGCACGGGCACGAGCCCCAGCTCGGGGTCCAGGAAGGTCACCTCCACCCCCGCCTCCACCACCACGCGGCCGCTGCGCGCGTCGGTGATGCGCTGGTCGAAGCTGGCGCGGTGCGATGAGACCCGCCGCAGGCCCGTGGCCACGGTCAGGGCATCGCCCAGGGAGGCGGGCGCCAGGAAGCGGGCCTCGATGCGGTAGACGTTGACCAGGTAGCGGCTGAGCCACGAACCCTGGCCGGTCAGATCGCAGGTGGCCTCGCAGGCCTCGACCCGGCCGCGGTCCAGGAAGCGCAGGACGGCGGTGGGGTCCACGGCGCCGTGGGCGTCCACGGCGTCCTGATAGGCCTGGACCGGGAGCCGCTGGGGGAAGGCGGGCGCCACCTCCGGCAGCAGCAGAGGCAGGGGCGGCAGCTCCTCGGGGCGGGCGGTGAGGCGCGGCCGGGGGTTGGGCGTCGGCGCGGGGTAGGCCGCGAGCACGGCGTCGGCGCTCTGCAAACCCGTCATGAGCGCCCCCTCGTAGCCGCCACCGGCCCAGGTCCAGGCGCCGGTGAGGAACAGGCCTGGGAGCGGCGCGCGGTTGCCGAGGCGCCGGGGGCCGGCCTGGGCCGGGGTCTGGGCGAAGCCGTAGACGGCGCCCTGGTGGTTGCGGGTGTAGCGCGCCATGGTGCGCGGCGTGGCCAGCTCGGCCACCTGGATGTGGCCCTCGATGGCCGGGAAGCGCTTGATGACCTTGGCCAGCAGGCGCGCCTGCACCTGGGCCTTGCGCGCCCGGTAGGCCTCGGGATCGAGCTCGAGCCAGTCGCCAGCAGGGCACAGCTCCATCACGGAGACCACCCCGCCGCCGGCCCGCGCCGCGTCCGGGTCCGAGCGCTCGTAGCTGGCGATGGACCAGTCCGTCTGCTCCAGCATCCCGGTCTGGAGGTGGCCCCAGGCCTCGTCCGGGTCCACGCTCTGCAGGACGTGGTGCTCGTCCTCGGTGACGCCGACCGCGCTCGGGGGCACGTCGAGCCCCAGGTACAGGGCCAGGAAGGAGACCGAGGGCTCCAGCCGCTCGAGCCGGGCCAGGAAGGGCTTGGAGAGCGCCCCTTCGGGCACCAACGACCTGTAGGTCTGGTAGGGGTTGGCGTTGGAGACCACGATGGGGGCCCGCAGCGGGCGCCCGTCCTCCAGCGCCACGCCGGCCACGCAGCCTTCCTCCACCAGGATGCGCCCCACCGGCGCGCGGGTCAGGCAGACGCCGCCCAGCGCCTCGAGGCGCGCCACCAGGGCCGCGGCCAGCGCGCTGCCGCCGCCCTCCAGCTGCCAGGCGCCCTCCATCCAGGTGCTGCCCAGCACGCAGGTGGAGAACAGGGCGGTGACCTTCGACGGCGGCAGGCCGAGGTAGGCCCAGGGGGTGGTGATGATGGCCTTCAGGGCGGGATCGGCGAGGTAGCGATCGAGCACTTCCGCCAGCGTGTCCTCGGCATGCAGGGCGCTCAGGCGCTCGGCCGGGGGCACGGCAAAGTCCGGATCGGTGGAGGGGCCGGTGACGTGGTGCTTGAGCTGGCGCAGGAAGGCGAACAGGGCGGAGAGGCCCTCCCGCTCGGCCGGGAAGCGCTCCCCGAGCGAGGCCAGCAGCGCGCCGGTGTCGTTGGGCAGGGTGAGATCGTGCCCCGGCAGCTCCACCCGCATCAGGGCTTCGCGACGGCGAAGGGTGAGGCGGTCGAGCACGCCGAGCCGGGTGAGCACGCCCCTGAGCAGGGCGCCCTCGTCCAGGCCACCGAGGTGGTGCAGGGAGACGTCGAAGGTGAAGCCCCGGCGCGTGAAGGCGTGGGCGTAGCCGCCGGGCTTGTCGTGCTGCTCCAGCACCGCCACCCGGAAGCCCTGCTGCGCCAGCTCCACAGCGCAGCACAGGCCGCCGAGGCCCGCGCCGATCACGGCGACATCGGCGGACTCAGGCGTGGGGCTCAGCTTTTTTTTTTCGGCGTCTCGGCGGTGGGTGCGTCGGACCCGCGGTGGCGTTGAGCCGCGGCGTCCTCGACGCCGTCGGCTCGAACGACACCGGCCATGACCGCCTCCGGTCGGTCATGGCCCGCGATGGCCTTGAGCGTGAGCCCCATCAGCGCGAAGACGGGCCGCCCGTCGGGTTCGCGGACCAGCACGTCCATCACGCTCCTGGCCGGACCGAGCTCCGTGGCGCGACAGATGACCACCACGTCGCGCTCGGTGCTCTCGCCGAAGATGCGCAGGCTGCCGATCTCCCAGGGGATGGCCATCACGTCGTGCTCCACCATGGCCCAGGCCGCGCCCACCTGCACCGCCATGTCCGCCAGGATCGGGTGGGCCAGGTAGTGGCCAGGCAGGGCCATGGCGGCCATGGCCTCATCCGTCAGGCTGGCCAGCGCGATGAAGCGATCCCCAAAACGCCGCGTGGCCTGGATGCCCCGGAAGATGGGGCCGGTGGCCAGGGCGTGGGAGAAGCGCTCGTCCAGGGTGGTGTAGAACGACGCCAGAGCCTCCTGGGCGGCGGCGAGCAGGGCTCCCTGTTCCTTGGCCTTGAAGGCCAGGTAGCCAGGCTCCTCGTGCTCGACGGGGCCGAGGCGGCAGCTGGCGAAGGCCAGGTTCGCCAGGGCCTTGGCGGGCAGGTCGGGGCGCTCGCGGGGCACGGCGAGCAGGGTGTCGTCCGCCCGCACCAGCTCGACGGTCAGGCCGCGCTCGCGCACGAGCATGGGCCGCCGGAACCGGACCTCGTGGACGCCCTTGCCGAGCTCGTTGGCCACCTGGGCGAACAGCTCGGTGACGAAGGTGCCAGGCACCGTGGGCTCGCCGTTGACCTTGTGCTGCTCCAGCCACAGATCGCGGGCCAGGGAGAAGCGCACCTCGGTAGGCTGGCCGGGGCGCGGCTCCACCAGCCGCGCGCGGGGGCGCGGGGTCAGGGGGAAGGGGCTGACGGCGCGGCTCTCGGTGAAGGCGGCGGCCACGTTGAAGGCCGCGAGCTGGGCCTGCTCTGCGCCGAGCACCGCGTCCAGGAACAGGCGCACGCCGCGCGGGACGTCCAGCGGGACCAGGCCCGCCTCGGCGAAGCGCTTCTCCTCCTCCGGGGTGACCATGCCGGTGCCGGTCCAGGCGGTCCAGTGGATGGTCTGGGCGTGCAGGCCCGGGTGACGCCGCCCGAGCGCCTGCACCAGGCTGCCCAGCGCGTCGTTGGCCAGGGCGTAGTCGGTCTGGCCCGCGTTGCCGAACACCCCGGCGATGGAGCCGAAGGCCACGATGACGCGCAGATCGCCGAGCTTCAGGCTGTCGAGCACGGTGAACACCGGATCGAGCTTGGTGCCGACGGTGGCCAGCGCTTCGCTCTCGACCAGATCCGCCAGCAGGCGACCGCGCTGTACGCCGGCGCCGTGCACCACGCCGCGCACGGTCTCGCGCTGGGAGAGGCGCTCCAGCAGGCGGGCGAAGGCGCGCCGGTCGGTGACGTCGCAGACTTCGTAGCGGGCGTCCACCCCCAGGCCGTCGAGGCGGGCCAGGTTGCGGGCCACCTCCCACTGGGAGCGGGCCTGGGAGGTCATGCGCCGGGCGGCGCCCAGGCCGAGGCCCTGGGTGCGGACGCGCTCCAGCTCCAGGGTGCGCAGCACGCCGTCGATGGTCTCCGAAGTGGCGTCGAGCCAGTCGGGCCGGCCTTCGGGCATGGGGGTGCGGCCGGTGAGCAGCAGGCGGGCGCCGGTGACCTGGGCCAGGGCCGCCACGCACTCGAACACGATGCCGCGGGCCCCGCCGGTGACCAGCAGCAGATCGCCCGGACGGATCAGGTCGCCGCGGCGCACCACGCGGCCGAGGCGCTGCAGTGTGGGGGCGCAGGGGCCCAGCGGGCCGAGGCCCACCTCGAGCCCCGGGCTCAGGCGATCGATGCGCTGCTCGACGGCGTCGGACCAGGGCAAGGCGCCGGTGTCGATCAGCTGGAAGCGACAGGCGGGCAGCTCGCGGGCCAGGGCGCGCACGAAGCCGGCGGGGAAGCTGCCGAGCAGGGGCAGGGGTAGCCCGCCCGCGGCCCCGAAGGCGCCGTCCATGGTCAGCGGCACCAGCACCCGGACCTGGCGGCGGGCGAGCACCGGCGCCAGGGCCTTGAACACCCCGAACAGCAGGCTGGTCTGCTCACGCACGGCCTGGGCGAGGCGGGTACCGTCGCCCTCCAGCCCCATGAGATCGCGGTGGGCCAGGTAGACGACCGTGTCCTGGTCGCGCAGGGCCAGCTCCACCTCGGAGGTCTTCATGCTGGCCACGGCCCCGGCGTGCAGGGCCATGACCTCGACGCCGGCGCCGCGCAGGCGGTCCACCACCGGGCACGTGCCGAGATCGGCGGTGATGCACAGGGCCCGCTTGCAGGGGAAGGGCAGGTCTACGCCGGGCGCCATGCGCTCGGTGCCGAAGCCCAGCAACACAGGGCCCTCGTCTCCGCCCTCCAGGGTGGCGGGCTCCGCCTCGGCCGGCGCCGCGCCCGCCGCGGCCACATCGATCTGCCTGGGGTCGTTGACGTGGGGTGCATCGACGGCGGCCTCGGGGGCCGCCGCGACGG
>JBDRKM010000497.1:0-12174 GCA_043814015.1 Pseudomonadota bacterium
CCGTCGCGGAGGCCGAGCCCGCGCCGCCCCCACCGCCCGCGCCGCCCGAGCCGCTCGGGCCCGCCGAGCCCGCGTCGTCTCCCTCGGCCTCCGCGGACGTGCCCGTCTACGGACGGCCCAGGCACTGGATCCCCCCCCAGCGCCAGACCGAGACCACCCGGCCGCAGCCCGACATCTGGATCCCGCCCAGCGCCGACACCCTCTCGGGCCGTCACCCGCGCCCCGTGCTGTTCGCCACGCCATCGCCCGACCAGGACGAGACCTTCATCCCACCGCAGCCCCCACCGGCGCCTCCCCTCGACGACACGCTGGCCTCCAAGCCCGAGCCGGAGCCCACGCTGGAGCGCGTCACGCCACTGCCGGCCATGCCCGAGGGGGTCCTCACCGAGGTGGTGGACGAGCCCACCCCTTCCGAGCCGATCCTGCCAGGGTCCCCGGCGCCCGGGGTCGCGCCCCCCCCCCGCCCGAGGGCCGCCCCCGGGCGCAGAAAGCGCCCCCCCCTCCTGCTCATCGCGCTGGCCATCCTGTTGCTGGGCGGCCTGTTGCTCGCGGTGATGGCCGCCGCCGCCGTGGTAGCCTGGTTCGTGCTCGGCGCTTGATCCCCGCGCGCCACCGCGGGTGCCTCGCCGGGTTGTACACAACGGAGGCCCCATGTTGGACGAAGCCCACATCCTCGGCGGTCTGGACGTGCTGTGCGGGGCGCTCCCGGCCACCCCGAGGGCGCGCTCGCGCCGCAGCCAGGCGCCGCCCTCCGCTCCGCTCACGCCGCACCCGGGCGCGCGTCTGCAGGGGGTCGGCCTCCAGCCGGTGAAGGTGCTCCAGTTCCACCGGCGCTGGATGCGCTCCAGGGGCGTGGTGGCCATGGGGGTCGCGGAGCGCATCACCGCCGGCCGGAAGCTGCGCGAGCTGGCCTTCAAGGTCTATGTCCAGCGGAAGCTGCCCCTGGCCGAGGTGTCGGTGCCCATCCCCCGGGAGCTGGAGCTTGAGGGCCTGCCGAACCTCCCCGTGGACATCGAGCAGATCGGCAGGATCAAGCTGCAGAGCAACAGCGCCCGGGTGCGCCCGGCCATCCCGGGGTATTCGGTCGGGCGGCGCGGGGATCCCGCGGGGACCGGCACCTTCGGCCTGGTGGTCCGCAAGCGGGGGACGGCCGGGCCGCTGTATCTGCTGAGCAACTCCCACGTCCTGGCTGGCTCGGGCATGGCCGCCGTGGGCGAGGCCATCCTGCAGCCCGGTGAGGCGGACGGGGGGCTGCTGGTGCGGGACACCATCGGGGTCCTGGCCGAGTGGGTGCCTTTCCAGTTCACCGCCGACACCTTCCCCAACACGGTGGACGTCGCCATCGCCCGGCTGGCGGACGCGGCGGCCTCCGCGGCCATCGCCCAGCTCGGCCTCCCCGTGGGGGTCAACAAGGAGGTGGTCCGGGGCATGGTGGTGCAGAAGGTCGGCCGCACCACCACCCTGAGCGTGGCGCAGGTCAAGGACGTGCACCTCAGGTTCGCGTCGAGCTACCCCACCGGCTGGGGGCCGCTGCGCGCGGGCATGCAGGACCAGGTCCTGACCACCTTCTACTCGGCGGCCGGCGACAGCGGCGCGCCCGTGCTCGACCTGGAGCGCAGGGTGGTGGGGATCCACATGGCGGGGTCCGACATGGTCGGCGTGTTCAACAAGATCGACAACGTGCTCGCGGCGCTCGATCTCGAGGTGGTGACCCAGGACGGGGCGCCGTGACGAGCGCGCCGGAGCGGCTCGCCCTCGCGGCGCTCGACCGCCACGAGGGGCGGCTGGTGCGGCTCGCCCACGTCGTGGCCCTCGGCGTGGTCCCGCTGGACGAGGCGCGGCCGGAGGCCGAGCTGGCCGTGGCCGTCTACGTGGACCGCAAGCTCCCGGCCTCCAGCCTCCCCCCCGGCGAGCTGGTGCCCCCCCTGCTGGAGGTCGAGGTGGAGGGCCAGCCCCGCGCGGTGCGCACCCGGGTCCTCGAAGCGGGCGCCTTCCCCACCGTCTCCCGGTAGCCAGCCCCCGGTTTCACGTGGAACCTCCCGCGCGACTCCGCCCTTCAGCCGGCGCGCCGGCGTCCGATAGGGAATGGCCGCCGTCCGGAGGAGCCCATGTCCGCCGCGCCCCCCGTCGCCCTGACCGTCCTGCTGGCGACCTACAACCGCCGCGATGTGCTGGAGGCATGCCTGCGGAGCTTCTGCGAGCAGCGCGCCCCCGCCGGCAGCTACGAGATCGTGGTGGTGGACGATGGATCGAGCGACGACACCGTGGCCTTCCTGGAGGGCCTGGATCTGCCCGTGCCCTTCCGATGGCTCACCCAGCCCAACGCCGGGGCGGCCGCCGCGCGCAACCGAGGCCTGCAGGTGGCCCGCGGGCGGCTGGTGCTCTTCGTCAACGACGACACCATCGCCGCGCCCGATCTCGTGGCCACCCACCTGCGCCTGCACGAGGAGCTGGGGCCTGGACCCGTGGCCGTGCTCGGCACCTTCGCGCAGGAGCCCGCTGGGCTGGACAACGCGCTGATGCGCTACCTCGAGGGCTCCACCGAGGTCTTCCTCTACAGCAGGTTCAAGCCTGGGCAGGTGCTGGACGGCTCCAACCTCTACACCTGCAACTGCTCGGTGCCGCTGGCGGCGGTGCGGGCCCTGGGCGGCTTCGACGAGCGCTTCGCCAGGTGTGACGGCGAGGACACGGATCTCGGGGTCAAGCTGGAGCTGGCCGGGGTGCGGCTGCACTACCGGCCCGAGGCCCGCTCCTGGCATCGCCACGTCTTGAGCCTCGCGGACCTGGAGCGCCGGCAGCTGCACGTCTCGCGGGTCTTCGTGCGGTTCTTCCACATGCACCCTCATGTCCTGATCCAGTGGGGCGGCAAGGTCGTCACCCTGACCCAGGCCGACTGCCGCGCCACCCTGGCGCAGCACGCGGCGCTGATGCCCACCATGCGGGCCGCGGCCGTCGCGCTGGCGCGGGTCGATGTGGGGGTGCTGGAGCGGGCGGGTGCCAAGGCCGCGGCGGAGCAGATCATGGCGCGGCTCGGCCACCTGGTGGCCAACCTCAACGGCCTCTGGTGGCGGCAGGGTTACCTCGAGGGCTTGCGGGAGCACGGGATCGAGGGTTTCGGGGACATCCTGGCCCGTCGGGTGTACGGAGGCGAAGATCTGCGGAACCCGGCGCTGACCGTGGTCGTGCCCACGCATGACCGGCCGGCCCAATTGGTGGCCTTCCTGGAGCGCATCGCCCGGCAGGATCTGCCGTCCGAGCGGTTCGAGGTGGTCGTGGCCGACGACGCCTCCACCCCGCCCGCGGCCGAGACCCTCGCCGGGCGGAGCTGGCCTTTCGCATTGCGGATCCTGCGCCAGGAGCCCGCCGCCGGGCCCGGACCGGCCCGCAACCTGGCGGTCCGCGCAGCCCGCGGGCGCTGGATCGTGTTCTACAACGACGACGGCCTGCCCGCGCCGGACAACCTGCGCCTGCACCTGGAGGGCCAACTGGCGGCCACCGGCCCCACCGCCATCCTGGGGCGCTTCGATCTGCTCCCCAAGCTGCAGGACACCGCCCTGCGCCGGCTCCTCGGGCGCGGCAACCTGATGTTCGGCCAGCCCCTCATGCAGGGGGGCCGCCGCTACCCGGGGCTGACCTTCTGCACCGGCAACCTCTCCCTGCCGCGCGAGCTGCTGCTGGCGGCGCGCGGCTTCGACGAGGCCTTCCCCTTCGCCGGTGCCGAGGACTCCGAGCTCGGCTACCGGCTCGGCCATGAGCTGGGGCTCGAGGTGCAGTACGACGACCGCATCGCCTGCGGGCACGACCACGCCATGGATCTGCGGCAGGTCGTCCGGCGCCACTTCGTGCTCGGCTGGTGCACCCTGAAGATGGCCGACAAGCACGGCGACCCCACGCTCGTGGCCGGGAGGGACGCCAAGGCCCTGGATCGTCGCTTCTTCAAGGCGGTCCAGGAGAGCCTGGCGGCCCAGCGCGACGAGGTGGTCGCCCTGTGGTGGCGCCTGCTGGCGGCCGAGGCGGCCGAGGAGCGCGGTGAGGCAGGTCCAATACCGGATACGGAGTGGGACCCGCTGGTGCACCGTGTGGTCTACCACGCCTTCGCCCTCGGGCTGCTGGTGGCCGAAGCGGGCTTCGCGCCCGCGGACTACCGCGGCGGCCAGCCCCTGCCCGAGCCCCCTGGAGGTCTCGATGCGTAGCTGCCTCGTGCTCGGCTCCGGCCGCTCCGGGACCAGCATGGTCACGGGCACCCTGGCCTCCTGCGGCTACTTCATGGGTGGGGAGCTGTGGCCCGCCCGCGCCGCCAACCCCAAGGGCTTCTTCGAGGGGCCCGAGGTCAACGGCATCAACGAGGCCTTGCTGGCCCCCGTGCTGCCCGCCGATCCTCCCCTGCGCGAGCCCCAGCGCTGGCTCGGTGTGCTGGCGGAGGGCGCCGAGGTGCCCTGCCCGCCCGAGGTCGGCGCGCGCATCGCGGCCCTCACCGCCCAGGCCCCCTTCTGTTTCAAGGACCCGCGCTTCTGCTACACCCTGCCCGCCTGGCGCCCCTGGTTGCAGGACGCCGCCTTCGTCTGCGTCTTCCGCCACCCGGCGCTGACCGCCCGCAGCATCCTGGAGGAGGTCAAGGAGGCCGCCTACCTGCACGATGTCCACCTGGACCTGGATCACGCCTATCGGCTGTGGACCGCCATGTACCGGGCCGTGCTGGCCGAGCGGCGCCGCGCGGGTGGGGACTGGCTGTTCCTGCACTTCGACCAGGTGCTGACCGCGGAGGGGCTGGCCCGCCTCGGCCAGCTCACCGGCGCCGGGATCGACGCCTCCTTCCCGGACAAGAAGCTGCGCCGCCCTCCCCCCGCGGTGGAGGTCCCGGCCGAGGCGCTGGCGCTCTACGCCGCGCTGTGCGCCGAGGCCGGCCACCGGGAGGAGCGCCCCGTCGCCCGGCCGGCCGGTGGGCGCCTGCCCGAGATCGCCCAGATCACCCTGGTGGACGACAGCACCCGCGCCCTCCTGCCGCGCCTGCTGGAGGACTTCGGGGCCCAGCGCGGGGTGCAGGCCGAGCTGATCGTGCTGGACGCGACCCGCGCGGGCGATCTGGCCGCGCCCGGAGCGAAGCTGATCCGCGCCGCCACCTGGAGCCGCGGCGCCGCGCTCCAGGCTGGCCTGGCCGCCTCCGCGGCCCCCTTCGTGGCCTGGTCCGACCCCCGCGTGCGGCCCCTGCCCAACCGCCTGGCCCACCAGGTGGCCGCCCTCGAGGAGCACCCCGAGCACGGCATGGTGCTCGGCCGCATGGCCCTGACCCGTGAGCAGGGTGGCTTCGCCCGCACCCTGGACCCCGCCGGCGAGACCCCGCCCCCCCTCTGGCAGGCCAGCGCGGCCCTGACCCGTGCCGCGGCTGGGCGCCTCGCCACCACCGCCTTCTCCCCGGTGGAGCTGGCCCTGTACCGCCAGCTGCGGGCCGAGGGCGCCGTCGGCCACGTGCGGGAGCCCCTGGTCATGGTGGAGGTGGCGGACGTCCAGGCCGCCAAGGCTGGCAACCGCGACGACGGGCGCCTGGTGACCCTGGCCGGGGAGCCGGCGGATCTGGAGCGCCCCGAGCTGTCGGTCATCCTGTGCACCTACAACCGCGCGGACGTGCTGCAGGAGAGCCTGCGGGCCCTCTGTCGCCAGCTCCTTCCCCCAGGCACCTTCGAGATCGTGCTGGTGGACGACGGCTGCAGCGACGGCACCGACGCCGCCCTGGCGGGGTTGACCTTCCCCGTCCCGCTGACCCACCTGCGCCGCGAGAACGGCGGCCTGGCCGCCGCCCGCAACACGGGCCTGGCCGCCGCGCGGGGCCGGCTGGTGCTGCTGCCCAACGACGACACCATCGCGTTTCCGGACATGATCGCGCAGCACCTCGCGGCCCACGCCGCGCATCCGGGCGAGAAGATTGCCGTGCTCGGCACCTTCGAGCAGCCGCAGGCGGCCCTCGGCGCCGCGCTCATGCGCTACCTGGAGGGCAGCGACGAGGTCTTCTCCTACGCGAAGCTGGAGGCCGGCCGCCTGTACGACGGGATGCACTTCTGGACCTGCAACGTGAGCGTGGCGGCGGCCGCGGTGGACGAGGCGGGCCGCTACGACGAGCAGTTCCGCCGCTACGGCTGCGAGGACACCGACCTCGGCGTGCGCCTGGAGCGCCTGGGCTACCGGGTGCTGTACCACCCCAAGGCCCGCGCCCTGCACCGCCACACCCTGACGCTCGCGGATCTGGAGCGCCGCCAGCACACCGTGGCCCAGGCCTATGTGCGCTTCTTCCGGAAGCACCCGGGTCTGCTGGCCCGCTGGCCCGGCACCGACGCCCTGACGCTGGCGGGCATCCACGCCAACCTCGATCGGTGGGCCGACGCGCTGCCCGTGGTGCGGGCCGCCGCGGATCAGCTCGCCGCGCTCGATCTCGCGCCCCTGGACGCCCTGGGTGGCAGCTACGCCGAGACCGCGGCCACCGTGGTCGCCGACCTCGGAGCCATGATCATTCGCCTGAACCGGGTCTGGTGGTGGCGAGGCTACGCCGCTGGCTTCGAGGAGCACGGGATCTCCGGCTTCCCGGACCTGCTGCGGGGCGCCCCGGTGCCCCTGCCCGCGGGCCTCGGCCGCACCGTCCTGGTGGTGCCCGCCCGCGAACGGCCCGACCGCTGGCAGGCGGCCGTGCAGCGCTGGCTGGAGGCCCACGCCGGGGAGGAGGGCGCCACCCTGCTGGTGCGCGGCCATCCCGTCATGGGGCTCCAGCCGGAGGAGCTGCGCGTGGCCCTGGCGGCCATCGCCGGTCGCGCCTGCTGGGCCGGCACCCTCCCCGGCTTCGCCGTGCTGGACGCGCCTATGCGCCTGCACGATGAACCGCGTCTGTTCGCCGCCGTGCAGGCCTGGCTGCCCGTGGGTGGGGCCCACAGCGCGCGGCATCGCGAGCTGGCGGCCCGCCTGGGCCTGGCCGTGGAGCCCCTCCCCGGTGTGGAGGCCGAGCGCGCCGAGGACGGCCCCGGGGCCCCCTGGCCGCTCGCCACCAACCACCCCTTCCGCCTGCTCTGCTGGCCCCACTGGGACGACGAGGCCGCCCTGGACGCCGCGCTCGCCGCCCTGGCGCCGGTGCTGGGCGATGCTCGCGTCAGCGTGGTGCTGGTGGTGGATCCGGAGGAGGACGGGCCGAGCGGCCCCATCGCCGCGGCGCTGGCGCGGCGCTTCGCCGCGCTCCACGGCGAGGACGCGGATCTGGACGTGCTGCTGCTGGACGAGCCCCTGGCCCCCGAGGACGCCCCGCGCCTCGGCCGCAGCGTGGACGCGGTGGTGGCGCCGGCATGGGTGACGGAGCCGGGTCGCGGCGCCGTCCTGGCCGCCGCCCTGGGGGTGCCCCTGCTGGATACAGCGGAGGATGTGGGGGCCTGGGCGGCGGTGTTGCGCGAAGAGATCGAGGCTGTGCCGGTGATCGCGGTGCCGGGGTGGTAGCCGCCCGCCGCGCGCGGGGCAGGCCCCCGCAGTGCGGGGCTCCGCCCGCGATCCAAGGTGAGCGCACCGGCCCGCGCGGCCCTACTCGATGGGCTCCACCAGCGACGGGATGCGCGAGGCCTGGTACGAGCGCAGCTCGGCGAGCTGCGCCGTGGGCTGCCAGGTGAGCTGCCAGACGATCTCGCGCTCGCGTGTGACCTCGATGATGCGCTCGTTGGCCACCACCAGCAGGTTGTCGTTGCCCAGCAGGTCCACGTCGCCGCCGGACATGACGTACCAGCGGTCGTCGTCGGGCTCCTCCGGGTACTGCCAGACGAGCTCGGCCTGCAGGGTGCCCTCGTCGAGCGCGTACTCCACCACCCGGGACCAGTGCCGCTCGCTGTCGCCGTTGTCGTAGAACAGGTAGTGGCCGTCGCCGATGGGATCGAAGCTGTGGGCGTTGGCGAACCAGGGCTCGTCGGCGTCGGGGTCGGGGGCGAAGTCGCCGCCTTCGCCCAGGGTCCACAGGATCTCGCCGCTGGCCCGGTCGATCTTCCAGGCCTTGGCCTGGACCCAGGAGTTCACGTAGGCCAGGCCCTCGGCCTCATCCAGGTTCACGCTGTTGAGGTGGGTCCACCAGATGCCCATGAAGACGTCGTCCGGGTCGTACACCAGGTGGTCGAAGGCGCTCCAGGACCAGGCCTCCTCGCCCTCCGGGGTCAGCTCCACCACGCGGTCGCCCTGGACCTGGTCGCCGTCCAGCTCGCGCTGATCGGCGATGACCGTCACGGTGTCGCCGTTCTCCAGGCGGGTCCAGACGTGGTGCAGCTGGCCGTCCTGGATGTTGAGGAGATCGGGCTCGCCGGGCTGCTCGGGGCCCAGCCAGGACACCTCGCCCGCCAGATCCATCTGGAAGGGGCGGTCGCCCGCGGCCACGTGGGGGCCCACCAGCACCTCGCGGCTCTCGGGGAGCCAGGAGATCACCATGTCGGCGCCGCCGTCATCGCCGTCGTGGACGTAGTACCAGACCAGGCGCCCGCCTTCGTCGAAGATCACGGGCGTGATGGGGGTGTAGGAGCCGGTGGAGGCGTTGGCGATGGTCCAGCCGGGCTGCATGGCGGCCGGGTCGGGGATGTGGATGGCGGGCTGCAGGTAGGCCGGGTCGATGGCGCCGGTGGCGAAGTCGTAGGCCTCGGCGCGCAGCTCGCGGCCGCCCTCCGTGACCGAGAGCGCCTCGAGCTGGTAGCCCTCCTCGGCATGCATGCCCACCACGATGACCCGGTGCTCGGTGACCGCGGTGTAGTCGCCCACGCGGAAGGCGGCCTCACCCTCCTGGCCCACCTCCACCCAGGAGGAGGCTGGGTCGCTGGTGGTCCAGGTGACCACGGCGGAGAGGCTGCAGACGGGGTTCACGGAGACCTCGGGCTCGAGCGCGGGGCCACAGGCGGCCAGCAGCAGGGTCGGGAAGAGCAGGATCGCGCGCATGATTCCTCCACGGCGGGCGCTACGATAGCCACGACAACCGCGGAGCGCACCTCGAACCTACGGCAACAGCAGCCTGAAGCAGCGCCCCGTGCTGGGCTTGCCGTCGAGCTCCTCCACCTGGCGATGCCCGTCTTCGTCCCAGGTGAGCCAGCGGCCGACGCGGAGGCCGTCCACGTAGGCGCCGCGGGCGGCGAGGTGGCCGTCCGCGCGCCAGGTGGTGTGGCAGCCCTGGGCCTGGCCGGCCTCGTAGCGGCCCACGGCGCGCATGCGGCCGGTATCCCACCACGTGAGCGCCATGCCCTCCAGCAGCCCACCGGCGTAGGAGGCGCGGGCGCGGCGTTCGCCGCTGGGGAACCAGGCGTCGAAGCGGCCTTCGAGGGCGCCCTGCTCCAGCCAGCCGCGCCAGGCGCGGGTGCCGTCCGGATACCAGGAGGTCCAGCCGCCCTGGGCGAGGCCGTCGGCGCAGGGGCCGCGCTCACGGACGCGGCCGGCCTCCCAGCGCTCCTCGTGGCGGGCCTCGTCGGGCGCGCAGGCCACCACGGCACCGGCGGGGGCCAGGCCGTCCTCTCCGGGCTCCAGCGCCGTGGTGGGGCTGGCGAGCAGGCCCACCAGCGCGAGGAGGACCGCGGCCGGCATCCTACCCGGCGGCCAGGGGGAGGTAGAGGCGGAAGGTGCTGCCCTCGCCCTCGACGCTCTCCACCGCGATGTGCCCGCCGAGCTCGCTCACGATGCGGCTGGAGATGGCCAGCCCCAAGCCCGTGCCGGGGATGTCGCGGCTGGCGGCGGAGCGGGCGCGGTGGAACTCCTGGAACAGCTGGGGCAGGAAGCTGTGCGGGATGCCGATGCCGGAATCTGCGATCTCGACGCAGGCCTGCTCCGGACCCCGCGCGTCCGTGGCGGGGGGATGGCAGCGCACGAAGACCGAGCCGCCGGGGCGGTTGTAGCGGATGGCGTTGTCGATGACGTGGGAGAGGGCCGCTGCCAGGCTGGAGCGGTCGCCGCGCACGCACATGCCGACCCCGGGGTGCTCCAGGTGGACGCAGATCTGCCCGGGCGCGGCGGCATCGCGGGCGTCGCCCACCAGCTCCTCCAGCAGGGCGGTGAGCTCGGTGCTGGCGCCGGGATGGATCAGGGCGCCCGCCTCGACCCGCGCCAGGGCGAGCCAGTCCTCGACGATGGCGAGGGCCTCATCCAGACGCACGATGGAGCGGCCGATCCAGGGCTGGGTGTGGGCGGCCTCGGGGCGGGCCGCCGCGTCGTCCTGGAGGAGATCGAGGTACTGCCGCACGGCCACCAGGGGGGACTTGAGCTGGTGGGAGACCACGGTCAGGAAGCGGCGCTCCATCCAGGCGCGCACCTCGGCCGACTCCTCGGTGGGGGCGCTGGGCTGGCTGTGCGGCTCGGTCACGCGGCGGCTCGGCGGGGCTGACGGGACCTTCTGTTATAGACCTGACAGGATTCAAGGGCCAGCGCCGCTTGTCAGGGATCGGTGACGAAACACTGGCGCCCCATGGCGGCTCCAGCAGGCGAAACCAACCCGGAACCCCAGGAGCCCACCATGACCACCAAGCCCGTGAACGTCACCACCGCCTCCTTCGAGAAGGACGTCAAGAACGCCGCCGAGCCCGTCGTCGTGGACTTCTGGGCCCCCTGGTGCGGCCCCTGCCGCCAGATCGGCCCCGTGCTCGAGGAGCTGGCCGTCAGCTACGCCGGCCAGGTCAAGGTGGCCAAGGTCAACGTGGACGAGGAGCCGGCGCTGGCCCAGGCCTTCGGGGTCCGCGGCATCCCCACCCTGCAGGTGCTGCACAACGGCAAGAGCGTGGGGCAGATGGTGGGGTTCCGCGGGCGCGCGGCGCTGATGGACCTGTTCGCCGATCTGGCGAAGCTGAACGTGGCGAACTGACGGGGATACCTCCCGATCCTGTAGCGCGATGGGGGGGATACCTCGGAAGGACGGGCGGGCCCCTACTCCTCCGGATACTCCGGCAGCGGCCGCCCGTGGGAGAAGGCCACGGTGTCGTCGAAGAGGTCCGAGAGGTACTGGGTGAGGTCCTCCTCGCCGGTGGCCGGGGCGTCGAGCTGCTCGATGAGCTCGATGGCCGTGGTCTCGTCGTCGATGCGGAAGGCGGAGATGGAGCCGGCCTGCAGGTCGATGAGCGAGGTGCCCTCGCTCTTGAAGAAGCGGATGCCGACCGCCTCCGGGTCGCCCAGATCGCCGTTGACCACGCCGTGGTGCCAGTCGATGTCCCACTCCAGGTCGATGAGGTCCTGCACCAGCACGTGGATGCGGTAGCAGTAGTCGTAGTCCTGGGGCACGTCCCAGGTCCAGGACCACTCCGCGACGCGGCGGCGGTCCACGTCCACGTCGAGCTGGCGCAGGGCCTCCCAGGTGGTGGCCAGGGGGGCGTGCACGTAGCCCCGGCCGTGGGCCCAGAGCAGGTCGCCCTCGCCGCTGACCAGCTCGAGGGCCTCGGGGTACGGCTCGTCCGCGGAGCCTTCGGGCCAGGGGGCCACGTTGGTCTCGAGGGGCTCCAGGCCGGGCGGGTAGCTGAGGTCCTTGTTCCCCCAGCAGCCAGCCAGCGCCATGGCGGCGACGGCGGGCAGGGCGTGGGGGGCGCGCAGGGAGGAGGCGGGCATCGGTGCGGGGGTGGGGGAAGCCGCCAGCCTATCACCCTGAAACCACCCAGGTCAGGAGGTCTCGCCCGTGCCGTCCGGCTCGGTGTGGATGACCACGCGCTCCACGCCCTCCACGTCGGACAGGGCGCTCAGGAGGGCCGCGGTGCCGCCCGGATCCTTGAGCTCGACCCGGTAGCGGTAGGAGAGGGTCTCGCCGAAGCGCAGGGAGCGGGCCTCCACCAGGAAGAAGCTCCTGAGGTGGGCGCCGAGCACGGGGAGGATGGCCTCCTCGCGGACCTCGTAGGCCGCCAGATCGCAGCGCAGCAGCACGGCCCGGTCGCGCGCGCGCCCGAGCATGGTGGCCTGCAGCACCAGCACCGCGAGAGAGGCCACCGCCACGCCCAGGATGGCGACCCGGTAGGCGAAGACGCCGCAGGCGATGCTGTTGGCCAGGGCGAAGAAGATGAAGGTGATGTCCCAGGGGCTCTTGAGGCGCGTGCGGAAGCGGATGATGGCCAGGGCACCCACGAGGGTGAAGGCCCGCGCGAGGTTGTTGCCGATGACCATCATGACCATGGCGCCGATGATGGACAGCAGCACCAGGGAGGCCTGCAGCGAGGGGTTCAG
>JBDRKM010000498.1:0-38928 GCA_043814015.1 Pseudomonadota bacterium
CACGTGCTGGGCCTCGAACGGACCGCTCGGGTTGAGCGGACGGACGTCCGGGTAGGCCTTCTGGCTGCGATCGGTGAGCGAGGCGCGGTTGAACTCGCCCGGAGCGATGCCGAAGGCGGCGGCCTCGCCGGCGGCGACGGCGTCGCGGTACTCGTCCGACTCCATGAAGCGCCGCATCTCGGCCGCGCCGTCCACGTAGGAGTTGATGAAGGTCATGACGTCGACCACGCGGCCGCTGCCGCCGGCGCGCTCCAGGACGCTCTGGTAGCGGGTCGTGGGGTCGGCCTCGGCGTAGCCGAACACCGCCCGGATGCCCCGCTCGCGGGCCGCGGCGAGGATCCAGCCGTTCTCGAGCGCGTCGCCTTCCCCGGCGGCGTCCCACACGGCCCCGAAGGTGGCCTGGTCGGCGAGGGCGTCCTTCACGATGCCCGTGAGATCGCCCTTGCCAGCGGCGCAGCCTCCGCTGGTGACGAAGATCTGCTTGAGCGGGTGTCCGTCCGGCAGCGCCGCGAGCTGGTCGAGGCGCGCCATGAACGCGAGCCTGGCCACCGCCACGGCGGTCGGGTGCAGCGCGTGGTTCTGCTCGAGCCGGTACTGCCGCTCGGCGTCGTCGGCGGGCCGGCCACCGGTGCCGTACTCCGGCATCAGGCGCTTCATGGCGTCGACCTCGAAGATGGGCTGGTCCGCGCTGCCGATCCCCTGCGCGATCTGGAGCGCGAGCTGGCGGGCCCGCTCGGGGTTGGCCTGCACCCAGTCGGCGAAGCCGGACTCGGCCTGGCGCTCGGAGTCGGTCAGCCGCTGCTGCCGCGGCACGCCCTCCCGGCCGAGCTGGGCCGTGAGATCCTCCGCCGAGGCCGTAGGATCGTAGAAGTCCGTGTGCAGGCCGATGAGCGGGGTCTCACCGGGCCGGGGCTCGGTCACGGGGCGGCCGGGCTCGGGGGGGGTGAGCTCGGGCCCTGCGCGCGGGGTCGTATCGGTGACCGCGGCGTCCGGGCTCACCGTGGGCGCGTCGGTCCGCGGCGTCGTGCCCTCTTCATCGGAGGACGGTGGGGCCACCGAGGAGTCCTCGTCGGTGCGGGGGGTGGCGGCCTCGTCGGGGCCCGCCAGGGCGAGGGTCGCCGCGTCGGGGTCGACGACGCGGTGGGCCGGGTCGGTCAGGGGGTGGCCGGCGGCGTCCAGCCCCACGCTGGTGTCGGCGTCGGGGGTGCCGGTGTCGCGGGCGGGCGTGAGATCGGGGTCCACGGCCGGGGTGGTGTCCGCGTCGGGGTGGCCCGGGGTGACGGTGGCCGAGCTGTCCACCGGGGCGATGCTGTCTCCCAGCAGGCGGGCCCGGAGCGCGGGCGGGATGTCGTCGGAGACGGTCCAGTGGGGCCGGCCGTCCACCATGCCGTCGTAGCGGGCCAGCACCACGGGCTCGCCGTCCGGGCCGCGGTAGGTGAGCTGGCTGCCCGGCGGGATGGCCGCGCCGCTGTCGCCCGCCGCTCGGTTGGTGGGGATCTGCAGCTCCTGGTTGACCCGCGCCGGGGCGTCGGCCGCGGTGGCCGGAGCGGTCATGGTGGCGCCGTGGCCCGCGTAGGGGTTGGTGGCGTCGCGCTCGCCCGTGGTGGCGTCGCGCCGCACGTTCTGCCACTCGCCGCCCAGCAGGCGGCCTTCGTCGTACAGGCGCCGGACCTCGGGATCCGAGGAGTCCTGCGCGTGCTGGATCATGGCCTCGTCCATGGGGATCCGCGCGCGGTCGCGCAGCTCGTCCGTCATGGGCATGTCCAGGGTGATGACCTCGTCCACCGGCCGCATGACGCCGTCGTCGCCGGGGCGCATGTAGGGCTGGTTGCCGTGCTCGTCGGTGTAGTCCAGGCCCAGGCGCTGCACCATCTCGGCCGGGGTCAGGCCCTCGGTGTTGCGCGCATCCGCCACGGAGCCGCCCACGTGCGGGCTGTAGTCGCCCGAGAGCAGGCCGCGCAGGGTGGACTCGGGGATCACCTTGCGCATCTCGGTGGCGTCGACCATCCCGCGCTGCAGCTCGGACTGGGCGCGCAGCACGGTGTCGCGCTGCTCGGCCGTCATGTCCGCGGGATCGATGTGCATGATCGCTTCGAAGTCCCGCATGAGCTGCATGCGGCGCGCGGCCTCCTCGGGCGAGGAGGCGCCCTCCACCAGGTGGGTCACCGCCTCCTGGCCGCCTTCGGCCCGGCGGGTGGCCAATTCGGCGTCCAGGTCCGGGCGGCCCGTGCTGCGTGGGGCGTCGGGGTCGGCGACCGGGGCATCGCTGTCCGCCGGTGGATGGGTGACGCCGGCGTCGGCGTCCGGGTGGGGGGTGACGTCCGCGTCGGGTGCCGGGGTGTCGAGGGCCGGAGCGTCGGGGTCCACCACGGGGCGCGGCGCGTGGGCGTCGGCCAGGCCGGTGGCGCTCTCGTCGCCCAGGCCGTGGCTCTGGGCCCGCTGGTAGGCCTCGTTGTAGAGCGCCTCGGACTCGGCGGTCAGCTCCGCCTGGCGGGCGCGCTCCTCGGGGGTGTAGTCGCGCCCCTCGCGGGCCACGGCCGCGTCGATGGCGCGGATCTCCTCGTAGATGGCGTGCCCGCGCCCGTTCTTGACGGTCAGGATGTCGCGCAGGTGCAGCTGCACCTCCACCACGTGGCCGTTGGACATGCGCACGTTCAAGAGCATGTCCCGGTAGCCACCGGCGGTGGGGTTCTGGAAGCGGTCCTTGATCCGGACCACCTCGAAGTCGGAGGAGAGGGTCTCCAGGCCCCGGTACAGGGCGTCCATGGAGTCGTACTGGATGGAGGAGCGGGACAGATCCGTGATCTGGGACCAGTCGCCGCCGTACTCGGTCTCGGCCTTCTCCGTGGCCCGCTCGCGCCCCTTGAGCCCGGGCGGGAACATGGCGTCGCCGCCCGTGGCCTCGGCGATGCGCTCGGTGGCGGAGCGCAGCTCCACGTCGGCCTCGGCGGCCTGGCGGTAGAGCACCTCGGGGTCGTTGGAGTCCTGCTGGCGCGAGCGGCCTTCGGTGCTCGCGCGGACCGCATCGCTGATCTCGGCGTGGGTGCGGGGGGCCGTCGTCTCGTCGCCGTCCGCGTGGGGGGTGACGCCCGTGTCTGTGGCCGGCGCGTCCACGGCGGGGGTGTCCGTGGGGGCGCGGCGGCGGGTGGAGTCGGCGGTGATGACGCCGTCCACGACCCGCAGCATGGGGAGGTTCTCGCCCCCGCCCTCGCCGTTGGGCCGACGGATGACACCGTTGCTCTGGACGATGTAGCCCAGCGCCTCGAGCCGCGCGGTGGTGCCGGCGTCCAGCGGGTTGCCGAGGACATCGGCGCCCTGGACCTCGGCCCAGCGGCTCGCTTGATCGGCCTGGATGCGGGTGGGGTCGGCGGGCGGAACGACGGCCTGGTCCGGGGCGGCGGGGTGCACGGCCTGGTCCTGATCGGCGTCGGGCGGCGGCAGGGTGGTCTGGTCCTGATCGGCGTCGGGCGGCGGCAGGGTGGTCTGGTCCTGATCGGCGTCGGGCGGCGGCAGGGTGGTCTGGTCCTGATCGGCATCGGGCGGCGGCAGGGTGGTCTGGTCCGCGTCGGCGTCGGGCGGCGGCAGGGTGGTCTGGTCCGCGTCGGCGTCGGGCGGCGGCAGGGTGGTCTGGTCCTGGTCGTCCGCTGGCGTGAGGTTGGGCGCCGGGCTGCTGGGCGGCCCATAGATCTGGGCGTGCAGGCTGGGGTTGGCCTGCTGCAGGGCCTCGGCGTGGCGCGTGTCGAGGTGCTCCAGCATCCAGGCGCGCTCCTCGCCCTCCAGGGCCTGGACCCGGGCCCAGTCGGCCTCGCCCATGTCCCTGGAGTTGAGCCGCGCGACGAGGTTGCTGCGGATGCCGTTGGCCACGGCGCCGGAGACGATCCCCTGAGCCACGGCCTGCAGGAGCTGCCAGCCGAAGTCCTCGCTCTCCCACTGCCGGGGATCCGCCAGGGTGGAGAAGAAGTTGTCGAAGACCTGGCCGAGGATGCGATCCAGGCTGCGGGCGCTGCCCTCGATGCCCGTGAGCGCCTGGGTGCGGTTGGACAGGGTGCCACCGGCGCCCGAGGCGAACAGGCCGAGCAGGAGCTGGGTGGCCATGTCGTCGAAGGCGCCGCGGTCCCAGAGGGACTCGTTGAACAGCACGTTGGTGAGCTCGCCCGGCAGGCCGCGGGCGGCCTCCACCAGGAAGCGCATGCCGACGTTGACGCTGGAGAGGGACTCCAGCACGCGCTTCACGGCGGCCATCTGGGCCACGCCCATGGTGAGCACGTTGACCGCCGCGTCCGCCAGGGCGCGGCCGATGTCCATCAGCATGTTCTCGGCGCCGTAGCGGTCGCCGGCGATGGCCAGGTTGACCGTGACGGTGATGGCGCCGGACGCCAGGGCGATGCAGGCGCCGATGAGGGCGGCGGAGGCGGCGGAGGCGGAGCCGAGGCTGACCACGGCGATGGCGATAGCCGCGATGATGCCCACCACCATGGTGATGGCGTTGATGAGCGCGCGCTCGTGCTCGTCCAGATCGGACTTGGCCACGTCGACCCGGCGGGCGGCGTCCTGGAAGCGGGTCCAGGCGGCGCTGACCGCGCTGGAGGGGGAGGTGGCCCCGGGCTCCATGATCAGCCAGCCGTCGGCGTCGAACCAGGGGGTGGTGGCCTGGGCGTCGCCCTGCTTGCCCTCGTGGTAGAGGCGGTCCACGATCTGGAGGTGGGCGCGGAGCTGATCGTCGCAGGACAGCTCGCGCACCCCGCCCTCACCGGCGGTCTCGTCGGTGGTCTGGCCGGCCTGGCGCGCCAGCAGCGCGTTGGCCTCCTCGGGCGTGCGGTGGGTGAACTCGGAGACGGCGCTGGCGTCGTCGGGCGAGTTCTCGTCGCCCTCGCTCATCATGGAGAGGAACTGCTGGCGGGCGTAGGTGTAGAGGTCGTTGACGTTCTGCTCGCGCACCGTGGCGCGCACGATGAGCAGCTCCATGTCGAACTGCTCGCCGCCGTCGGTCTCCCAGTTCAGGGCCAGCATGATGCCCTGGATGTTGCGGCGCAGGCCCGTGTACTGCTGCTCCTCGAGCTGCTGGATGTAGGCGGGCAGGCCGCCGAGCTGGCCCGCGCTCTCCCGCACCAGCCGCTGGCGCTCCTCCGGGAACATGCGCCCCTCGGAGACCTCGGTGTCGACCCAGTTCCAGCAGAAGGCACCCAGCGAGTTCAGGCGCGCCAGGCGCACGTTGGCGTCCCGCTCGTCCACGATCTGCTGCAGGGCGGCGCGGACGTGCACCTCGCGGGTGCCCAGCCCGTCGATGCCGGCCTGCATGAGATCGCGCTCGTCGGCCTGGCCGCGGTCGAACTGGTCGAGCAGGATGCGCTCGTCCACCTCGTCGGAGTTGCCAAAGCCCCGGTCGCGCCGTGAGGCGTCGGTGTCGCCGGTGGTCTCGCCGTCGCCAAACTCGTCGGCGATGTAGTCGCGGGTGGTGGACCGGTTGGTGTCCCAGTCGCTCGCCACCTGCTGGCGGCGGTCGCGGTCGTTGGAGTGGTAGAACTGGTCGCGGCGCGCATCGCGGCTCACGTCGTCGTTCTGGTAGGTGGAGACCGTGGCCATGAACTCGCCGCGGCGCTCGGCGTAGTCGGCCTGATCGAGCCAGCCACCGGTGCGGCCCTGGTTGAGGGACGACATGGCCTGGGTGGCGGCCTCCATGTCGTTGGACCCGGAGGCGGCGCCCTCGAGCTGGGCGGCGATGGCGGCGCCCTGGTTGCCGGCCAGCAGGGCCTCGGCGCGGTCCTGCTCGTGGCGCGAGAACTCGTCCTGGATGTTGTTGCGCAGCAGGCTCTGGGCGTACTGGTCGCGCTCTTCGTCGGAGAGCTGCTCCCAGGAGCGGCCGCCGTTCTGGTGGGTGAGCCAGCGGTTGTAGTGGTACTCGGCGAAGGCGCGGGCGAGCTGCTCGTTGCCCTCCTGGTCGCGCTGGCCCAGGATCCGGTAGACCGCCGCCTCGTCGGTGCCCGGGTGGTCCATGGCGTCTTCGAGGCGGATGGCGTCGGCCATCATCAGGGCGGAGTCGCGGGAGCGGCTGGTGTCCGACAGGACGAGCATGGCGTCGTAGTCGGGGTTGTGACCGGCGCCGTAGTTGCGGGTGTAGCGCTGCTGCAGCTGGGCGCGCGCGTTCTGGAACCCCTCGTCGTTGGCGAGGGCCTGACGGTTCTCCTCGGACACGCCGCGCAGGGCGATCTCCACCGTCTCGGAGTCGGGGCCGAAGATGCCCTCGTTGGCGTAGTTCATGGCCTCGCGGGCCGCGACCACCTGGTCGCCACCGATCCAGGCCAGCAGGGAGCGCATCAGCGACCCGGAGGTGTCGTCGATGATGGCCTCGCGCAGGGTCTCGCCGTGCTGCTGCTGGAACTCGTACTGCAGCGCGTAGCCCTGGACCTTGGTGACCCCGGAGACGCCGCGCATGAGGCGCTCTTCGTCGGTGCCCCAGGTGTAGTCCACGCCGCCCCAGCAGTCGTCCTGGCGCCGCTCGCGATCCGACTTCTCCTCGGCCTGGGCCTGGCCGCCGGCGCTCTGCAGCTCCTGCTGCATGTGGCCGGTCATCTCGGTCATCTGGGCGTCCACCCGCTGCCCGTAGGCCTGGATGTTCTGCTGGACGCGGAGCTGGAAGAAGCGCTCGCCGTCGCTCTGCAGCAGATCCATGGCGGCCTGGCTGCGCTCGACCGCCGCGTCGTAGACCTCGGTGGCGGTCTCGGCGGTGAGGTCGCGCATGTCAGCCAGGGTGACGTTGGTGGCGGTGGTGCCCTCCTGGACGTCCTGGGCGAAGGCCGTGGTGTCGTCCGCGGTGCTCTGCAGCAGGGCGTCGGCGGAGTCCTGGGCCTCCTGGCAGACTTCGTCGGCGTGCCCCTCGGCGAACTCCTGGCGCAGGGCGGCTTCCTCCGCCATGGCGTCGCGGGTGGCCTGTTCTTCCTCGGCGACGCGCGCCTGGTACTGGCCGACGTACTCGGACCACTCGCGCGATGCGGGCCCGCGCGGCTGGCTGCCGCCCATGAGCTGCTGGAGCTGGGCCAACTGCTGGCGGCGCTCTTCGGTGACCTGGGCGGCGGCATCATCGGTGCGCTGCACGTCGGCCTGGCGCATGGCCTCGGTGTTCTGATCCGTGGCGGTGGCGGCGGCGTCCACGGTCTGCCGGGCGGCCTCCTCGTTGGCCGCGGTGGCGTCGGTCTGCTCCTGGGCCGCCCTGGTGGTCAGGCCGCGGAAGGTGGTGGCGGCGGTGGTGGCCTCCTGCCGGTTGCGCTCGGCGACGGCGGCGACCTCCCGCCCGTGGGGCTCGAGCGATGGCCAGAGCTGGGCGATGGTGGGGTTGTGCAGATCGCCCGAGATGACCCGGGAGGGCTCGCCGATCTGGGCGTCCAGATCCTCCATGGAGGCGCGGGCGATGCGGCGCAGCGCCTTGGCGTAGCGCTTCTTGATCTTGGCCGAGGTGAACAGGGCGGCGATGCGCTCTGCCTCGCTGGCTGCGCCCGAGAAGGAGCCGGAGTAGGCCTGGCCCTGGGCCCGGCCTTCGGCCTCCTCTTCGGTGGCCTCGGCCTCGAGGGCCTGGATGGCGCCGTCGAGCCGCGCCTGCAGGGCGTCGCGCTCGGTCTGGATGAAGGTGTCGATCTGCTCGGCGTACTGGGCCTGACGGCCCTGGACCTCCAGCTCGAGGTCGCAGGCCATCTGGTCGAGGTTCGCCTGCTGCTGGGTGGAGATGTCGTCGATGCTGGCCGTGGCGGTGGCGGCGGCCTCGTCCACCGCGGAGGTGCCGACGTCGGCCGCGCCCCGGGCGGTGTCCTGGGCCGCGACGCTGCCGGCGGCGACCTGGTCCTGGACCGCGGAGGCGGCGTCGCCCATGTCGGCCTGGGCCGAGGAGACCGCGTCCGAGCCCTGGGCGTCCAGATCCACAGCCATGTCGGCCACCGAGCTCATCTCGTCGCCCATGGAGCAGACCAGCTCGTCGATGGAGGCGTTGCCGTCGGCGATGTCGTCCGAGAGCGAGATCCCGTAGAGGCCCTCGTAGTAGGCGTCCTGCTCCCGGGAGATGCCGCCGGCCGAGCCGGGATCCATGCTCATGCCGGGATCCACGCTGAAGCCGCCCTCGCCGGGCAGGGAGAGCATGGGGAAGTCGCCCGCGGCGTCGAGATCGCCGCCCTCTTCGCCGCCCTCTTCGCCGCTCCCGCCCTCGCCCTCGCCCTGCTCCTCGCCCTCGCCGTCCAGCTCCTGGCCCTCTTCGTCGGCGGCCGCGTCCGGGCCCTGTCCGGGCTCGGTCTGGGGCTCCTCGGGCTCGTCCACCTCGTCCACGGGGCCGGGCAGGGTGGGGCCGGGGTTGCCCAGGGCCTCGGCGTCGTGCAGGTCGTCGGACATGACGGCCTGCTCGGAGCAGCCCTCCAGATCCTCCATGGCGACCAGGTACTCCCAGCCGTCGTTCGCTTCGGACTGCAGGTCGGCCAGGGCCTCGTCGACCCAGCTCTGATCCTCTTCTTCATCCTCCTGGGGCTCGCGCACCTCCTGCACGATGCCGCGGCGCCAGCGGTCGGGCTCTACCTGGATCCAGACCTCCTGGCCCTGGCGGAAGGTGGCGGGGCCGCTGGGGCGGCGGCGCTCCTCGCCGGCGGTGTCCTGGCCGGCGGGGGCCGCGCTGCCCTCGGTCTCATCGCGCGAGACCACCTCGCTGGCCTGCTGCGCGGGGGCAATGCCCGCGAGCTCCCGCCCCATCTCCGCCGCGAAGGTCGGGTAGGGGGCGAAGCGCGCCTGCCAGGTCTGCAGCTCCTCGGCTCCAGGCGCGCCGGCCTGCTCGACCCAGCGGGCCAGGGTGTCGGCGCCGGGATCGGCTGAGAGCACCTGCTGGGTCAGGGCGGCCAGGGCGAGGCGCTGGCCGGGGTCGCCGCCCTCCTGTTGCCGGGCGAAGATGGACTCGAGCATGCGGCCGCGCAAGAGCTCCACCAGGCCCTCGCGCACCAGCGCGGACGGTGGAGCGGGCGGCAGCGCGGGCAGGGCGGCGCGCAGTCGATCGAGGATGGCACGGCCCGCGGCATCGAGCCCCTCGCCGTCGCCCAGCCCCCATGGATCGGCGGCGACCTCGCCGGCCAACTGGCGGGCGCGCTGGCCGAGGGCGTCGGCCTCGCGCTCGTGGGAGTCGGCGGGGGAGGACACCGAGACCCCCTCGCCGCCCGCCGTGGGCAGGCGATGGGACTGGGCCTGCAGCACGTGGGTGGCCTCGTGGGCCAGCAGCTCCGCGCCGTCGGGGGTGGCCACGTCGGCGCGCTCCCCGAGGTAGACGTCGTGCCCCACGGCGAAGGCGCGGGCCCCGATGGAGCGAGCCGCGCGCCGCGCGGAGGGACCCTCGTGCAGGCGCATCCCGGGCACGGCCTGCCCGTGGACGCGGGCCAGCAGGGCCTGCTCCTCCGGAGTGGGGGCGCGCCCGGGGCCGGCACCCGTCAGGGTGCGCTCGAATTCCTGCGCGTCAGGCTCCGCGAGCTGCCCGCCACCCGGCGCGGCCGCCCGGGCCGCCTCCAGCGCGGGCGCCGGTGCGCCTTCGCGCTGCTGCTCGTGGAAAGCGACCTCATAGAAGGGCAGGACGTGGGCCGACCAGGAGAGAGGGGCGTTCCAGGGCAGGTAGGCGGCCATGTCCAGCTCGGTGGACTGGGCCAGGGTGAGCAGGTGCTGCAGGTAGAGGGCCTGCCCGCTCTCGGGGGCGCCGGCCACGAGCGCCGCGACCCGCGCGTTGCCGAGACGCTCATGCAGCTCGGCCTTCAAGGCGGCTTCTGGCAGACGTTCCGGGCGCCGCTCCAGCGCGGCCTGGGGCTGCAGGAGGTGCTGCGACTGCTTTCGACGACGAGAGAGGGTGCGACTCAAAGCGCTTCTCCTGCCCACGCCTGCGTCCGGTCCGTCCCGGACGCACAGCCACGCGCGGCGCCACGCGCGGCACTCCCGGTGAAGGTACCTTCAGTGAAGGGTCATGGGCAACCGTCGGACGCGCCTCCAGCGATCTCGGCGGCCCGCAGCAGGTGCACCTGCACCAGCACCCACCCGGCCAGCGCCACGGGCTGCCATGCCGAGGCCTGGGGCGGCGCCACTGCTGCAGGAACGCCCGTCAGCTTGGCGGCAGGACGGCCAGGGTCACCTCTCCCTGCGCCTCGTCGCAGCACGCGTCGCTGCCGGTGCACTCGCGCACCGCGACCACGCGATCGCGCTCCACGTCCAACGCGATCCCCTCGATCCGATCGATGGGGCTCGCCAGGCGCCGCAGGACCGTGCCGTCGGGCGAAAAGAAGTACACCACCGGCTTCAGGAAGCCGCCCACGAGGGGGAGCCCGTCGGGGGTCACGTCGAGGCTGCCCAGAAAGTCGCTGAAGATCTCCCCCTGCTCATCGCGCAGCGGCCCCGTGATGCCCATGAGGTGTCCGTCGAAGCCCAGCTGAATGAAGTAGCCGAAGGTGCCCTCCGGGGCTTCGGGCGGCGTCCCGCAGGCCGCCAACCAGCCCTCCGGCAGGGTCGCCAGACCCTCGCACACCAGATGCCCGGACACCACCAGTCCGGCGTGCGCGGCCTCCTCCCGGATGATTCCCTCCAGCGCTCCATCCGCGACTGGCAGCACCTGCCCGTCCACGATCAGGAAGTACTCGGAGGCGGCGTCGAGGTGGTGTTGCTGGGCGAGGTAGGCCAGCGTCTGACCCCGGGCGGTCATGGCCTCGAGTTCGCCGGGGATGGTCCTGGGATCGGGGCCGGCCTGTCCGAGCAGGCGCCCGTCCTCCTCGCTCGACCAGCTCACGCGGGGCGCGGGGCCGTCCTCCAGGTCCCCGTCGCGCGCGGTGACGAAGGACGGCCCGAGCGCGGGATCGTCGAGGAGGGCGAGTCCAGAGGCGTTGTGGACCTCCTCCAGGATCACGAGGCGCTCACCGGCGAACGCACCGCCGGTCTCGCCGGTGTCCACCACGGGCTCGGTGGCGATCCCGATGGACCCCTGGGGTGGCGCGCAACCCAGGGTCCACAGCAGGGAAAGGGAAGGCACCAGGGAGGACATGGCCGGACTCCGCGGTGGCGCGTCGTACCTGTCGCTCTCCTGTGTCCGTCGCTCGGAAGGCGAATGTCAAGATTTGGTCTATTTCTGTTATTTTTACAATTATCGGAACGGGCCCAACTCCTCGGACCCGCGATCTCCCATGCTGGACGCGATACCCTTGAAGAACCGAGGTGGTCCCCCTCAGATGCGACATCCCTGGCGCCAACGCCTCGCGGCCGCCGTACTCGGCGCCCTCGTCCTGCTGCTCGCGCTCGAGCTTGGGCTGCGGGCCGTGGCGCTGGGCTTCTCGCTGCGTCAGCGCAGCTTCGATCCAGAGCTCCTCCATGGGAAGGAGAGCCTCACGGTGCTGTGCATCGGCGAGTCCACCACCGCCATGGGGGGCCAGGAGTCCTGGCCCGCCCAGCTGGAGGGGCTGCTGCAGGAGCGGCTGCCCTCGCGGCGGGTGGCGGTGATCAACAGCGCGATCCCCGGCGTGGACAGCTCGGTGCTGCTCGCCCAGCTCGAGCCCAACCTCGACCGCCACCACCCCGACATCGTCGCGGCGATGATGGGGGCCAACGACACCTGGACGGGCGCGATCCCCTGGGACGAGACCCCCATGGCCCAGCGCCCGGCGCAGCTGTCCAAGACCTGGAAGCTGGCGAAGCAGCTGCTCCACGAGCGCCGGATCCGCCGCCCCGTGGAGGCGGACTACGGTCCCCTCGAGGCGCGGCGCTGGATCAAGGTGGAGGGGGCACGGCGCGAGCCCCAGAGCGATGGCTCCCTGCGGGATCGCCTCACCCTGTCGCGCGCGCGGGCCTTGGCGGCCAAGGGGGACCTCGACGGCGCCTCGGGGGTGCTCCACACGGCCGTCCAGCGACGGCCTGGCTCGGCGCGGCTGCGGGAGGAGCTGGGGGTCGTGCTCCGCGCGAGCGGCCGGCTCGACCTGGCGGAGACCTACCTGCAGGAAGCCCACCGGCTCGATTCGACCGCCAGCTCGGTGCTGGTGGAGCTGGCGGCGGTGGCCGCCGACCGGGCCACCCAGCGCGCCGACGAGACGGCCGGCGAGAACCTCGCGCGGACCGAACAGCTGCTGCGCCAGGCCATCGCGCTCACCCCCGACCATCTGGAGGCCACACGGCGGCTCGCGTTCCAGCTGCGGAACCGCGGCGCGCCCGAAGAAGCGATCGCCCTGATCGAGGGAGCCCCCGGCCCGCGCGTGCCAGAGGACGGCCTCGACGATCTCCTGGGCGAGGCCTACCGCGATGTCGGCCGGACCCGCGAGGCCGCGGTGCTGCTCCGGCGACGGCTCGCGCTGCGGAACGATGCGTGCGACCCTGGTTGGATCACGCTCACCGCGATGCTGTTCGAGCTGGGGCAGGGCGATGACGGAGAGGCCCTCGCCCGCTGGATCGAGGAGGGCTGCGAAGACAGCATGACCACCCTGTTCGAGCTCGCCATGCTCCTGGAGCGTCACGGCGCCGCCGATCACGCGGCCGCCGTGGACGCCCGCCGGGAAGAGCTGGAACGCGCCTCCATCTGCCCCCTCACCCACCGCAGCTACGAGCGCCTGAGCGTCACCCTCGGCGAGCGCGGCATCCTGCTGGTGGCGGTGCAGTACCCCCGCCAGCCGGTCTCGGGCCTGCTGCGCCATCTCGAGCCCGGGCCGGGTGTGGTGCTGGTGGACAACGAGCGCGCCTTCGACGACGCGGTGGACACGGAGGGCTACGACGCCATGTTCGTGGACCGCTGCTACGGCGAGTTCGGCCACGCCACCCCGCGCGGGAACCACCTCCTGGCGGAACAGGTGGCGGAGGCGATCGTGGGGGCGCTGGGGGAGCGGTGACGTCTACGGCGACGGCGCCCTGAGCCCCTCGGCCCGATGGGCCTCCTCCGGCGCCCAGGCCTCGATCCAGGAGGCGATGGCGAGGTCCAGGGCGCGGGCGTCCCGCAGGGCGAGGGCTGAACCGCCCGCCGCCTGGGCGGCCCGCACCTGTTCGGCAGAGAAGGCGACGATCCCCGCGGCCCTGGCCTCGGCCAGGGCCCGCAGCCCGTCGTCGGCGTCGAGGCGCTCGGGCAGGCCCGGGTGCCCGAAGTAGACCGGCTCGGCCGACAGATCCGGCTTGCCAGGGATCATCACCAGCAGGTGCCCCGTGGGGTAGCCGGCGTTCAGGCGCTCGGCCGGCACCCCCCCCACGTAGAGCACGGGCTCGGCGGTCTGCCGCGGGCGAGCCAGGGCCGGGCTCACCTCCAGGGCGATGAGCAGCCCCTCGCGGACCGCCGGGTGGTCCCGCATCCAGGCGTAGGGGCGGGCCTCCTGCAAGGTGAAGGGCGCCACCGCCAGCAGGCCTTCCGCCGCGATGGGCAGAGCCTCCAGCGGCAGGGGCTCGGGCCCCTCCTGGGCGGAGGCGCCGGAAGCGAGGGCGAAGAACAGGCAGGCGAGGGAGCGGATCATGGCAGCACCTCCAGGTCGTCCACCACCACGCGCCCGGTGGCGGAGCCCCAGATCCCGCCCACGTTGAAGCGCACGGCGACGATGTCCGCGAGATCGAGCGCGACCCCCGAGGCGGTGAAGGCCCGCAGCGGGATGCGGACGGTGTTCAGCTCGTCGGCCCAGCCCGCCCCCGCGCCGTTGCCCGTGCGCTTGTAGGGGGTGGACAGGCCGCCCCAGGCGCCGAAGGAGACGTCGCTCTCCCCGCCCGCGCCGTCCACCAGGGTGACGGTGAAGTCCAGCGGGCCGTCCAGGGCGGTGGTGTTGGGGTGGCGGGTGACCTGGGCGGCGGCGAAGGACAGCACGGAGTAGTCGGACCAGTCCCCCTCCCCGGCGGGCACCTCCCACTCGATGAAGGCCTCGTCCCCCGCGGCCCACTCGAAGGACAAGGCCCGGGAGCTGTCGAAGCGGTCGTCGGCCCAGGTCATGCCGTTCAAGGGATCGCCGGCGGACCAGGAGAAGCGGTCATCCGTGTCCTGGGAGAGGGCCTCGGCGGGGCTGGTGACGTCGTAGGAGACGGCCTCGCCGCAGGAGGAGACGCCCAGCCCGCTCTCGGTCTGCAGATCGTCGAGCACGAGGGCCTCGGAGCCCAGCTCGGGCCGGTAGAGGTTGGCGACCACGGTGCTCTCCGCGATGCCGGCGCCGTGGAGATCCTGGTACATGCGTTGCAGGAACTCGCCCGCGGCCTCGTTGCTGCCCAGGCGCCAGTCCAGCAGCGCCAGGTAGGTGCTCTCGGCCACCACCTGGGCCTCCGCCCGCCCAATCTGGTCGGGCCCGGTGGCGTCATCGAAGCCGCAGCAGTTGAAGTCGTTGTGCCCGGCTCCCTGCACGTAGGTGACCATCAGCTCGCCCTGGGCGGCCCCGGCGATGCGGAAGAACTGGCACTGGGTGCAGTCGGGCTGGCCGGTGACGTCGCCGTCGGCGGCCCCGGCGAGCAGGTGGTAGGCCACGTCGTGGGGGTCGGACTCCGTGACGGAGTAGAACACGGTGGGCGCGATACTGCTGACGAGGACGACATCGTGGGCGACGAAGTTGCTCGGGGTGTAGCTGCCGTCCCGCAGCCAATCGTAGGCCATCACCACGCCCTCTCCCCCGCGGGAGTGGCCGATCCAGACGATCCGGTGGCTGTCCACGTGCCCCTGCAGGGCGCCGCCCGCGATGCTGCCCAGGTTGCCCAGCAGGTAGTCGGTGTTGGTCAGCGTGGTGGTGGCGGCGGTCACGATGCCCGGGCCGGTGTTGTTCTGGTGGGACATGACCACGTAGCCGTGGGAGGCCAGGTGCTCGCCGAGGTAGTCGTACCAGGTGTAGTCGTGGCCGTTGCCGTGGCTGATCACCACCAGGGGGAGCTCCGCCATGGAGGCCACGTCCTCGGGCCAGTAGGCGCGCTGCCCGAGCCACCACCCGCCGGAGTAGGTCTCCTGCGCCACGGCGTGGGGCCCGGCCTGGGAGAGGTCGATGAAGGCGTACAGGCCGGCATCCTGGTCGGAGAGGTGATCCACGAGGTCGCCAGGTCCCAGGGCGCCGTCCCGGTCGAAGTCGAGCACCACGTCGTAGTCCAGGCTGAGATCGCCGCCGTCGAGCGTGCCGGCCACCACCTGGCTGTCGGCCAGCGAGGTGGTGCCCACCGTCAGGGTCTCGGCCCCCCCGGTGAGGTCTGTGAGGTCCTGGGTGTTGCCCCAGGTGGTCAGGTCGCGGTGCTGGACCACGTAGACGTCGGCGGTGGCGCCCGCGCGGTCCGGCAGCAGGCCCGGATCCACGGCCACGGAGACGGGCTCTCCCTCGTTGAAGGCGTCCACGAAGGAGAAGTCGGGGTAGCGGTCGAGCGGCTCGCCGGCCAGATCGGGGGCGGCCACCGTGCGCAACCGGAGGGTGTCGGTCACCGCCTCGCAGCCGCCGAGGGTGTGGGTGGCCACGAGGGCGGCCTCCTTCCCGGCGGAGGTGCCCGCCAGGAACACGGTGGTCGGGAGCTCCTCGGGGACGAAGGTGACGCTGCTGCCCAGCTCCCCGCCCCCGCCCTCGTAGAGGATCACGCCGTCGCCGAGGAGCGTGAGGGTGACGCCCCCCGCCTCGGCGCTCACATCGACGGCGCGCGAGGTGAGCCGGCGCACGTTGAAGTGGGAGTCGGGGTGCACCGGGTCCACCACCAGCACCAGGCCGGTGCTCTCCTCGTCGGCCTCGGCCACGAAAACATCCTGGAGGTCCACGGCGCAGGCCACGCAGCCCACGCCCTCCTCGCAGGTGCCGGCGACGCACTCCTCGGTGGCGGCCACATCGCCTGCTTCATCGCAGGTGATGGCCTGGCCCTCCACGCACAGCACATGGCCGGCCGCGTCGTCGCAGGCGTCGGTGCCGGGCGGCTGGCCCGTGTCGTCGGGGGTCACGCCCGGGTGGCAGCCATCGCAGGCTGCCAGCAGCAGGAGGGGCAACAGGCAGAGGGGACGCGATGCGGGCATGGGAGCCTCCACGAGGGGGAGACCATAGCCTGGGAGGCTGGAGGCTGTCGGCGCTCCGCGCCGCTACCCCGCCTTGAGCTGCTCCACATCGTCCAGGGTGAGCTCCTCGCCATCGCGATCCACGACGATCCCGCCCGTCAGCTCCTGAAGCTCGCGCTCGGTGGCCAGCTGGGCCTGCAGGCGGCGGCGGAGGGCGAAGGCGGCGCGCAGCTCGGACAGGAGGGCGTCGAGGCCGGCGGTGGCCTCGGGGGCGCCGCGGCCCTGGGCCGCGATGTCACCGAGCCAGCGCTCCTCACGGCGCAGGTCTCGCAGCAGGTCTGTGGGCTGGGGGGGGCCGGGGCGCATGGTCACCTCACCGGGGATGTCGTCGACCATGCCGTGGGGGACGGGGTTCCCGAAGATCCATCGCCGCGCCGGCGGGAGCTACGATTTCACGCAGGCGCGCGGCGGAAGATGGATCGCCGGAGGTGGAGTTGGAAGAAAATCTGCTTTGAACCATTGGCCCGCCGCCTGCGGCGCCCTGGCACGCACCTTGCGACTCTCCCAGGCGTCCCCACCGAGGGAGGCCGCCATGCTCCGCTCCCACCACCTGCTCTCCCTGACCCTCGCCAGCTCCCTGCTCCTCTGCCCCTCCACCGCGGCGGCCGACCCCGGGGGGAGCGTCGCGCTCGAGGTCCTCGGCTGGGACCCCGTGGACGGAAAGGTCTTCGTGGCCCAGCACATCCAGGAGGCAGGGCTGTGGCGCTCCCCCGTGGTGGGGGTCTTCCTGCTGGAGGCCGAGGATCCGTCGCTGCTCGTGTCCCTCGACGACCCCGTCGATCTCGCGGACCTGCCGGGCGGTGGCGACCTGCGCGCCCTGCGCCGCGCGCTGGAGCCGCTGGAGCCCGTGGAGCCGGTGGGACTCGAGGTGCGCGAGCGGCTGATGGCCTCCGGCCCATGCGCCGACAGCCCGGCGCCCGACTGGCAGCCCCCCTGCCGCGACGACCGCGTGCGGCTGGCCTGGCTCGGCCAGGTCCAGGAGCTGCGCCTCACGGGCTGGGGTGGCTCCGAGGTGCTCGGGGCCTGGGCTGTCCCCGGGACCGGGTTCCGCCTGGTGGTCCACAGCTACCTGGCCCAGGGCGGCGTGCTCGGCCAGCCCCTGGAGACGGCCCTGCTCTTTGGCCCGGTGAAGGCCCCATCACCCAGCACCAGCCCCGGCCACGAGCAGGCTCAGGCCTCCGCGGTGCGCCAGTTCTGACGGGAATCCGTCAGGCCTGTGTGAAAAAGATGATACGCCACGTCGCAGAAATGCGCGGGGAACGGGCTCGTCAGGCGCCAAACGACGGAATTCCGGCACACGGGGGCCGCGCTGCGCGGGAGGCTGGCCAGGGTGGCGTCCTGCTACCTTGGCCCCAGGTGCGCCATGCCTGTCTTCACGCAAATTCTGCTCGCGCTCGCCCCGGGTGGCCGCGGTCGCCAGGATGACATCCCCTTCGTCAGCCTCGAAGCCCCCATGCAGGCGGTGCACCCCGGCGCACGGGCGGTTCGTGTCCTGCGGGTGGGAGTCGCGCCGGTGTTCTCGGCGGTCGCGGCCTACGAACACTACGCCCCCCTGACGGCCTGGCTCTCCCAGCGGCTGGAGCGCCCGGTGGACGTGGTCCAGCGCGGGACCTACCACGAGATGAACGAGCTGACCCGGCGCGGCGCCGTGGACGCCGCCTTCGTCTGCTCCGGGCCCTGGCTCCTCAGCGGCGACGGCCTGGCGGTGCTCGCGGTGCCCATGATCCAGGGCAGCCCCACCTACCAGGCGGTCTGCCTCGTGCCGGTGCAGCAGGGCGCCATCGAGAGCGAGGGTGCCATCACCCTCTCGGCGCGGCGTGACGGCGAGCACGGGGTGGTGGCCGAGCGCGACGACGGCCCGGGCGTTCCCGCGGAGCTCGCGCCGCGCCTGTTCGACCCCTTCTTCACCACGAAGGAGCCCGGCCGCGGGACCGGGCTCGGGCTCTCGGTCAGCCAGGAGCTGGTCTCCGCCATGGGCGGCCGGCTCTTCCTGCTCCCTGGGGACGGCCCCGGGGCCTGCTTCGAGATCTGGTTCCCATTGGAGGTGAGCGCGTGAGCTCCGCGAGTATCCTGGTCGTGGACGACGACGCCCTGTCCCGGGCGGCGCTGGAGGACCTGTTGACCCGCGCGGGCCACGACCCGCTCGGCGCAGGATCCGGGGCCGAGGCGCTGGACGCCTTCCGCGCCGGCAGCTTCGACGCCGTGATCACCGACCTGCGCATGCCCCGCATGGACGGCCTGGAGCTGCTACGGCAGCTGCGCGCCCGCGACCCCGAAGTGCCGGTGGTGCTGGTGACCGCCTACGGCTCGGTCCAGACCGCGGTCGAGGCCATGAAGGAGGGTGCCTCCGACTACGTGACCAAGCCCTTCACCTCCCAGGAGATCCTGGCGGCGCTGAACCGCCTGGTGGATCTCCGGCGCCTGCAGAGCGAGAACCGCGCCCTGCGGGAGGAAGCCCGCGCCCGCTGGGGCTTCGCCGGGATCGTGGGCAAGAGCGCCCCCATGCTGGCGGTCTTCGACCAGATCCGCACCGCCGCCGGCTCCCTGGCCACGGTGCTGGTGGAGGGTGAGAGCGGCACGGGCAAGGAGCTGGTGGCCCGCGCCCTGCACGTGAGCTCGGCGCGGGCCTCGGGCCCCTTCGTGCCCGTCAGCTGCGCCGCCCTGTCCGAGAACCTCCTGGAGAGCGAGATCTTCGGGCACGAGCGCGGCGCCTTCACCGGCGCGGTCGCGGCGCGGGCCGGGCGCGTCGAGCAGGCCGACGGCGGCACCCTCTTCCTGGACGACGCGGACGACATCCCGCTCGGGGCCCAGGTCAAGCTGCTGCGCATGCTGCAGGAGCGCACCGTGGAGCGGGTCGGCTCCAACCGCGCCCGGCGCGTGGACGTGCGGGTGGTGGTGGCCACCAAGGTGGATCTCCGCGAGGAGGTCGCCCAGCGCCGCTTCCGCGAGGATCTCTACTACCGCATCTGCGTGCTCCCCATCCGGCTGCCCCCCCTGCGCGCGCGGCGCGGTGACATCCCCTTGCTGGCCGCCCACTTCCTGCAGCGCTTCGCCGCCCGCGATGGCCGCGCTCCCCTGCGGCTCTCCTCCGGCGCCATGTCCTGCCTCGAAGCCTGGAGCTGGCCGGGCAACGTGCGCGAGCTCGAGAACGTGATGGAGCGCCTCTCCCTGACCTGCGGCGAGCCCGAGGTGTCTGTCGAAGCGCTCCCTGCGGAGCAGCGCTGTGCGGGCGTCCGGGCGGCGGCCTCGCCCCTGCTGTGCGAGCCGCCCCCCGAAGGCCTGGCCCTGATCGGGGAGCTCAACCGCATCGAGCGCCACTACATCGCCTGGGCCCTGGAGCGCACCCGCGGCAACAAGTCCCAGGCCGCCCGGCTGCTGCAGCTCTCCCGCACCACCCTGGCCGACCACATGAGCCGGCTCGGCATCACCAGCGAGCCCTGGCAGGGCTGACCATCCCTCCTGCGAGCGGCCTCGTGGCCTCCCGCCTCCTCCCAGACGGCACCGTGGGCGGTGGGGGATGCCGCCGCGAGCAGCACGACGGTTCACGCGCCACCGAGCCCCCGCCCAAGCGGGAGCGTGCCCGCCATGGTCACTTCACGGGTTCCAGATCGAGGCTCGGCCGTAGTCGCCCGCTCGCCTACCAGCCCCACGCCACCAGCCGGTGGCGAACCTCACGCTCCGGGGTGAAGCCGCGGGCGCGCACGGCGGCGTCCAGATCCGGCATGTGGCCGGCGCCCCAGGGGATGACCACCTCGGGCCAGGCCTGGGAGAGCATGGCATCGAGGTTGGCGAGCACCTCGGCGTTGCGGCGGTCGATGACGTCCTCCCAGAAGATCTCCTGCTCCAGCGCGCCCAGGCCGGAGGACCACTCCAGGTAGTCCTGCACCGCGGCCAGGTCGAGGTGGGAGAAGTCCAGGAGGCGCTCGGTATGCCGCAGGATCTCGACGGTCTGCGGGTGCAGGTCCGAGAGGTCCACGTCCGCGTGGACCACGTAGAGGCCGGGGCAGTAGGTCAGCAGATCCTGCTGGGCGTCCAGCCCGGCCTTGACCGCCACCTCCTTGTAGCGCAGGTGGCCACCGAGCAGGCCCTCGCGGTCGGTGACGCCTTCGGCCAGCACGGCGATGTCCTCGCCCTCGAACCCACGCACCAGCCTGCCGTAGGCCGCCTGGTCGCCCAGGTGCATCATCCCCACCAGCCGCACGCGCTGATCGCCCTTGGCGAAGGTGCGCTCCAGGAGATCGAAGCCACCGGGGCGCAGGGCGAGGTAGCCGCCGGTGAAGCGCGTGATGGAGGCGCTGACCAGGAAGGCGAAGGCCAGGGCCACGGTGGGCACCAGGGCCGCGCTGCCCCCGGCGAAGCGCAGGGAAGACCACCAGGAGAAGGCGGGACCCCGCAGGGCGGCCAGCCGGAGCCAGGGGCGCCCGCCGCGAGCCTGGAGCAGCGCGGCGGCCCAGGCGAGCGTCGCGGCCTGCAGGAGCGAGAGCTGCCATGCGTCCTCTCCCGTGAGCCAACCGGCGGAGTAGGCCAGGGGCAGGCCGAGCGGGACGTACAGCGGGGAAAAGAGCGCCAGCGGCACGAAGGGCCCGCGCGGGATCCGCGGGCTCAGCAGCATCAGCAGCCATAGCGGCAAGGAGGCCAGCAGCACCAGCAGGGCCACCGGGTTGCGGACCAGGGCCAGGGGGTGGCCCCCGAGCGCGGCGCAGAGCGCCTCGTCCAGCAGGGAGAGCCCCGTGTCGAGGGCGAAGAGGCCCAGAAACAGGTTGGCCAGCGTGACGAGGACGGCGTCCACGGACTCAGAGATCCAGCAGCCAGCAGACGCTGTTCTTGAAGACGATCTCCAGCTCCACCTCCGCCGCGGCCGTGACCTGGGCGTGGTTGGACATGAAGATCGAGGGCTCCAGGCTGGCCGCACGGGAGCCGTTGGTGCTGTCCTCGTAGACCGACCAGACCGGGCTGCCGCTTCCGTAGGCCGAGCTGTAGGCCAGCACGGTGGCGCCGCCCCAGGAGATGACCTGATCCATGTCCTGGGCGTAGGCGAAGTCGACGGGGATGCCGTAGGGGCCGTTGTAGGCCACGTGCGAGGCGCCGGTCATGGTGACGGTCGCGGCCGTGCCGTTGGCGTAGCAGCCCTCCATGAGGGTCAGCTCCTCCTCGCCGGAGACGTTGGAGCAGATCCATCCGATGTCGTCGCCCCAGACGAAGGTGGGGATGCCCAGATCGCGGGCGTCGAGCAGCTCGTCCACCGAGGTCTGGTTGCCGCTGATCCAGGACCAGCCGCAGTTGGCCCACAGCACCAGCTCGTAGTCCTCGAGGGCCGCGCCCGTGCCGGCGCCCGCGACCTCGTCGTAGCGGTCCATGCCGAAGCCCATGTCCGCGAGGTAGTCCTCCACCCGATCGGACTCGGCCTGGGTGGACTCGGCGGCGGTGAGGGTGGCGTGGCCGTCCTGGTCCAGGCACTGGGAGGCAAAGACGGTGGCCACGATGGCCTCGTCCACATCGCCGTCGCAATCGTCGTCGTCGCCGTCCAGGGTCTCCAGCGCGCCGGGGTAGGCGGCGGGGTCCGTGTCGTCGCAGTCGTCGTCGTTGTTCACCGCGCCGCTGGGCTCGCTGCAATCGACCACGGGGCTGCTGGCGTCGCCGTAGCCGTCGCCGTCGGCGTCCATGTACCAGGTGATGGCGTCGGCGGCGCCGGGGCCGTCCACCGTGCCGTCGCAGTCGTCATCCAGGCCGTTGCAGATCTCGGTGGCGCCGGGGTTGATGGCAGGGTCGGCGTCGTCGCAGTCGGTGGCGTCCGAGACGTGGCCGCTGGGGGCCGTGCAGGCCTGGGCGCCGGCGGCGGCGTCGCCGTAGCTGTCCCTGTCGGCGTCGGCGTACCAGGCGGGGGCGCCGGTGACGCCGGGATCGTCGTCGTCCACGAGGCCGTCGCAGTCGTCGTCGAGGCCGTCGCAGACCTCGGTGGCGGCGGGGTTGATGGCAGCGACGCCGTCGTCACAGTCGGTGTCGTCGGCCACGTAGCCGGCGGGCTGGGCGCAGGCGGCGGTGGTGCTGGCGGCGTCGCCGAAGGTGTCCGCGTCGCCGTCGGCGTACCAGGTGAGGGTGTCCACCGCGTCGTCCTCGTCCATGACGCCGTCGCAGTCGTCGTCGGTGCCGTTGCAGCTCTCGGCGGCGCCGGGGTTGACCGCGGGATCGCCGTCGTCGCAGTCGGTGGCGTCCGAGACGTAGCCCGTGGGCTGGGTGCAGGCGGCGGTGGTGGCGCTGGCGTCGCCGTAGCCGTCGCTGTCCACGTCCAGGTACCAGGTGGGAGCGTCGGCGGCGGAGGGCTCATCGACGATGCCGTCGCAGTCGTTGTCGAGCCCGTCGCACAGCTCGGTGGCGGCGGGGTTGATGACGCCCGCCGTGTCGTCGCAGTCGGTGGCGTCCGAGACATAGCCGGAGGGCTGGGAACATGCGGCGGTGGTGCTGGCGGCGTCGCCGTAGCTGTCGCCGTCGGTGTCGGCGTACCAGGTTGGGGCGTCGCTGGCGGCGTCTTCGTCCACGGTGCCGTCGCAGTCGTCGTCCACACCGTTGCACAGCTCGGTGGCCGCCGGGTTGATGGCGGCGGTGGCGTCGTCGCAGTCGGTGGCGTCGGGGACGTAGCCGGAGGGCTGGGTGCAGGCGGCGGCGGCGGTGGCGGCGTCGCCGTAGCCGTCGGCGTCCGCGTCCGCGTACCAGCTGGGCTGGTCGGCCACGTCAGGGTCGTCGTCGTCCGTGAGCGCGTCGCAGTCGTCGTCGAGACCGTTGCACAGCTCGGTGGCCGCCGGGTTGATGGCGGCGGAGGTGTCGTCGCAGTCGGTGGCGTCGGCCACGTAGCCGGTGGGCTGGCTGCAGGCCGCGGCGGTGGTGGCGGCGTCGCCGTAGCCGTCGGCGTCCGCGTCCGCGTGCCAGGTGGGGGCGTCGGCCGCGTCGTCCTCGTCCACGCTGCCGTCGCAGTCGTCGTCGAGGCCGTTGCACAGCTCGGTGGCGTCGGGGTTGATGGCGGCATCGCCGTCGTCGCAGTCGGTGCAGGCGGCCCAGCCGTCGACGTCGGTGTCGGCGTAGCCCACGGAGCCGTCGCAGTTGTAGTCGTTGGGATCGGTGCAGTCGTCCTCGGTGGCGCCGGGGTGGAAGGCCGGATCCCCGTCGTCGCAGTCGCCGTCGATGGCCACCTGGCCGCTGGCGGGTTCGCAGGCATGGGCGGCGGTGGCGGTATCCCCCCAACCGTCGCCGTCGGCGTCGGAGTACCAGGTGGAGGTCACGCCCTCGTCCACCTCGCCGTCGCAGTCCTGGTCGATGCCGTCGCAGACCTCGGCGGCGCCGGGGAAGATGGCGGCGTCGGTGTCGTCGCAGTCGGTCGCGTCGGCGACGTAGCCGGAGGGCGCCTCGCAGGCGGCGATGGTGTTGCCGAGGTCGCCGTAGCCGTCGGCGTCGGCGTCGGCGTACCAGGGGGCCTGCGCGCCCTCGTCCACCTCACCGTCGCAGTCGTCGTCGATCCCGTTGCACGCCTCGGTGGCGTCGGGGTGCACGCCGGCGTCGGCGTCGTCGCAGTCGGTGAGAGAGTCGTAGCCATCGCCATCCACGTCGGTGGGGGTGAGGCCGGTGTCGTCGGTCTTCTCGGGCTCGGTGCGGCAGGCGGCCAGGGAGAGGAGGGCGAGGACCAGGAGGGTGGGAGGCATGGGGGCTCCTTGGCGGAAACGGCGGCAGTATAGCGGGAATCGGGGCAGTCCACCGCAGGCCGGGGGGCGTCCGGGCGACCGGAGTGGGAGCGGGAGCCGCGAAACCTGATACCTTCGCGCTCGAGGGCTCCCGCATGATCTGCATCCACTGCGCCTGCTGGACCGAGACCGAACCCTGCGAACGCTGCGGCGCCGAGCCGCGCCTGCTGGGCCGCTACCGGCTGCAGGACGTGCTGGGTCGCGGTGCTTCGGGCACCACCTGGTCCGCGCTCGATCCCAAGGATCAGCCCGTGGCCATCAAGGCCATCCCCCTGGAGGAGGCCGAGGACGCCAAGCGGCGCGAGCTGATCGAGCGGGAGGTGCGGGTGCTGCGCGAGCTGCGCCATCCCGGGATCCCGGCCTACATCGAGCACATGGTCCTGGAGCGCGATGCGGCGCTCGTGCTCTACCTCGTGCAGGAGCTGATCCCTGGCAAGAACCTGGAGGAGGAGCGGCAGGAGCACCGCTACGACGCCCGCGAGGTGCTGGAGATCATCGCTGAGCTGGCCGGGATCCTGTCCTACATCCACGGGCTCTCGCCGCCGGTCATCCACCGCGACGTCAAGCCGGGCAACGTCATGCGCCGCCCTGGCGGCAGCCTGTGCCTGCTGGACTTCGGCTCGGTGCGCGACATGGCCAAGGGCAGCCTGGGTGGCAGCACCGTGGCCGGCACCTTCGGCTACATGGCGCCCGAGCAGTTCGCGGGCGACGCGGACCCGCGCTCCGATTTGTACGGCCTGGGCGCCACGGCCGTGGCCCTCCTCACCCGCCGCGAGCCCCAGACCATGGCGGACCACGCCAACCGCCTGTGCTGGGCGGGCTACGCCAACGTGCCCGAGGGCGTGCACGATCTCGTGAGCCGCCTGGTGGAGCCCCAGCGCGAGCGCCGCGCCCCCTCCGCCGACTGGGTCCGGCAGCGCGCCCTGGCCATGCTGGAGGCGGGGGTGAAGGGGCCCCTGGCCCTGCAGCCCCGGAGCGTCCACGTGGAGGCCGCCCTCCAGCGCCGGCCACGGGACTGGCGCTGGTACCTGCTGGCCGCCGGGGTGGTGGTGGCCATCGGCATGGTGCCGTGGGTCCTGGCGGTCATCTCCGGCCCGGTGATGCCCGTGGTGGTGGAGGAGCGTCCCGCCACCTCCACACCGCTTCTGCCCCCGGAGCCGCCCGGCTCCGCGGCCTCCGACGCGCCCCCGCCGGTCCAGGACCAGGTGCAGGTGGTGGCCCGAATCATCGGCGAGGACGCGGGTGTCCATGCCTGCCTGGAGCGCCACCAGGCGCCACCGGAGCTCGAGGTGGTGGTGCTGATCGAGCCTCCGGCGGAGGTGGGCAGCGTGCGCCTGGAGCCCGCGGCCCTGCAGGGGTCCGAGCTGGAGTCCTGCCTGCGCGCCGCCGTCTTCGCGCTCCCCTTCCGGGGCGTGGCTGTGGAAAAGACCGGGACGGTGCGGCTGGGGTTCTGATGGCCCGCGACCCGCCCACCACGTAGAACAGCGCGGCCGTGGGCCGCAACCAAAGGGGAGGTTGGAGGCTGGAGGCCGGAGGTCGCGGCAGGGCCCGTGGGCGGCAGACCGGAGCGTGTAGAGCAGCCGCCGTGGCCCGCCACTGCGCAGCGCGCTCAGCAACCGGCCCCGATCCACAGGGTGGCGCCAGGCCGGCTACGGTCCACTTTTCCCCTCCTGTCCCAGATCATGGCGTCCGGGTGGATCGGCGGGCGGTGAAGAGAACCATCGCGGCAGGGTGCGGGTAAAACCCTGCTGAACCTACCAAATTACGATCAGCGTCGGGGTGAACCTACCGTTTCACGCCCCGAGCGGGTGCCCAGCAAGGAACGCCGACGATAGAACGCCTGGAATCGACGGGTGGTTCCTCGTGATCGTGTGGCCAGTGGTCAACTCGGAGGAGGGCTGCCCGCAGCGCGGTAGCTTCAGGGGGGGGCTGCCCGCGGGGTTCTCCCCCCACGTGCGCCGGAGGTCGGACTCTGTTCGCGCCACGATCTGGGACAGGAAGTTTTTTTTTCGTGTGCCAGAAACCCCGTCAACCACTACATTTTGTGGCCCCGTCAGCGGCGGACCCCAAAATCTGGTGGATCTCTACCCGCGTCAAGAGCTACATCTTTCTTGCGGTCGAGATGTAGATCGCCCCGCGTCCCCGCTGACCTGAACCCGCTGCGCTGCTGTCGAGGAGTCCCCGATGGAAGTCGACGCCCACCCCGAGGTCCGCTTCGCGGGCCGCCCGGAGCTTCGCCCCCTGACCCACGTCCTGCGCCGCGACGGCACCATCGCCGAGTTCGACCAGGCGCGCATCCTGCAGGCCGTCCTGAAGGCCGGCCAGGCCACCGGCGAGTTCGCCGAGCCCGAGGCCGCCCTGCTCACGGCCCAGGTGGTCAAGGTGCTCGGCTACAAGCACGGCTACGGGCCGCCCCACATCGAGGCCATCCAGGACGCGGTGGAGCAGGTGCTCATCACCAACAACCACCTGCGCACGGCCCGCGCCTACATCGTCTACCGCGACCAGCACGCCCGCCTGCGCGAGCAGAAGAAGGTGCTGGTGGATGTCGCCGGCACCATCGACGAGTACATCGACCAGGCCGACTGGCGCATCAAGGCCAACGCCAACCAGGGCTACTCGCTGGGCGGGCTCATCCTCAACATCTCGGGGAAGATGGTGGCCAACTACTGGCTCTCGCGGGTCTACACCCCCGAGATCGGCCTGGCCCACCGCGAGGGGGACCTGCACATCCACGATCTGGACATGCTGTCGGGCTACTGCGCGGGCTGGTCGCTGCGCACGCTCTTGCGCGAGGGCTTCAACGGCGTGCCGGGCAAGGTCGAGGCCGGCCCGCCGAAGCACCTCTCGGCGGCGGTCGGGCAGATGGTCAACTTCCTGGGCACCCTGCAGAACGAGTGGGCCGGGGCCCAGGCCTTCTCCTCCTTCGACACCTACCTGGCGCCGTACGTGCGGGCGGACGGGCTGTCCTACGCCCAGGTCAAGCAGAGCATCCAGGAATTCATCTACAACCTCAACGTGCCGTCGCGCTGGGGCACCCAGACCCCCTTCACCAACGTGACCTTCGACTGGGTCTGCCCGCAGGATCTGCGCGAGGACGTGCCCGTGATCGGCGGCGAGGAGGCGGGCTTCACCTACGGGGATCTCCAGGCCGAGATGGACATGATCAACCGGGCCTACCTGGAGGTCATGGCCGAGGGCGACGCCAAGGGCCGCATCTTCACCTTCCCCATCCCCACCTACAACATCACCCCGGACTTCGCCTGGGAGCACCCCAACAGCGACCTGCTCTTCGAGCTGACCGCCCGCTACGGGCTGCCCTACTTCCAGAACTTCCTCAACTCCGACCTCTCCCCCCACATGGTGCGCTCCATGTGCTGCCGGCTGCAGCTCGATCTCCGGGAGCTGCAGAAGCGCGGCAACGGCCTGTTCGGCTCGGCGGAGCAGACCGGCTCCATCGGCGTGGTCACCATCAACTGCGCGCGGCTGGGCTACCGCTTCCGTGGCGATCGCGAGGCCCTCCGCCGTCGGCTCGACGCCCTGCTGGAGATGGCCAAGGAGAGCCTGGAGACCAAGCGCAAGGTGGTTCAGCGCCAGATCGACAACGGCCTGCTGCCCTTCACCCGCCGCTGGCTCGGCACCCTGCGCAACCACTTCTCCACCATCGGGGTCAACGGGCTCAACGAGTGCGTGCGCAACTTCACCGCCGACGCCCACGATCTGACGGACGAGGAGGGCCGCGCGCTGGCCGGCTGGGTCCTCGACCACATCCGGCAGCGCCTGGTGCAGTTCCAGGAGGAGACCGGCCACATGTACAACCTCGAGGCCACCCCGGCGGAGGGCACCACCTACCGCCTGGCGCGCGAGGACAAGAAGCGCTTCCCCGACATCCTGCAGGCCGGAACCCCCGAGGCCCCCTACTACACCAACTCCTCCCAGCTCCCCGTGGGTGCCACCGACGACCCCTTCGCGGCCCTGGACATGCAGGAGGCCCTGCAGCGCAGGTACACCGGCGGCACCGTGTTCCACCTGTACCTGGGCGAGCGCATCCCCGGGGCCGAGCCCTGCCGTCTCCTCGTGCGCCGGGTGCTGGAGCGCTACCGGGTACCCTACATCACCATCACCCCCACCTTCTCCATCTGCCCCGAGCACGGCTACCTCAACGGCGAGCAGCCCACCTGCCCGCGCTGCGGCGCCAGCACCGAGGTCTGGACCCGGGTGATGGGCTACCACCGGCCGGTGGCCGCCTTCAACACGGGCAAGAAGGCGGAGTACGCCGAGCGGGTGTGTTTCGCGACGGAGGCGCGGGGGTGAGCTCCCCCACGGCGCCGGTCGTCTCCCTGGAGCGGCGGCCGGCCCCCGTCCCCGTGGGCGGGCTGACCCCGCTCACCACGGTGGACTGGCCGGGGATGCTCTCCGCGGTCCTCTTCCTGCGGGGCTGCCCCTGGCGCTGCGGCTACTGCCACAACGCCGATCTGCAGGGCGGCGTCGGCCCCACCCGGGCCTGGCCCGAGGTGCGCGGCTTCCTCATGGCCCGCCGAGGGCTCCTCGACGCCGTGGTGTTCTCCGGCGGCGAGCCCACGCTGTACGCCGGTCTGGAGCAGGCCCTGCGCGAGGTGCGGGCCATGGGTTTCGCCACGGGGCTGCACACGGGCGGACCCTACCCTGCGCGCCTGGCCGCCCTGCTCGACGCGGGCCTGCTGGACTGGGTCGGCTTCGACGTGAAGGCCCCGCGGTGCGATTACGACGCGGTCACCGGGGTCCTGGGCTCCGGGGACGCGGCGTGGCGCTCGCTCCGAGGGCTGGTCAGCTCCGGGGTCTCCTGCGAGCTGCGCACCACCGTCACCCGCGCGCACCACGACCGGGAGCGCCTGCTGGCCCTGGCCCGCGACGTGGCCTTCTGCGGGGCCGGCAACCTCGTGCTGCAGCCGCGGCGGCTCCAGGGGCGACCGGAGCCGGGCGTGCTGGACCTCATGGACGAGAGCGTCGGTCTGATGCGGGACATCCTGGGCACGGTGGGGGTGCGGGCGAGCTGACGGCGGGCGCCACCGACCAGCACTGTCGTGTCGGGCTCACGGGCTCCTCCTCGCCCTTCGACGCGGGTTGACGTCCAGCGAAAGAGGAATCCAGGCGAGGTTCCGTATGGCGGGCCCGCGGCGGGCCCCCAGCGCGCGGGGCGCCGCCCGCGACCGGCCTGCAACCGGTGGAAGAAACCTGCCGAACTAGACTCTCTCCAGAAGCCCCCACCCCGGAGCCCCAGCCATGAAGCCCACCCTCACCCTCTGCCTCTCCCTCGCCATCCTCGGTGTCGTCGGCTCTTTCGCGGGCTGCGGCGGCCCGGAGGAGGCCGACCCCGACTACGGCATGGACCTCGACCACGACGGCGATGGCTTCCTGGAGTCCGAGGACTGCGACGACGCCTCGCCCTACGCCTACCCGGGCGCCGAGGAGATCGCGTACGACGGCATCGACCAGGACTGCTCGGGGCGCGACTACGCCGATCTGGACGGCGATGGCTACGACGCGGACTTCGCCGGCGGCACCGACTGCGATGACGAGGACCCCACCATCTCCCCCGCCGCCGTGGAGCACTGCGGCGATGAGCTGGACGAGGACTGCTCCGGCGATCCGGACGACGGCCAGGACGACGACGACGGCGACGGGTACGCGAGCGCCATCTGCACCGCCGGGGATGACTGTGACGACGGCGACGCGGGCGTCCACCCCGGCGCCACCGAGCGCTGCGGCGACAGCGTGGACCAGGACTGCAGCGGCGACCGCAACGACGGCCACGAGGACAGCGACGGGGACGGCTACGTGGACGAGGCGTGCACCGGCGGCGACGACTGCGACGACGGCGACCGCGCCATCCACCCTGGCGCCTCCGAGGACTGCGACGACAGCGAGGACATGGACTGCGACGGGGTGGACGGCGAGGACAACGACGGCTGCTGCGAGCTGGTCTGCGACTGCGACAGCGTCGGGCTGACCTGCGGCAGCGGGTCAATGTCCTGCAGCTACTCCTACGACAGCTACGGCCGCGTCAGCCGTATCTCCTGCTCCTACAGCAACGGCACTTCGTTCTACTGCAGCGTGAGCTGGTCCAGCTCCGGCTCCTACTCCCTGTCCTGCTCCGGCGAGGGGGACACCTGCTCCGCAAGCGGCTGCCGCTAGACCGCCCGGGAGGACACCATGAACACGCGCTTCTTCGTCGTCTTCGCGCTCTGCGCCCCCCTGCTTGCCGCCTGCGAGCAGGACAGCGAGCCCCTCGGCTGCTTGCCGGAGGAGCTGTGGTACACCGGCGAGGACGAGGCCTGCGACGGCGGCTCCGACTTCGACCAGGACGGCGACGGCTACGACGCCTTCGGCTGGGATGGGGACGACTGCAACGACATCGACGCCAGCATCTACCCGGGCTCCACCGAAGTGGAGAACGAGCTCGACGACGACTGCGACGGGATCGCCGACAACCACCTGCCTGACTACGACGACGACGGCGACGGCGTCACCGAGGATGACGGCGATTGCGACGACGCGGATCCCGCCGCCTTCCCCGGCGCCCCCGAGGTCCCCTACGACGGGGTGGACCAGGACTGCTCGGGCGCCGACCTCACCGACGTGGACGAGGACGGCTGGGACGCCGCCGAGGTGGCCGGAGATGACTGCGACGACACGGACCCGACGGTCAACCCCGGCGAGGACGACGAGCCCTACGACGGCATCGACCAGGACTGCGACGGCGCGGATCTCACCGACGTGGACGGCGACGGCGTGACCGGCACCGAGGCGGGCGGCGCTGACTGCGACGACGAGGATCCCGGCGTCAGCCCCGAGCTGGCCGAGACCTGCGGCGACGAGACGGACAACGACTGCAACGGGATCATCGACGACGCCGTCGTGGACGCCGACGGCGACGGCTTCACCTGGGACGGCTGCCTGGACGGGGACGACTGCGACGACGGTGACGCCAGCGTGAGCCCCGACGGCGCCGAGATCTGCAACGGCCTGGACGACGACTGCGACGGCGTGGTGGACGACGAGGCCCTGGACGGCACCATCTTCTACGCGGACGCAGACGGGGACGGTTTCGGCGACGCCGCCACCACCTCCATCGAGTGCGCCGCCGGCGCCGCCTGGGTGGCCGACGCCACCGACTGCGACGACACGGACGCGGCGGTCTTCCCTGGCGCCCCCGAGGCCTGCGACGGGGCGGATCAGGACTGCGACGGCGAGACCGACGAGGACTACGACGTGGACGGCGACGGCTACTTCTCGGCCGCCGACTGCGCCGCGGGCCTCGATTGTGACGACCTGGACCCGGAGATCAACCCAGACGCCACCGAGACCTGCGATGGGCTGGACGACGACTGCGATGGCTACGTGGACAACAGCGGGCTGGTCAGCGAGGACACCGGCACCTTCGGCGACACCTCCAGCAGCTCCTCCGGCAGCGCGGCCCAGTTCCGCGGCAACCTGTACCTGGCGGACGAGGATGGAGCCCTGACCTCCGTGAGCGTGTTCGCTTCGGGCCCCTCGGGGGGCACCGTCAGCTTCGAGCTGTACGAGGCCACCGCCGGCGCCGGGCCGTACACCCTCGCCACCACCACCACCGCCGCGCTGCCCACCTCGGTCGGTTGGGCCACGGCGGCCGTCTCCCTCGAGCTGGTGGCAGGCCGATACTACTTCGTGGGCGCGCAGTTCTCGCCGGCTGCGACCTTCTGGTACCAGTCCTCTCCGTCCCTCGCCGCGGCAGCCGATCTCACCCCGCTCGGCGCCATCTACCAGAGCACCCACACGGCAGGGACGCTCACGGGCACCCCCAACTCCGGCACCCTGTACCACCAGGAGCTCGCCGTCACCCACGCCGACGCCGCCGACCTGGACCTCGACGCCGACGGGTTCACCCCCTTCTGCGGTGACTGCGACGACGCCGATCCCAACGCCTGGCCCGGCGCCACCGAGATCTGCGACGGCGACGACGACGACTGCGACGGCAGCGTCCCCGCCGACGAGGTGGACGCCGACGGCGACGGCGTGCTGGTGTGCGAGAGCGACTGCGACGACGCCGATCCCTCACGCTTCCCAGGCAACGCCGAGGTCTGCGACGGCACGGACAACGACTGCGACGGCAGCATCCCCAGCGACGAGACGGACGCCGACGGCGACGGCGCGCTGGTCTGCGAGGGCGACTGCGACGACACCGACGCCAGCCTCTCCCCCTGGGAGGACGAGGTCTGCGACGGCGTGGACAACGACTGCGACGGCTTCGTGGACACCACCGGCCTGACGGAGGAGGACAGCGCCGAGTTCGGGAACACCAGCTCCACCGGGACCCCCTCCAGCTCCCATTTCTACGGCAACGTGTTCCAGGCTGACGAGGATTCCACCCTCCAGACCGCCGCGGTCTACGGGCGGGTGAGCTCCAGCTCCGGGACCCTCACCGTCCAGGTGCTCGAGGCCACCTCGGCCACGGGCGCCTTCTCGCGGATCGACCTCGGGAGCACCTCCATCACCACCAGCACCGGCTGGTTCACCGTCGCCCTGGACACCCCCCTGGAGGCCGGCCGCTTCTACATCATCGGCTTCAACTACTCCCGGAGCGGCACCTGCTACTACGACGCCAGCCCGGATCTGTCCGCGGCGGCCGGGCTGACCCCGCTGGGTGTGATGAGCGTCTCCTCCGCCGCGCCGTCGTCCTGGACCGGCACGTACAGCGCCGCCGCGGTCTACGACATGCAGGTGGCGGTCGAGCGCACCGCCGCGGACGACCGCGACGGCGACGGCGACGGCTACAGCCCCCTGTGCGGCGACTGCGACGACACGGACGCGACCATCAGCCCCCTGGGCACCGAGATCTGCGACGGGCTCGACGACGACTGCGACGGCAGCCTCCCCGCCGACGAGGCCGACGACGACGGAGACGGCGTCATGGTCTGCGAGGGTGACTGCGACGACGCCGACCCGGCCTGCGCCGCCGGCTTCACCGAGGTCTGCGACGGGCTGGACAACGACTGCGACGGCGCCCCCGACACCGACGAGGTGGATGGGGACGGCGACGGCCTCATGGTCTGCGAGGGCGACTGCGACGACACCGACGCCGGGATCTGGCCCGGTGCCACAGAGGCCTGCGACGGCGTGGACGAGGACTGCGACGGCCTCGTGGACAACGGCGGGCTGGGAGCCGAGCACAGCGGCGCCTTCGGGAGCGCCACCACGAGCGCCACGGCCACCGCCACCAACTTCCGCGGCAACGTCTACCGGGCTGATGAGGACGGCGTCCTGTCCGCGGCCAGCGTCTACGTCTCGGGCTCGTCGGGTGGCGCCGCCACCTTCGAGATCTACGAGGCCCTGACCAGCGGGGGTCGCTACCGCCTCGTGGACGGCGAGACCACCGCCCTGCCCACCTCGGCCGGCTGGGCGACCGTGGCGCTGTCCACCCCCTTGCTGGCGGACCGCTACTACGTCGTGGGCGTGCAGTTCACCCCCAGCGCCACCTTCTGGTACCGCTCCTCGGCCTCGCTCACGGCCGCGGCCGGCCTGACCCCGCTGGGGGCCACCTACGAAGCCTCCCACACCAGCGGCACGGTGACGGTGAGCCTCTCCGCCACCGCCCTGTACGCCCACCAGCTCACCATCCTGCACCCCGACGCGGTGGACCAGGACGCGGACGGCGACGGCCAGACCCCCTGGTGTGGCGACTGCGACGACACGGACGACGGCGTGTACGACGGCGCCACCGAGACCTGCAACGGGCTCGACGACGACTGCGATGGCGATGTGGACGAGGGCTTCGGCGCCGACGCGGACGGCGACGGCGCCACCGCGTGCAGCGACTGCGACGACACCGACCCCAGCGTGTACCCCGGCGCCAGCGAGACCTGCGGCGACGGCGTGGACCAGGACTGCGATGGCCATGATCCGGCCTGCACCGCCACCGGCACCCTCGATCTCTCCGCGACCACGGCCAAGCTCGTGGGCGAGGCCGCCGGCGACGGCGCCGGGATCGTGGGCCGGGCCGGCGATCTGGACGGCGATGGCATCGACGACGTGCTGGTGGGCGCGCCGGGCAACGACCTGGCCGCCTCGGGCGCGGGCACGGTCTACCTGCTGCTGGGCCCCCTCGGCGCGGGTCTCGACCTGTCGGCCGCGGACGCCTTCATCACGGGCGTCGGCGCGGGCGACGGCGCGGGCGGCGCGGTGAACGGCGTGGGCGATGTGGACGGCGACGGGCAGGATGACCTGCTGGTGGGCGCCTCCCTGGTAGACGACGGGGCAGCCGACAACGGCGCCGCCTACCTCGTGCTGGGGCCCGTGACGGACGACGTGGACCTGTACAACGCCGACGCCCGCCTCGTCGGGGAGGCCGCCGCCGACTACGCCGGCAGCTCCCTGACCCCGCTGGGCGACATGAACGACGACGGGTATGCCGACTTCGTGGTGGGCGCCTACGGCGGTGCCTCCCGCTGCGCCTACCTCTGGTACGGTCCGGTGTCGGGGACCCAGGACCTGGTGGATGCCGACGCCTGGTTCACCTCGGAGTCGAGCGGCGACTTCGCTGGGCTGTCCCTCGCGGGTGAGGGTGACGCGGACGGCGACGGCTGGCCCGACCTGCTGGTGGGCGCCTACAAGAACGACGCGGGCGGCACCGACGCGGGCGCGGCCTACCTGATCCTCGGGCCCGTCAGCGGCGACATGGCGCTCTCCGCAGCCGACGCCAAGTACCGCGGCGAGTCCGCCAGCGACGGCTCCGGCTACCTGGTGGCCTTCGCGGGCGACGTGGACGGTGACGGCACCGACGACATCCTCGTCAGCGGACACGGCGACGACGACCGCGGCAGCAACGCGGGCGCGGCCTACCTGATCCTGGGGCCGCCCCCGTCCAGCACCACCCTCGCGAGCGCCGACGCCAAGCTGGTAGGGACCGCAGCGAACGACTACGCCGGCCAGGTGGTCTCACCCGCGGGAGACGTGGACGACGATGGGTTCGCCGACTTCCTGGTCGCCGCGACCTACGCGGACGCGGGCGGCACGGACTCCGGCACGGTCTACCTGCTGTACGGTCCCATCACCGGGAGCATGCAGCTCAGCTCCGCCGACTGGATCTTCATCGGCGAGAACGCCGGTGACCGCGCCGGGCTGCGCCTGGCCCCCGCCGGTGACCTGGACGAGGACGGCCGCGGGGACTTCCTCGTGGGCGCGACCCTGAACGACGCCAGCGGCTCGGATGCGGGCGCGGCCTATCTGATGCTGGGGGCCGATCTCCGATAGTCACCCATGCCGCGGCCGCCGCGGCTCCACGAGCCAGGAAACAGCGGTTCGAAGCTGACACTCGCCCAACATATCCCGCAGCCCGGAGCCCGTGGCCCGTAGCCCGTGGCCCGCTGTTTCTGGGCAGCCCGCAGCCTTCTGCACAGGGTGGCTGCGAACGAGGCCGCCATCTTCTCCTGTCCGGCCGGGCCTCCTGTCAGCGCCTCAGCGCCTTGAACCGCTCGTAGCCACCCTCGGCCAGCTCCACGTACAAGACGCCGCCCTCCACCCAGAGGTGCTCCACCTCGTCCAGAGCCGCGGCCATGTCCGGATCCTGGGCGCGCTGGTTGGCCAGGCTCTGGTTGGCCTGCTGCGCCAGCTCCTGGCGGGTCATGTACTGGCCGAGGTCCCAGCCGCCCGCCACCAGATCGTCGATGGCCATGTGGGTGAACCAGCCGTGCTCCAGCTCGAAGCTGCCGACGCCGTGGACGTTGAACCAGAGGTCCTCGTCGTCCAGGCGCACCGAGAGGGTGACCTCCACGCTGTCGTCGGGATGGATCTCCAGCCAGAAGGCGTCGATCTGCTCTTCGCCCTGCGGATCCACGAGCTGCATCAGCTCCTCGGCGCTGATGACCACCGGGCCACCGGCCGCGAAGCGCTGCTCCAGCCGGTCCTCCACCAGCGGGTCGGACGCCACGGTGGGCGCGGTGAGGGGCTGATTCTCGGTGAAGGCCGCGATGAGGATGTCCGGGAAGAAGTGCCACAGGCCGGCGCAGCCGCAGCAGGTGGCGAGCCCCCCGAGGAGGACGAGGACGAGCAGGATCAGGGGCCAACGGCGACGCTTGGGCACGGGGCACCTCCAGGTATCAGCGCAGATACCACCACCGGAGCCTCCTGTCCCAGATCGTGGCGCGCCTGGAACACCCGCCACCCGGCCACATGGCACGGGCGCGGATCACCCCGCCAGGGGAGAGGCGGCCCGCACTCGCCGCTCGGGGCACGCTCACCTCACGCACGGAACCGCGGCCCTCACAGGGGGTCCACGGGGATAGGTGCTCCCCGTGTCCGACCTCCCCTCCCTCGACGAGATCCGGCGCGCCCAGCGGCGCAACGTGGTGCTGGGTGTGCTGGCCGCCGCGGTCGTCCTGCTGCTGGTGCTGCTGGCCACTGTGCACGAGCCCCTGATGGTCTTCCTGGAGGGGGTCGCACACGGCGACCACGATCTGTTGGGGCGCGCCACCTGGGAGGCGCCCCACCCCGTGGCGCCGGGAGACCTCGCCGGGGTGGACCTGGCCGCGGTGCACGCCGAGCTGATCCCAGCCTGGATGATCGCCCAGGATCGCGGCGGGGAGCGTGCCACCGCAGCCGCGCGCGCCTTGCGGGAGGGCGTGGCCGCCGACCCCAACCTCGCGGCCCTGGTGGACGAGCTGACCACCCTCGTGGCCCAGGACCCGGCCGGCCAGACCGAGCGCATCCACGCCCTGCTGGACGGCTGGAACGCCTACCTCGGCGCCCTCGGCGAGCCCTGGCGCCTGGAGGGCCACGTGCGCCGGGGCGAGCACGGCGTCTTCTTCTACACCAAGAGCTACCACGTGGAGGCGGCGCTCTCCGCGACGGCCGGGGAGGTGGTCGCGCCCCTGCTGTTGCTGCGCCGGGTGGACCACACCAACGTGGTGGAGGGCTACCTCGGCCTGGTGCGCGCGGGCGAACCCGAGGCCCTGGTGGTGGTGGACCGCGCCCGGGACTTCGCCCTGGAGGAGCTCTGGCCGCTGCTGGACCCGGCGGGCGTGGAGCCCTTCGCCCCGGGTGTGGCGTCCGAGGCGGCGGCGGCCCTCTCGGAGGGCGACCTGGCCGCGCTGGTGGCCACCGCCCCGGCCCGGCGCGCCGGGCTGATCGCGGTGGCGCACATCCAGGCGCGCAACGCCTGCGGCAGCCCTGTGCTGCTGGCCGACCTGCCCTGGTTCGGCCTCGACCAGGACAGCCTGGCCTTCCTGGAGCAGGCCGTGGGCGCCTTCGCCAGCCCCACATGCCCGGGGGTGCTGCCCGCGGAGCTCGATGCCCTGCGCGCCGCTACCGAGAGCTCCCGCGCCACTCCCGGTCTGGAGGCCGCCCTGGAAGCCCTGGCCGCCTGGGCCGCCCGGGGCACGGCGATCCATGAGGCGCGGCACGCCGTGGACGGCGCTCTCTTCGGCGCCGCCGCCTCACCCCACGCCGATGGTCTCCCCCTCTCCGGCGCCGCGGTGGACGAACTCTCGGCCTACCTCGCCAGCTTCGCCTGGAGCGACGCGCGCTTCGCCGCCCTGCAGCAGGCCTGCGCCCAGACCGATGGCCCCCACGGGCGGGCCATGGCATGGATCGATCACGCCCTCGACGGCGCCTGCGCCGCGCCCCCGGCCGACCTGGCAGCCCGCGCGCAGGCCCTGGAGCGCGCCGTCTTCGGGACCCGCGACCCCGTGGTGCTGCCCGCGGAATGGCCAGCCCGGTTGCCGCTGCGTTGACCTGCAGGGTGGACAGGCCCGAGCTGGGTGGGTCGCGAGGAAGGTGCTTGCTGAAACCTGATACCTGAAGGCTGATGGCTCCGTGTCCGACGATTCGGAGCCATCATGCCTGGCTGCCTGGGCCTGGCGGGTGCGCTACGATGGGGCGGTTCACCGCAACCCCGAGCCCACCGTGTTCCAGGAACCCGATCTGCTCATCGTGGGTGCCGGCCCCACCGGCTGCACCATCGCCGAGCGCGCCGCCCGGGAGCTGGGCTGGCGCTGCCTGGTGGTGGAGAAGCGCGATCACGTGGGGGGCGCCTGTCACGACCACCTGCACCCCTCCGGCATCCGGGTCCACCCCTACGGGCGGCACTTCTTCCACACCTCCGACCCGGACGTGCTGCAGTACCTCTCACGCTTCACCCGGTGGCGCTCCACCCGCTGCGAGGTCCAGGCCGAGCGCGACGGCCTGCTGTACCCCTTCCCCATCAACCTCGAGACCATGGAGCGCTTCTTCGGGCTCGAGCTGGATGCCGAGAGCGCCCTGGCGCTGCTCGACGGGCTGCGTGACAAGAGCATCACCCACCCCATCCACGCCGAAGGCTGGGCCCTGGCCAACCTGGGGCGCCAACTGTACCAGGCCTTCTACGAGGGCTACACGCGCAAGCAGTGGGGCCTGCACCCCATGTCCCTGCCGCCGGAGCTGTACGCCCGCATCCCCATCCGCATGACCCACGAGAACCGCTACACCGACGACCGCTACGAGCTGATCCCGGATCCCGGCTACACCGAGCTGTTCGAGGCCATGCTCAACCACCCTCGAGTCCGGGTGGAGCGAGAGACCACGTACCGCCAGATCCGTGAGCGGGCGCACCCGCGCCGCGCCCTGATCTACACGGGCGCCCTCGACGAGCTGTTCGACGCCGGAGAGGGCCAACTGCCCTGGCGCGCCCTCGCGGTGCGCATGGAGCTGGTTCAGCGTCCCTTCGTGCAGCCCTGCGCCCAGATCAACCATCCCAACGAGCACGACTACACCCGCTCCGTGGAGATCAAGCACATCACCGGGCAGGAGCACCCCCACACGGTCATCGCCTACGAGACCCCTTGCGCCCACGGAGAGCCGGCCTACCCGGTGCCGTCGGCGCCCGCGCGGCGGCTGCATGCCCGCTACCTGGAGCTGGCGCGGGTCCGGCAGGCGCGGGGAGGCTTCTACTTCGCCGGTCGCCTGGCGGAGTACCGCTACATGAGCACAGCCCAGGCCATCCGCGGGGCGCTCACCCTGTTCGAGCGCATCCGCACGGACCTGGCCGGGGGGTAGCGGCAGAAGCTCCAAAGCAAGCTTGACGATCGGCGAGGACGTGTCTAGCTCTGGGGCCGACCGGGCGGGCCCCCCCCCCCCCCCCCCCCCCCCCCCCCCCCCCCCCCCAAAGGGGGGCCCCCCCCAACACCCCCCCGGGCGGGGGTGTAAACCGGCCCCCCC
>JBDRKM010000499.1:0-2391 GCA_043814015.1 Pseudomonadota bacterium
GCCCCGGTGCCGCAGCCGAGGTCGGCGATCTCAGGTCTGGTCACGCGAAGCAATCCGGACAACGCGAGCGCCTGGCGGGTGTGCTCGTCGCTGCCCGGGCCGAGGCGAGGGTTGGGCTTGTGGAGGTCGATGAGGAGCTGCAGGTCGTTCATCGTGGAGTACCCTGGCCATTGGGACGTCGCCAGCCGGGCCGGGCGGCGGCCTTCATGAACCTCCTGGCCCGGTCATGCCCGGTCAGGCCATCTGCGTCCCATCCACCACCGGCCCCTCCACACAGCAGCGCACCCCCGAGCCCTCCAGGCAGCAGGCGCCGCACAGCCCCAGGCCGCACTTCATGACGCGCTCCAGCGAGAGCTGGACGGGCAGCTCCAGATCCTCGGCGATGCGCTGGACCCGGCGCAGCATGGGCTCGGGCCCGCAGGCGCACAGCGTGGTGTCGGCGTTCATGGGTAGATCGAGCAGAAGATCGGTCACGAAGCCGTGGTGCCCCCACGAGCCGTCGTCCGTGGCGAAGCGCGCGCCGAGGCGCTGGAAGTTCGCGACGAAGAAGTGCTCGCCCGCGGTGCGGGCCCCCAGCAGCACGACAGCCGGGCGGCCGGCGCGCGCCAGGGAGCGGGCCAGGAAGCGGATGGGGGCGATGCCGATGCCACCGCCGAGCAGCACGGCGGGGCCATCGACGTGGAAGGAGGAGCCATAGGGCCCGCGAAGGCCGACCCGATCACCGGGTCCCAGCGCCGTGAGCGCCCGCGACACCGGCCCCAGGGCCTTGATCGTGATCTCCAGCTCGCCGTCATGCAGCTCGGACACTGAAAACGGCTTCTCGCCCACTCCAGGCAGCCAGGCCATCAAGAACTGCCCGGGCCGCGCCGCGAAGGGGGGCCTCGAAGACCAGCGAGCGGGTGTCGGGGCCGTGCTCGATCACCCTCAGCACCGGGAAGGCGTGGTGCCCAGCACGCGGAATGTCAGCCATGCGCCACCCCCACCAGCTCGCCGAGGGAGGCCACCCCTTCCCGCGCCAGCCAGCCCGCCAGCGCGCCGTTGATCCGCCCGAACACCTCCACCCCCTCCAGCCAGACCGCGGTGCCCAGCCCCACGGCCCGCGCCCCGGCCATGATGAGCTGCAGGGCGTCCTCGGCGCTGGACACGCCGCCGGTGCCGAGGATGGGCAGCGGCCCGGCCTCGTACAGCTCCCAGACGGCCCGCACCGCCAACGGCAGGATGGCGGGGCCCGAGAGCCCTCCCACCCGGTTGGAGAGCACGGGGCGCCGCAGCCCGGGCTCGATGATCATGCCCGGCCCCACGGTGTTGATGGCGGTGAGCGCGGAGGCGCCCGCGTCCTCGCAGGCCCGCGCCATGGCGGCCAGCGAGGGGCAGTGCAGCGAGAGCTTGGTGGTCACGGGGATGCCGCCCGCGGCCTCCACCACCGCCCGGGTGATCTCGCCGGTGAGCACCGGATCGGCGGAGAACGGCGTGCCGAACTCGGAGCCCACGTTGGGGCAGGAGACGTTCACCTCGACCATGGCGGGCCCCGCGGCCGCCAGGGTGGCGGTCACCTCCGCGAACTCCTCCGGGTCGGCGCCGAAGACGGAGGCGATGACGGGGGCGGCGCTGCGAGCGCGGAAGGCGCGCACCTCTTCAGCCATGGCGGCGGCGCCCGGCCCGGAGAGCCCCACGGCGTTGAGCAGGCCGTGGGCGAAGGGGGCCACCACGGGGTTTTTGTGCCCAGCGCGCGAGCCGCGGGCCACGGACTTGGTGGTGACGGCCCCGGCGCCCTGCGCCACGGCGAAGGCCATGGAGGAGGCGGAGACGCCCAGGATGCCGGAGGCGAGCACCAGGGGGGCCTGCAGCCGGACGCCGCAGAGCTCCACCGCGAGGCAGGGCGCGCTCATGCCTTCCCGCCGCGCTCGAGGCAGCGCCCCCAGGTGGCGCCGGACAGCGTCACCGGCAGGTCGCGCAGCTTGAAGGCGCGCTCGCAGAAGGCGCAGCGGTAGGTGCGGGCCTCCGGGTCCACGGCGACGAAGCGGGTGATGACCCCGGCCTCGGTGTTGGTCACGCAGTTGGGGTTGCGGCAGCGGGCCAGGCCCACGATGAGCCGCGGCGGGTCCAGCACGACCCGCTCCACCACGGCGAAGCCCTCCACCCGCTTGATGGTGACCCCGGGGGCCACCAGCGAGATCTGGTCCAGCACGCCTTCGGGCAGGTGCCGCTCGTGCAGCTTCACCATGTCCTTGCGGCCGATCCGGGTGGAGCCGTAGTTGAGCCCCAGGCTGACCATGGCGTCCTGGAGCCCCGGCGCGCCGCAGATGATCTCGGCGACCTTCGGGCCCAGGCCGGCAGGGATGTGGTCGATGACCACACCTTCCTCGATCTTCGGGATGTAGAGGTGCTTGG
>JBDRKM010000500.1:0-40558 GCA_043814015.1 Pseudomonadota bacterium
CAATCAGCTACGAACGAGGTACGAAGTTCGATACCGAGAAGGCTACGGCCGAAGCTGCCGAAACACAATCCGGGTGCCGGCTGCTTTCGGAGTGGTCAGCGAAAACCAACTTGCTGACGGCTGAATGCTGATAGCTGACAGATCTCCGGCAGCCCTGGACTGTCGGCTGATTTGGTCGGTGCCCCCCCGAGTCGTCCGACGATTCGGGTCGTCCGACTTCTCCCCCCAGCCCTCGCCCAGGGGCGTATACTGGCGGTGCAGGAGCCACGATGCGTCAGATGCCCATCGCCATCCTTCTTCTCGCTTGCTCGATGTCTGGCTGTGACGACCCCGGAGCCTGGGCGGACACCTGTCGCATGGCCGAGGAGCAGAGGGAGATCATCGACCCCGACGACGAGGCATGCAGCGAGATCACCACGACCTGCCGCTACGAGGACCTCGAGGTCACGGAGCCGGGCTGCGAACCGAGCGCGCGGGCGGCCCTCTACGAGGAAATCTGCCAGGCCTGGATGCTGGACACCCAGGTGGCGGTCGAAGCGGGGACGACCTGCGAGACGAGCTCGACGTCCGACTGACCCCCGGCGGGGCTGTCGACGCCGCTCGAGGTGCCTGATTGCTCCCCCCGCCCGCCTGCGCTAACGGCTCAGCGTCTCGCCGAGCCGAGGGATGACGTTGCTGCGCATCGATCACCAGAACCAACGCGCCGTCTCCCTGGCCCGCTACCTGGAGCGCCACCTGGACCTGGCCGCCCTGCCGCCGGATCTCTGCCTGGTGCTGGGCGGCGACGGCACCATGCTGCGGGCCATCCGCGACCTGGGCTCCGGCTGGACCTTCCTCGGGCTCAACTTCGGCAGGGTCGGCTTCCTGATGAACGACGTGGAGGTCCCGAGCACGGTGCGGAGCCTGCTCGCCGAGGGCCGCTACCAGGTCCACGACCTGCCGCGCCTGGCGTTGACGGCCTGGATGGGGCCGGGGGAGGCGAGCAGGGGTGACGCCGAGCGCACGGTCACCGCCCTGGCCTTGAACGACGTCTTCGCCGAGCGCATGACCGCCCAGTCCTGCCACCTGCGGGTGACCATCGACGATCACGTCGTCGTGGATCCCCTCGTGTGCGACGGCCTGATCGTGGCCACGGCGCTGGGCTCGACCGCCTACTCCCTCTCGGCGGGCGGTCCGGCCTGTCATGCCATGCTCCAGAGCCTGCACATCACGCCCATCTGTGCCTTCGCCCCGCGCCTGCTGCCCATCGCCCTGCCGCTGACCTCCCGGGTGGAGATCGAGCCGCTGGACGCGGACCATCGGCCGGTGCGCGCGGTGGCCGATGGGATCGGGTATCCGCAGGTGCGGCGGATGCGCGTGGAGAACTCAGGGGTGGACGTGCGGCTGGCGTTCCTGGAGGGGCACGACTTCACGGCCACGCTCTTCAGGAAGGTGTTGTTGGGGTAGGGGGCCGATCCCGTTCCCGTTCTCACGGCCTACGTCGTGGAGGGGCGACTTTTCTGGGGCGGGTCTTGGCTCGCGAGGGGAGCCGGTGGCCGCTGTGAGGTCGTGGCGGGGCGGTTAATTCGCGCCAAGTACCTTGGTGGCTATCGTTTGGCGTCGTGGGCGCTTGCGCTTGGCCACAGGCTCTCCGGCACCTGACCGCGGACCTTCCAGACGGCGGCCCAGCCCAGGGGCAGGAGCACGAAGGCCGCCAGGGTGACGGCGGTGAGGCCCACCACCACCAGCAGGCCCAGGGAGCGCACGCCCTGGGAGCCGGCGAAGGAGAGGGAGGCGAAGGAGACCACGGTGGTGGTGGTGCACAGGAGCGCCGCCCAGCCTGTGGTGGCCAGGGCCTTGCCGATGCGGCCGGGGCCCTCCTCCGCCAGGCGGTGCAGCAGGTGGATCACCGCCGCGATCCCTAAGCCCAGCAGGATGGGGATGCCCACGATGTTCACGATGGAGAGCTTGATGTGCAGGGCCGCCAGCGAGCCGCCCACCCAGGCCATGCCCGCCAGCAGCACGGCCACGGCCGAGATGGCGCGGCGCGGGCTCTTGAGGTCCACCCAGGTGGTCAGCAGCACCAGCAGCGCGGCCAGCCCGATGATCCGCGGGGCGTCGGCCTTCATGATCTTGTAGAGCGAGCCCATGCACAGGTACTCGCCGGCCACGGCGCCGGCCGGGTAGCGCGCGTACATCACGTCGGCGAGGTGGGCGGTCTCGCGCAGGTCCCACATGTTGCCCGAGGCCAGCAGGAGCAGGCGATGGGTGCCCACACCGCCGCCCAGGATGTGGACCAGCGCGGGCGGCAGATCGTCCACCGTCAGCGGCTCGATGGGGCCCTCGGTGAGGGGCGAGAGGTTGTCGAGCACGGCGGCCGGCAGGTAGCGGGCGTTCTCGTGGCGGGTGATCTCGCCGATCTCCCGCAGGATGGCCAGGCGCGCCTCCTGGTCGGGGGGGATGACGGTGTGGATGGAGAGCGCCTGGGAGATCTCGGGGAGCCTGCCGGCGGCCATGTCGGCGGTGGCCTGCTCGTGGGCCGCCCGCAGCGCCGCTTCGGTGTCGAAGGTGACCACGATGGGGGAGTAGGAGTCCCGCGCCAGGGACTGCTGGGTCTCGTCCAGGTCGCCGAACGCCATGCCGTCGCGGCGGAGCTCCGAGAGATCGTACTGGAACCCCAGCCGCGGGATCTGCAGCCCGGCCACGCCGGTGACCAGCAGGGCGGCCATGAAGCCCAGCGGGACCCAGCGGTAGGTGGGGGGCAGTCGAGCCCGCATGCGGGAGAGGTTCAGCGGCTGGGCCGGGGTGGCCTTCTCCCGCCACATGATCAGCAGGGGCAGCAGGAACATCACCACCAGCAGGCAGAACAGGACGCCGACGCCCAGCAGCAGGCCGAGCTGGGAGAACCCGCGGAAGCGCCCGACGAGCAGGGCCAGGAAGCCGCTGGAGGCGGTGATGGCCGTGGCCATGGTGGGCTTTCCGACGCGGTCCCAGGCCCGCACCACCGCGTCCTCCAGGCTACCGCCCCGCTCGCGCTCCTCGCGGTAGCGGTTGAAATGATGGATGCCGAAGTCGATGCCCATGCCGAAGAGCACGGCCGAGACGAAGGAGGTGAAGGTGTTGAGCGAGCCCACCGCCAGCACGGCGAAGCCCATGGTCCAGGCGTTGGCGATCAGCAGGGGGATGAGGATCAGCAGCACCGCTCGCCAGTCACGGAAGCCCAGCGCGATGGTCACCAGGACCATCAGCAGCGCGGCCACGCTGGTCCACTTCACGTCGCGCTTGATCCCCTCGAAGTCCTCCACGTTGTGGCGGTAGCCCCCGCCGATCCAGAGCAGCTCGATGTCGGGCTCGGGCGGCGGGATCGCGGCCATGGCCTCGTTCACCTCGGCCATCACGCGGCGGGCGAAGGCCATGTCCGTGGGCTGGCCCGTGGGGCGCACGATCAGGCGGCTCATGCCCTCGGCCGGGGAGAGGCGGGCCTGGTAGCTGGCGTGCTTCAGGCGGTCGGTCAGCGGGCCGAGGTCCATCAGGCGGGCGGCCACGAAGGGGTTCATCACCGCGGGCCCCAGCGTGATGGCACCCTTCAGCCGATCGCGGATCTCGGCGAGCTCGCCCGGGGTGAGCTGCAGCAGGCCCACGCGCCAGACGAGCTTCGGGTCCATCTGGTGGTAGGTGAACTGGAAGTCGGGCTGGGACTCCAGGCGCTGGCCAATCTGCTCGAGCCAGGCATGCCGGCCGTCCTCGGTGCCCCCGCCCACCGTGATGGACAGGGTGGTGACCCCTCCCTCCAGCTCGTTGAGCGCTTTGAGAGCCACGGTGGAGGGCTCGTCGTCCGGGAGCAGATCGAGGGTGGAGGAGTCGACCGTCAGGCGGGAGGCGATGGCCAGGTTGATCAAGGTGCCGAGCACCACGATCAGGCCCACCAGGCGCCGGTGCCGGATGGACCAGCGCGCGATCTTCCCGAACAGGCTCTGGGGTTCGTACGGTGCGGTCATGAAGCGTACCAGGGGCCCACCCTCCTAGCGCATCGGGGCTCGCCAGGCGAAACCGCGGCCGCCTGGGCTGGCCCCGCAGGCCACTTCGGCGTATCCTGGCTCGTGGCCCGGGAAACCCGGACCCGAGCGCGCGCTGGCCCCATGAGCACCATCGACCAACCCCTCCGCGACGAGAAACCCCGCTGGCCCGAGCCTTCCGACCGCTCGGAGGCTTCGCGCAACGCGGTGATCCTGGCCTACTACCCGTTGGTGCGCACCATCGCGTACCGCATCGCCAAGCGCATCCCCTCCAGCCAGGACGTGGAGGAGCTGGTCAACATCGGGGTCCTCGGCCTGATCGACGCGACGGAGCGCTTCGACCCGGCGCGCGGCGTGCCCTTCAAGTCCTACGCCGAGATCCGCATCCAGGGCGCCATGGTCGATGCCCTCAGGGCGTCGGACTGGGTGCCGCGCTCGGTGCGCCGCAAGGCCACCCTGATCGAGGCCTCCCACGAGCGGCTCCGGCGCCGCCTCGGGAGAGAGCCCAGCCGCGAGGATCTGGCCGCGGACCTCGGCATGGACCCGCGCGAGTTCGACCGCCTGCGCCAGGACGCCGCCACCCGCAAGCTCGTGTCCAGCGCCCTGCCCGTGGGCCCCGACAGCAACGCCACCATCGAGGATCAGGTGGCCGGCACGGATCCCGACATCGAGGATCTCTGGGTGGAGTTCGAGGTGCGCCAGGAGGTGCTGGACGCGATCCGGCTCCTCCCCAAGAAGCAGCGCGCGGCCGTGGCCATGTACTACGTCCGAGGCCTCACCCTGAAGGAGATCGGCATGAACCTCGGGGTCACGGAGAGCCGCGCTTGCCAGCTCCGGGGCGAGGGGGTCAAGCAGCTCCGCCGCAAGCTCAAGATCGAGCTGCCCGAGCCGCGATAGCGTCAGAGCCCTTCCAGCTCGTCCTCGTCCTCCCCCTGGCCACCCCGGGGCCCGGCCCGGACGCCGCGGCGGCCGCCGAGGCGGGCCTGGATGCCCACCTCCAGGCCGGCGGCGAAGGGTGGGCCGACGGGGCAGACCTCCTTGTCCGAGAGGTAGCCGGCGTCCTCGTCGTGCAGGCCCCACTGGGTGCCCACCAGGAGCATCATGGGCACCTGGGCCACCAGGTCCCAGCGCGGGCCGAGCCGCAGCTCGGCGCCCACCAGGGCGCGCGGGCCCAGCAGCCGCGGCGCCGGAAAGCGGGGGAGGTCGAGCTGCAGGGAGGAGAGGTCCGTGTGGTCGTCCACGCCCGTACCGCGCCAGAACACCACGCCGGCGCCCAGCAGCGGCCGCAGGGCGCGGGCCGGGGTCGGCACCACCCGCAGGCCGGCGGTCAGCAGCAGGGTGCTGTTGCCCGTGGTCGTGGGCTCCTTCTCCAGCCGCGGCTCGCCCACGCTCTCCTGCTGGATCAGGAAATCGAAGCTCGCGTGGACCACCTGCACGCCGCCCTCGAGCTCCACCGCCGGGGTCACGCCGAAGCCGAGATCGAGGCCGTAGCCCCCGCCGAGGGCGCCGCGGGTGCCCTGCCACGCGTAGGTGTCCACCAGCTCGGTGCCATCCATGGCGATGCGCGCCAGGTAGCTGCCCACCAGCGGACCCCACAGGAAGCCGGCGTGGGGGCGCACCAGCACCTGCAGGGCCCGGCCCGCCTGCAGCCGGCGCCAGGAGGTGAGGTCGAGCCCGCTGTTGCGCCAACGCAGGTAGGCCCGCTCGTTCATGCCGAGGCGCTCCCACTCGGTGAGCCCCTCCGCGTCGGCCTTCATGCGCTCCATGTCCCGGGGGGTGAAGGTGGGCATGGCCACGGAGAGGCCAGTCCGCAGGCGCCGGAGCCGGCGGGACCCGAGGCCCTCCGCCAGCACCTGCTCCAGCTCCCCGGGATCGAGGGCGCGCCCCTCGGGCAGCCGCCCGTCCTCGCGGATGTCCACCAGCCGGCCGATCTCGCCGCGGATCAGGCGGCCGAGCAGCTGCGCCACCTCGGCCATGAGGCGCTCGTCCTCTCCGGGGGGCAGGGCGAGCTCCATGGCCACGGCCTCGCGGGCCTCGCCCACGTCCACCAGGACCAGGTGGACGGCGATGTCCGGGTCGCCCACCAGCAGGCTGCCGCCGACCGCGTAGGCCGCGCCGGCGTGGTCCGCGACCACGTAGGCGCAGCCCGCCTGCTGCCCCGGTGGACAGGACTCCAGGTAGAGGCGCGCGTCCACGTCCACCAGCGCCGGCACGTCGTCCAGGGGCAGGACGTGGATCTCGTCCTCGGTCACCAGCGCCGCCTCCAGCACGGAGGAGAGCATCGCCGCCAGACCGGCGCTGTCCGGGTCGGCGGGCTGGAAGCCGGTCACCAGCACGTCGCCCGCGGCCAGGGCCAGACGGGGCGCGAGCAGCAGGGGCAGGAAGGGGAGCAGGCGCATGGGCGGGGATTCTACCGCACCACCCTCCTGCGCGGTGGGCGGCGCCCCTCCTCGGCCGGCGCGCCGGCGGGGCCGTCCAGCACCGCGAGCACCTCCGCGTGGGGAGTGTGGGGGAACATGTCGTAGGCCCGGGCCTCGCGCAGCCGGAAGCCGCGGCGGAGGAACTCGGCCAGGTCCCGCGCCTGGCTCTCGGGGTTGCAGGAGACGTAGAGCACCTGCTCCGGGGCCAGGCCCACGATGCCATCGCCCACTCCCGGCTCCAGGCCGCGGCGGGCGGGGTTCACGATGATCACCGGCCGGCGACCGCCCAAGCGCTGGTGCAGCTCGGGCAGCAGGTCCTCCACGCGCCCGGAGAGGAACTCGGCCGGCAGGCGGTTCAGGGAGGCCGCGGCGCGCGCGTGGGTCACGGCCGAGCCCAGGCCCTCCACCCCCAGGGCCCAGCCCGAGCGCCGCGCCGCGGCCAGGGTGAGCCCGCCGACCCCGCAGTAGAGATCGAGCACCGCCCGCCCCTCCGACAGGCGCGCCGCCACGTCGCGCACGATCAGCTCGGCGGTGGAGGGGTTGGTCTGGAAGAAGTCGGCGGGCCCGATGGGGAGCCGGAGGCCGGCGAGCTCGTCCTCGATCTCGCCGGCCCCTTCCAGGCGCAGGGTCGGCACCGAGCCGTGCTCGTCCAGGGCGTAGAACGCGTTGCCGGGCGCGTCGTTGAGGTGCAGGTGCACCCCGACCACGCCCTCGATCTGCTCGATCAGGGCGCGGGCCAGGTCCGCCAGCATGGGGTTGCGCCGGGCGGCCACGATGGTGATCAGGATCTGCCCGGTGGCGCGGCTCTGGCGCAGGATCGCGTAGCGCAGCACCCCCCGGCGGCGGGCGGCTTCGAAGGGCCAGATGTCCAGGCGGATCACGTGGTGGGCCACGCCCACCATGGCGCGCCGCAGCGCGGGGGTGGTGGCCAGGCAGCCGGGGATGGGCACCACGTTGCGGGAGCTGCGGCCGAAGGCGCCCAGGCGGATGTGCCCGTGGTCGGAGCGCCCGACCGCGAGCTTCACCAGGTGACGGTAACCCTGCGCCCCGTCGGGGCATGCCTGGAGGACCGCAGGCGGGGCGAGCTCGATCCCGGCCTCGGCCCAGGCGCGGCGGATGAGCCCCAGGCGGGCCTCGGCCTGGCCGGCCATGTCGAGGTGCATCCAGGGGCAGCCGCCGCAGGTGGAGTAGCGCTCGCAGGGAGGCGCGACGCGGTGGGGGTGGGGTTGGCCCAGCGCCCGCTCCCAGCGCGCCAGGGTGCGGTTGGGCCCTGGCGCGTAGACGTGGGCCTGGCAGGCCTCGCCGGCGATGCCCTGCCAGATGGCCATGGGCGGCCTGAGCCCGCTGACCAGCGCCTCCCCGCGGGGCAGGTAGCCGTCGGGGGTCACCCTGGTCGTGCGCTGGCCCATGCTCGCCTCCTGGCCGCCGGTCCTGTGGGTCGCGGCGCTCTCTCGCACGCTGCACGGGGGCGCGCCACCTCCCGCGCCGACGGGTCGCGCTGGGGGAGCGCGGGCCCCCCCGCGGAGGGCACGGCATCTGTGTGTGAAAACGAAGGAATAAAGGTATTGTTGAGCAGTGTCACGGCACCGCCTCGGGCGCCCCCGAACTTTTTTTCAAGAATTTACTCTTGACATAGCAACACATGTTATCCTCCTACCGACCTCTCCCCGCCCACCTCCCCCGGGCGGGATCCCGCTGCTCCCCCATCCCCCCTGGAATCCCCATGACCACCACTGATGTCCACGTCTACGACGACAGCCCCGCCAGCGAGACCTCGGTCGGCGTCATCGAGAAGATCAGCAGTGCGCTGGACGCAGCCGGGATCGAGGCCAGCCCGGCCCTGTACGAAGAGGCCCTCGAGCTGGCCCGCAGCGGCCTGCTGGGCGCCTCCCGCGATCGCCTGCGCATGCTGCTGTGCCTCGATCCCGAGAACGGCGACGCCCGCCTGCTGCTGGCCAAGGTCTTCGTCGGCCAGCAGCGCTGGGCCGACGCCCTCTCCCAGCTCGACGCGGCGCGCACCCTGGGGCTGCAGGTGCCCGGCTCCCTGCAGGCCAAGGTGGACGCTGGCCTCGAGGCCGAGCGCAACGCCGCCGATCTCCTGCGGGAGCGCACCGCCACCCGCGAGCAGGCCGAGCTGGCGGCCCTGCGCACCGAGGCCCGCAAGCTGCGCACCGAGAACACCCGCCTGGCGCGCGAGCGCAAGCAGATCAAGGCGCGCGCCAACATCTGGTCGGCCTCCACCGCGGCCCTGGCCGGCGTGAGCCTGGCCCTGGTGCTCTTCACCTGGCTCGGGTCGCCGGACGCAGCGGTGGACGAGAGCGTCCTCGCGCCGTTGCCCGCGGTCGCCGTCGAGGAACCCGCCGTCGAGGCCTCCGTGCCCGCCCCCGTCGCGGCGGCGGCCGTCCCCGTGGTCGGCGAGGTCGCGCCCCTGCCCGCGGTGGGCCCCGCCCCCGTCGCTGCCCCGGCCCCGGTCGTAGCCCCGGCCGCGGTCGTAGCCCCGGCTCCTGCGCCGGTGGCAGGCAAGGGCCCCTGGAAGCACAAGGTCCAGGACGGCGACAGCCTCTACGCGCTGGCGCAGCGTTACTACGGCGACGGCGAGCGGTGGCCCGAGATCAAGAAGGCCAACAAGGGCAAGGTGCGCGGTGATGCCGGCCTGAGTCTGGGCTCCGAGCTCACGATCCCGAAGCTGTAGGCGGTCGGCTACTCCTCGATCCCCGTGTGGTCGGCGGCCTCGCCCGCCACCTGGTACTTCACGGTGATCACCGCCCCGCGGGCGGGCACGGCCTCGCCGTGGAAGGTGAGGTAGGTCGTCTCGCTGTCGTAGGTCCAGCCGCTCTCTGCCGAGGTCTGGACCTGGACGCCCGTCTCGTCGTTGCAGGGCTCCTCCTCGCAGACCCAGACCGCGAGGGTGTCCTCGACGGCGGCGTAGCTCAGGGGGAAGGACTCGCGCACGCCCGAGACCGACAGGCCGAGATCGTCGAGGATGCCGGCGAAGTCCTCGGAGCAGATGCTGCCCGCCTTGCCCCCCAGGCTGCTGGCCATCTCCATGTAGCGGACGCTGGGCAGGGTGTCCTCGCAGGAGGAGGTGTCCTGCGGGCCGACGATGGCGAAAGACACCACCAGCTCGGGATCGCCCTTGATCGCGCGGAACCCGTCCACGTACTCGGGGACCTGGATCAGGTCGTCCTGGTAGGCCTCCAGGTAGCAGTAGTCTTCGCTGGGCAGGGTCCCGCGGTCTGAGCAGTCGTTCTCGTCCGAGACATAGATGAGGACCAGCATGGCGTCCCGCCGCAGGAAGCCGGCGTTGACGTCGGACACCAGGGGCTCGCTCAGGGCGGCCCAGGAGGCCTCGATGCCCTGCTCCATGCCCGAGCCCTCGATGCCCACCTGCACCCGCTGCTTGAACAGATCGACCCAACCCTCGACGTCGCGGCTCAGGACGGCGGGATCGCCCAGCAGCCGGCCGCGCATCGTGTTGTCGCCGGACATGTCGGTGGTGACCACCCCCAGGTGGAAGTCCATCAGGGTCTCCACCTCGTCCATGTACTCCACGAAGGTGTCGAACCGTCGTGCCAGGCGGGTCTGCTCGGCCTCCATGGACTCGGAGTTGTCCACCACCCAGAGGATGTCCACTTCGGCCCTGGCTTCCTGGAAGAAGGTGTCGATGTAGGTGCGGCGGACGAACTCGTTGTCGGGGTTGCAGCCCAGCAGCGGGGCCAGGGTGAGGCAGAACCAGGGTCTCATGTCGGCGTCCTGATGGAGGCTGTACGTGCGCAAGATAGGCCCGGACCAGGCCCGCCGGCAACCCGGATGCGCATGGATATGTGGGGTGTGGCGCTCGAAGGGATCCATCGCGGCGGGTTATTCCACCCGGGACGATGCGCTTCTCTTCCCTGATCACCCCCCTGGTGCCGGCGCTGCTGGTCTCGTTGACCGCCTGTGGGCGGGACGATCCCGTCGGCACGTTGCTGATCTGCCGTGACCAGGCCTGCCGCAGCGCCGCGCTGCTGGCCGCCTGGGAGGCCGATCGCCCGCGGGTGGAGGCCTGGCTCGTGGCGCTGCCGCCCGAGGATGGGCGCGATCTGCTGGTGGAGCAGCTCGCCCTGACCCAACCCGGCGACGCCGCCCGCATCTGCGGCCTGCTGCCCAAGACCGGCGACGCCGCCAACCGCTGCGCGGCGCGGGTCGACCGTCCCCACCTGCAGCCGGGCTCGGGGCGCAAGGTCGGTGAGGAGGAGGTCGCCGCCGGATCCGCGGCGGGGCCGCGCAGCACCACCCTGGGGGTCCCGGCTCTGCCCCCGCCGCCCTGGGCCGCTGCCACCGAGGCCGAGTACGGCTCCCTGATCGAGGGCTGCGACCAGCCCGAGCCGGCCCTCTGCGGGCGCTTCGCCGCGCGTGCGCGCGCGGGGCGGGGCGATCTGTCGGGCGCCGGGCTGGCCTGCGTGGCCGCGGATCCCGCCCGGGGGCAGGCCTACTCCGAGTGCCTCTTCCAGGCGGCCGAGGCCATGGCCGAGGCGCGGGGCGCCGAGGGCTTCGGTCCGGCCCTCACCCTGTGCGCCGCCTCCAGCTTCAGCCCCATGTGCGTGGCCCACATCCTCACCCTCATCGGCCCGCGGGTGCCGGCCGCCGATGATGTCACCGCGGATGACGTGGCGGGCGCCCTCGCCGCGGTGGCGGCCATCCGCGCCGCCACCGAGGGCTCCCCGCGCCAGCAGGCCTCTTATGTTGACTGGTACTGGTCCACCTGGACCGGCACCACCTGGCGCTGGGCCCGGCGCGTGGACGGCCGCGTGGCCGCCATGCTGCCCGCGGAGGCCCGCCCGCACGTGGCCGTGGCGGTGGCCGCCCGGCTGGTGCGGGACGAGCGCCCGGACGCGCTGCAGCTCGAGCCCTTCGTGGAGAAGGTCCGCGCGGCCCTGGCGGATCCGGGCGGCCCCGCCCCTGGCTCCCCGGCCCAGCGGCGCTACCGCCTGCTCACCCAGATCGAGCGCGAGTCCTGGAACGAAGACATCGGGAAGGAGAAGGCCTTCCCGGCCGCCTGGGTCATGGGCCCCGGCCGGCGGGCCGTCGCCCCGGACGACCCCGAGACCGATCTGCTCATCGCCACGCTGGTGGCGGTCTCCCAGACCAAGAACCCGCCTCCGGCCGGCTTCTTCCTCGACCTGGCCGGGCAGCGGGAGCGGCCGCTGCTGGTGCGCTGGACCGCGGCCCGTATCGGCGCCGCCCTCGACCCGGCCGCGGCGAGCGCCTTGACCGATCCCGAGCCGCTGGTCCAGCAGGCGCTGGGCAGCGGCCGGAAGAAGCCGAACCCGGGCCCGTGAACGGGCTCAGGGCTCCTTTGGCGCGCTGCAGACCAGGGTGCCGTCCGCATCCCCCGAACCCCAGGTGATCCAGGCGCTGGGCCAGCGGCGGTGGCTGCGGGCCGCGACCGCCGCGAGCAGCGCTTCGGCCCAGGCGCGCTCCTCGGTGGCGGCGGCCTGGTGCTTGCCCGGCAGCACCAGCCGCGTGCCGCGGCGCCGCGCCTCGTCCAGCAGCCGCTCGGCGCAGGCGGCGTCCTCCTCGGAGTCGGTGCAGCAGCGGGCCCGGTACAGGGTGCGCCAGGGGTGCCCTCCGCGGGCCGCGAGCACCTCCATCAGGGCCTCGCGTCGCTCCTGGAGCGGGAGCCCCGCCACCGGGCCGGGCGCGGCCTCGATGAGCTCCGGCAGGGCGGCGGCGTTGGGCAGACTGCTCTCGGCGAGCACGGGCCAGGGAAGCTCCGCGTAGCGAGCGCGCAGGGGAGCGGGTGCGGCGGGGAGGCGTGCGGGGGCCGTGCGGACCACCTCGGCGCGCTGGGCGGCCCAGGCTGCGGCGAAGGCCAGGGTGTCGGCCCAGGCCAGCGCGCAGAGCAGGCCCAACCCCAGGTGGACGGCCCAGCGCCCCCGGCGCAGCCCGGCCAGGCCGGCCACCAGCACCAGCAGGCCCACGCCGGCGGGCAGCAGGTGGCGCGGCTGCAGCCGGGTGCCGCGCGCCTCGCCCACCGCCGCCAGCACCGCGACCGAGCCAGCCAGCAGCAGCAGGCGCAGCCGCCGCCGGCGGGCGGGCAGGGCGGCGCCGAGGGCGGCCAGCGCGGCCAGCGCGACGAAGTCGCCCTGGGGCAGATCGCGCCTGGGCAGGGCCAGGATCGCGCCCAGCCAGCCGGGCCCCGGGTGGGTCTCGGGATCGCCGCCGGGCATCCAGGGCTGGGAGGGCCCCTGCAGCGCCCAGGCGGGCAGCAGGGCCAGGGCGGCTCCGAGCGCGAGGGCCAGCGCGAGGCGGGCGCGGCCCCTGCGGGCCAGGAGGAGGGCCCCGCCGAGGAAGGGCAGCACGGGCAGGGCGCTGGGCTTGACGGCGATCCCCAGCACCAGCACGGCGGCGCCCGCGGCAGCCAGGTGCGTGCGCCCGGCCGCCGCCGCGTGCCAGGCCAGCCCGAGGCCGAGCCAGGAGAGGCCCCAGGCCAGCCCGCCTGGATCCAGCAGCCACCCCTGGAACGCCGCCGGGCTCCAGCAGGCGGTCAGCAGCGCCGCCCAGGCGCCCGCGGCGGGCCCCGCGAGGGCGCGGGCCGCCAGGGTTACGCCGGTGATGGCCGTCGCGAAGCCGAGGACGCCGAGCGCGCGGACCGCGACGATGGGCTCCATCCCCAGCACCACCAGGACGCGCCCGGCCCAGGCGGCCGGCCCCTGGTGCACCTGGCCCAGCACCAGGTCCCGCGCGAGCAGCGAGCCACCTGGCCCCGGCAGATCGGACAGATCCAGGCCCGTGAGCAGCCAGGCGTGCAGCCCGAAGGCTCCGAGCAGCGCGAGGATGGGAAGCCAGGCGCGCGGCCGCCGGAGGGCCGACCCCGCATCGCCGTCGGCCGCCATGACGGCTATCGACCCCCGGGCGGCGTGGGCTGGGCCTGGTCCAGGGGTTGGGGCAGGGCGGGCGGCTTCGGTGGTCTTGTGCCCTGGGAGTCGCCCTCCGCGCCCAGGCCCTCCGGGCTCCCGTCGGGGGGCGCGGCGGCCCCGCCGCGGTCGTCGGGCGCGGCCTGCTCGGAGAGCGAGGCCCCCAGCCCGTCGTCGTCCACCAGCTCGTAGGCGACCGGGTCGAGCCAGACCCTGCGGAACAGCTGCTGCTCGGGCAGGCGCACCACGCGGGCGTCCGCCGAGACCTCGGTCAGGCCCACGGCCTCCATGTCGGGCTCGACCTCCTCGCGGCCGCAGGGCGCGGGATCGCCCCAGGGCGCGTAGATGGCGACGCGGGCGTCGTCATAGACGGGCAAGCCCAGGCGCTTGTTGAGCAGGACGCGCAGGTTGCGCAGGCGCAGGCGCAGCACGTTGTCCATCATCCCGGGAGCGTGCTCCTTGTGGATGAAGGCGTCTTTCTGCTGGACCACGTAGCGGTAGCCGAGGTCGTGGACCGCCTGCATGTCCTCCGGGGTCCAGGGGGGCACGTTCGTGTCGAGCGCGGAGGCGGTGAGCAGGCCCTTGACGAACCCGTTGGTGTCCTTGAGGTCCGTGAACTCATCGGGGGTGAAGACCGGGTTGTTCTCCAGCATCCCGCCCATGATGGGCCGCGCGTGGGCCGACTGGTAGTAGAGGTGGGCCTGGGTCCAGTTGTAGGGCAGCTCCATGATGGCGCCCTCGGGCCCGGAGGCGAGGCAGCGGTAGCTGGCGGGGATGCTGGCGTCCCAGGAGGGGAAGGGCAACTCGCGGGCGATGTGGAGGTCCACCCCCCAGCCCACCACGAGGCCCAGCGAGACCGGGACGAAGACCTTCGGCCCGCGCCGGGAGGCCCAGTGCAGCAGGGCGACGTTGAACAGCCCGGCGATGATGGCGAGGTACACGGCCGCCCGCGCGGGCCACCACAGCCGCCTGAGGAAGCCGACGGACTTGGCCAGCCAGATGTAGGGCGGGTTGGGGAAGCCGAGCTTGCCCACCAGGATGATGGGCCCCATGGCCAGCAGCGCGGCCGCGAACGCCATGGCCAGCAGGGCCCCCCGGGGCAGGCGCCCCGGGCGCAGCAGCACGGCGAGCAGGGCGACCAGCGAGACCCACGGCAGCAGGATGGCCTGGGCCAGCAGGCGCTCCTGGGGGCCCATCTCCACCACGTAGAACCCGGCGAAGCGGCGGAAAGGCTGCCAGAGGAACAGGCCGATGGTCTGGTCCTCCACCGTGATGGGGGGGCTGGCCAGCAGGGACCAGCGATCCACGTCCAGCAGCCCCGGGACGTTGCCGGCCTCGGCGGCGGCCATGGCGAGGGGGATGGCCACGGGGGAGACCAGCGCCAGGGCCACGGCCGCGATCAGGGAGTGGCGACCGAGCTGGCGCCAACGGCTCCCGCCCTCTTCGGGCGGCGCGATGAAGCGGGCGACGCCGTGCCCGAAGCAGACCACGCCACCGAAGAAAGCGTAGAACCAGTACTGGTAGCCGCATGCCGCCAGCAGCACCCCGGCCAGCAGGGGCCAGCGCAGCCCGCGGCGCGCGCCCGAGCGGAGCACCGCGAAGACGAACAGGACCGGCAGCGCCAGGATGGCCTGGGTCGGGCGGCCCTCCACCAGCTCGAACAGCGCGAAGGGCGAGACCGTGAACAGCGCCGTGGCCAGGACCAGCACGGAGCGGTCGGTGGTGTAGTCCCGCGCCAGGATCCAGAAGGCCATCGCCGTGGCCGCCAGCCCGGCCAGGACAAAGAAATTGTAGCCCGCCACCGGCCCGAGCAGGAAACGGAACGGCAGGGCCAGGTAGCCGTCCAGCACGTTCGTGCCGGTGTGGAGGAAGATGTCCTTGCCCCAGGGGTAGAAGTAGAGGTCGGTGTGCCCCATCTCCCCCCCGGTCCTGAGCTGGTGCTCAACGAACCAGTAGAACCACTGGGTGCCGTAGTGATCCACGTACTCGATCCCGAGGAATCGACTCCAGAGGTGCAGCATCGACGGTCCGAAGACCGCTGCGATCAGGGCCACCGCCAGGAGCGGGGCGAACCAACGGGCGCGCGACATGGTATCTCCAGCCGGGATCTGTAACCTGGGTGCACCCTCCATCCTCCACCCGCGCAGGGATTCCATGCCGATGACCCCTCCCCCGGCCCCCCTCGCCGCCCTGCTGTTCGCCGCGGCCTGCTCGACCCAGGGCGCGCTGCAGGCCTGCCCGGACCCGGACTGCCGCGCCGCCGTCGTGCAGCGCGAGTTCGCGACGAACCCGGTCCGCAGCGCCGAGGTGCTGGCCACCCTGGCCCCCCTGGAGCAGGAGGTGCTGGTGCGGGCCCTGGCGCAGGGCTACCCCGAGGACCTCATGGGCCTGTGCGCGGCGCTGGTCGCCGACAGCGCGGGGCGGGTCGCCTGCGAGCACATGCAGCGCCGCCCGCACCTGCGGCTGGGGACCAAGGCCAGGGACGTGCAGCCCGTCGCGGCGCGTCAGGCGCCCGGGCCCGCCACCCGCCACCCCGCCCTGCCCCAGCTCGAGCCGCCGGGCGAGGTCGAGCGGGCGGCCGCGCGCGTCGACCTCGGGGCGTGCGAGGGTGACCCCTCCTGCATCACGGGGCTGGCGACCGCGGCGGCGGCGGAGGGGTGGGGAATGCGCGCCGGCGCGATCTGCGCCGAGGGCTTCTCGGGCGCCGCCACCTCACAGCAGGAGTGCGATTTCCGCAGCGCCGAGGCGCTGGCGGACGCGCGCCGCTGGCGAGCCACCGACGAGGTGGTGGCCCTCTGCTCATGGGCAGGCACCTTCGCGCACGGTTGCGTGCAGCATTCGATTGTGAAGATGTTTCCCGATTTGCCGGCCGCCGACGCCGCCGGTCCGGAGGACGTGGCCGAGAGCCTGGAGGCCGTCGCGGCCCTGGAGCGGGCGGTGGGCCCCGCCCTGGCCGCCGAGTACACGGATTTGTTCTGGGCCATGTGGACGGCGAGCTCCTTCGCCCACGCGGAGCGGGTGGATGGGCGGCTGCTGCAGGTGCTGCCGCCCGCGGCCTGGCCCCACGTCCGGATGGGCGCGGCGTGGTGGTTCCTGGAGCGGTATCCGCTGGAGGGGTCCGCCGACCTGGACGTCTGGACGGCCGCGCTGGGGGCGCGCCTGGCCGATCCCGGGCGCGCGCACCCGGCGGCGCACCACCCGCCGGAGCACGGCAAGGAGAGGTGTTTCTGGCCGGACGATCTCGACGACAGCCCCGAGGGCACCGTGCCGGCGGTCTTCTGCATGGGGCCCGCGCGGCGTCCCGCGGCCCAAGACCCTGGATTGGACCTCGAATTGGCCCTGCTCGAGGCCTCGGGTCGGATCGAACACCCGCCCGAGCTGGAGTTCTACCGGACCGTGCTGGAGAGCGAGCGGGACATCCTGGTGCGCTGGACCGCGCTGCGGCTGCTCGGGGCTCGGGATCCGGCCTCGGCGTGGGGCTACGATCAGCCCGGCGCGCCCGCCCTGCTGCGCCTCCGGGCCCGGCAGCCAGCCGTCCGGTGAGCGTTTTCTGCTGCCGCGCCACGTCGCACGCGGGCGCCGCCGTGCCACGAAGTTTTTCATCCCGAATTGCGACGATGACGAATTCTTGACCTGGAAAGCGCAACCTGAATGCACCCGGTTTCAGGCACTTCGAGTCGTCCTTGACAAGGGGTGGACGAATCGCCGGCGCGCTTGTAGTATCTCCGAGTCGTCGTCTGCTTCCCACGCGAGGTCAACTATGTCTGTCCCCCGCCTTCCTCTCCTGCTCACCTTCGCCCTCCCGTTCCTGGTGGCCAGCAACTGCAACGAGCCCAAGCCCGATGATACCGGGCCCAGCATCGTCGATGCCGACGAGGACGGGTACACCTCGGACCAGGACTGCAACGACGGTGACCCCACCGTCCACCCCGACGCCGAGGAAGAGTGCGACGGGATCGACAACGACTGCGACGGTGAGGTCGACGAGGACGCGGGCACCCCGTTCTACGCCGACGCCGACGGCGACAGCTTCGGCGACCCCGACTCCGTCCTGAACGCCTGCGAGCCGCCCACCGGCTACGTCAACAACAACACCGACTGCGACGACTCCGACGTCCACCAGTACCCGGGCGCGGACGAGTTCTGCAACGGCGAGGATGACGACTGCGACGGCGAGACGGACGAAGACCCGGTCGATGGCGGCACCTGGTACGCCGACGGCGACGGCGACGGCTTCGGCGTCCCCGGCGCCACCGCCATCGCCTGCGAGCGGCCCGACGGCTACTCCGCCGAGGACACCGACTGCGACGACGCCGACGCCACGGTCTACCCGGGCGCCGACGAGTACTGCAACGGCGTCGATGACGACTGCGACGGCGACATCGACGAGGACACCGTCGATGCCTCCACCAACTGGTACGCCGACGCGGACGGCGACGGCTACGGCAACCCCGACGACATCATCGTCCAGTGCCTCCGCCCGGACGGCTACGTCCACAACGCCGACGACTGCGACGACACCGACGCCGCCATCAGCCCCGACGGCACGGAGTACTGCGACGGCGTGGACAACGACTGCGACGGCGACATCGACGAGCCGGACGCCGCCGACGCCTACACCTGGTACGCGGACACCGACGGCGACACCTACGGCGACCCGCTGGCCTCGCAGAACGCCTGCACCCAGCCCTCCGGCTTCGTCCTCGACAACACCGACTGCGACGACATGGACGCCGCCCAGTTCCCGGGCGCCACCGAGTACTGCAACGGTGAGGACGACGACTGCGACGGCGACATCGACGAGGACGAGGCCGCCGACGTCCTGACCTGGTACGCGGACACCGACGCCGACACCTACGGCGACCCGGCCGTCTCCGACATCGACTGCTACCAGCCCACCGGGTTCGTCGCCGACAACACCGACTGCGACGACACCGACGCCGCCCAGTACCCGGGCGCCGACGAGTACTGCAACGGTGAGGACGACGACTGCGACGGCGACATCGACGAAGACGAGGCGGTGGACGTGGCCACCTGGTACGCGGACACCGACGCCGACACCTACGGCGACCCGGCCGTCTCCGACATCGACTGCGACCAGCCCACCGGGTTCGTCGCCGACAACACCGACTGCGACGACACCGACGCCGCCCAGCACCCGGGCGCCGACGAGTACTGCAACGGTGAGGACGACGACTGCGACGGCGACGTGGACGAGGACGACGCGGTGGACGTGCTGACCTGGTACGCCGACGCCGACGCCGACACCTACGGCGACCCCATGGCCTCGGACCTCGACTGCTACCAGCCCACCGGGTACGTCGCCGACGGCACCGACTGCGACGACACCGATCCCAACCAGTACCCGGGCGCCGATGAGTACTGCAACGGCGAAGACGACGACTGCGACGGCCTGGTCGATGAGGACGAGGCCCTCGACGTCCTGACCTGGTACGCCGACACCGACGCCGACTCGTACGGCGACGCGGCCGTCACCGACATCGACTGCGCCCAGCCCACCGGGTTCGTCGCCGACGACACCGACTGCGACGACACCGATCCCGCCCAGTACCCGGGCGCCGATGAGTACTGCAACGGCGAAGACGACGACTGCGACGGCGAGGTCGATGAGGACGAGGCGGTGGACGTGCTGACCTGGTACGCCGACACCGACGCCGACACCTACGGCGACGCGCTGGTCTCGGACATCGACTGCTACCAGCCCACCGGCTACGTCGCCGACGACACCGACTGCGACGACACCGATCCCACGCAGTTCCCGGGCGCGCCCGAGATGTGCAACGGCGAAGACGACGACTGCGACGGCACGGTCGATGAGGATGACGCGGTGGACGTGCTGACCTGGTACGCCGACACCGACGGCGACACCTACGGCGATGCCTCGGTCACCGACATCGACTGCTACCAGCCCACCGGCTACGTCGCCGACGACACCGACTGCGACGACACCGACGCGATGCAGTACCCGGGCGCCGACGAGTACTGCAACGGTGAGGACGACGACTGCGACGGCACCATCGACGAGGACGATGCCGTGGACGCGCTGACCTGGTACGCCGACGTCGACAGCGACACCTACGGCGACCCGGGCAACACCTACCGCGCCTGCACCGTGCCCTCCGGCTACGTCGCCGACGACACCGACTGCGACGACACCGATCCGGCCCAGTACCCGGGCGCCACCGAGTACTGCAACGGTGAGGACGACGACTGCGACGGAACGTTGGATGAGGACGACGCCGTGGACGTCCAGACCTGGTACGCCGACGGCGACAGCGACATGTACGGCAACCCGCTCGTCACCGACATCGACTGCAACCAGCCCACGGGCTTCGTGGCGGACAACACCGACTGCGACGACTCCGACGCCAGCCAGTACCCGGGCGCCACCGAGTACTGCAACGGCGAGGACGACGACTGCGACGGCGCGATCGATGAGGACGAGGCGGCTGACGTGCGCACCTGGTACGCCGACACCGACAGCGACACCTACGGCGACGCCGGGAACACCGACATCGACTGCAACCAGCCCACCGGGTACGTCGCCAACGACGACGACTGCGACGACACCGACGCGGCGCAGCACCCGGGCGCGGACGAGTACTGCAACGGCGAAGACGACGACTGCGATGGCAGCATCGACGAGGACGGCGAGGTCCTGGACGGCGACACCTTCTACGCCGACCTGGATGCGGATGGCACGGGCGATCCGGCGAACACCATCCTCGCCTGCAGCCTGCCCTCCGGCTACGCCGACAACGACTGGGACTGCAACGACCTCGACGGCACCGAGCCAGTGGTGGCCGACGCCGTGAGCGGCTCCCCCTCCGGCGCGGGCACCATGACCAGCCCGCTCGACACCGTGCAGGCCGCGGTGGACCGCGCCAGCGAGTGCGTGATCGCCCTGGCCGGCACCTACGTCGAGAGCGTCGTGATGGGCGGCACCGACATCACCCTCACGGGTGTCGAGGGCTCGGACGTCACCATCATCGACGCCACGGGCCTGGGCGGCGCGGCGCTGGTCATCGAGAGCGGCGAGACCGACGCCACCGTGGTCAGCGGCTTCACCCTGATGGGCGACGGCCACCTCGAGACCGACAGCTACTCCTGGCCCTGCACCTCCGTCACCACCTGCACCAACTACTACTACACCTGGTGCGGCGGCGGTCTGTACGTGTCCAGCTCCGACCCGACCATCGAGGACATCATCGCGTCCTACTCCGTGCTCCCCACCCCCTCCACGGTCACCTCGGGCGACGACACCTACTACACCACCTCCTACGGCGGCGGGATGTGCTTCCTGGACTCCATGTCCGAGGTCACCGACAGCATGGTGCGGGAGAACTACGCGGATCAGGGCGGCGGCATCTACGCCGACGAGACCACCTCCCTCCTCTTCGACACCTCCTACATCCTCGGCAACAGCGCGGCGGATGGCGGTGGCGTGCAGGTCGACACGGGCGCGGCCTTCCTGACCAACGTGGTCTCCAGCTTCAACGAGGCGACCACCGACGGCGGCGGCTTCCTCCTCGCCGATGGCTACGCCTCCCTCGTGAACGTCACCTACACGGGTGAGACCGGCACCAACGGCGGGGCCCTGATGACCAGCGGCAGCGCCGTGATCGCGGTCACCAACAGCATCGTGTACGGCTCCCAGGCGGGCGCCGGCGTGCTGGTGGGCGGCTCCTCCAGCTTCACCGGCACGTACAACGACGTCTACGGCAACGCGCTGGTGGACTACTCCGGCATCACCGACCCCACCGGCACCAGCGGCAACATCTCCGAGGATCCCCTGTTCGTGGACTGGACGGCCGACGGCGACCTGGACAACGACGACTACCACCTGGGCACCGGCTCCCCCTGCATCGACACGGGCAACTCCGCGACGGCCTACCGTGACGCCGACGGCACGCGGAACGACATGGGTGCCTACGGCGGTCCCCAGTCCGAGTGGGACTAGCCTCCACACTTGAGGCGTTGATCCAATCTGTATGAGCTCGGCCGGCCCCCAGGGGCCGGCCATGTGCATGGAGAGTCGTACGACATGGCTGACGAATCTGTCGATGAAGTCGAGCGGGAACAGGATCTGGAAGACGAGGAGGAGCCCATCCGCTTGCCCGCGGGCTGGGGTCCGATCATCTTCCTCGCCGCGGTGGTCATCGCCTCCAACGTGGGGCTCGGCCTCTACCTGAAGGGCGTGATGGCCACGAGCTCGGGCGGGCCCATCGCGATGGAAGCCGGCGCACAGCGCGGCCCACCCCCGGGAGCGGCGGCCGGCGGCCCCGTCCCCGTCCCAGGAGTCGAGCCCGGGAGAGTGGCGCAGAGCGACTTTCAGGTCGACCCTGCGGAATTCACCCCCGAGCTGGACGCCTACCTGAAGCAGGTCGCGGCGGAGAACGGCATCCCGGAAGACCAGGTCGGGACAGCGCGCGAGGTCTTCGAGCAGATGAGCCGATCCGGGCTGCTGCCTCGAAACTCCGATCTCGACCTGCGCACCATCCTGTCCGGGCACCTCGTCGAGCGGGCCAAGCACCCCGAGGAGCTCGAGGGAGCCGAAGCAGCCCGCGCGGCGGGGCTGCCGCCTCCGGGGAGCGTCCAACCAGGTCAGAAGCCCCCCGAGGGCGCCGGGCCCCAGGGCATGAAGCCGCCCGAGGGCGCCGGGCCCCAGGGCATGAAGCCCCCCGAGGGCGCCGGGCCCCAGGGCATGAAGCCGCCAGAGAAGCCCAAGGGTGAGTGAGCGCCGGCTGACGTGGAGAGGTGCGGAGCGCATGGCTATACACCCTTCGCCATGACCTCCACCAACCCTTCCAGCCCGAGACCTGAGGCGCCGTCTTCGCGAAACAGGTGGTCTGGTCTGCTGCCGAGCCTGCTGGTGGTGGCGACCGTGGGCGCGGCGCATGCCTGGTACGTGGCCTTAGATCAGCGCTTGCCACGCGATCCGGGTCTGTACTATCGCCTGCTCCCCGACGCCTGGGAGGCCACGGGCGCTCCTTGGAGCCACCTGGGAGACATCGGGCACATCCTCGCGAGCAGCAGCGGCTGGTACAACCTCCTGCTGGCCAGTGCCATGCACATCCTCGGGCGAGGTGGGCTGGCTATGGGCCTCGCCAACCTCGTGTGCGTGGTGCTCGTGCTGCTGGGCGTGGCGCTGGTCACCCAGGGCCTCGGGTCGAGCCGCGCCGCCCTGGCAGCAACGCTGCTGGTAGGCTCCATGCCCACCATCGTGATCGAGGGGCGAACGCCATGGATCCATCTGCCCGAGGCGGCCCTGGCGCTGCTGGCCCTCGCCGCCTGGCAGCGGGATCCAGGCCTCGCGCAGCGTCGGTCCCTGCTCGCGCTGGCGCTCGGGGGCATGCTCATGATCACCCTGCGCGAGTCCGGGCTCGTGTGGGCTGCCACCCTGACCCCGCTGCTCGTCTGGACCGGGGGCGCGCCGCGTCGCTGGCGTCGTATCGGCCTGGTGCTGGCCAGCTGGGGAGTCGCCGCTCTGGTGCCCCTGGTGGAGCTGCAAGCCTACCTTGGTGCGAAGTTCGGGGCTCGAGAGCGCTACGAGCACCAGCTCCCGGACCTCCTCGAGCAGCTGGTGAGCAACCTGTCCTGGCCCGTGATGTGGGCCTCGCTGGCGGGGCTCGTGCTGCTCGTGCTGCGGCAGATCGGGTGGCCGCGCAAGCCGGCCAGGGTGATCCTCGCGGGCTGGCTTCTGGCCGCGCTGGTGATGTGGGCCGCCTTCCGCGCGGGGCTCGACAACTTCACCCCCGCCGCCGCCGCCCTGGGCATCCTGGCCGGCCTCGGGCTCTCACGATTGAAGGCCTGGGGGGTGGTACCCGCACTGTTCGCATTCCTGGTGGTCACCGTGCCCCAGGCCCTGCCGACGCGCTGGATCGCACCCTTCGCCAGGCTCCCGGGCTTCCCGGACTACCTGCTCGGCGAGCACCCCAACAACTACTACCGGCCCTGGGAGGGCTTCGCGCAGCATGAGGTCCAGTCCATGCTGGACGCTGTGTGCCCCGCAGGGCGTGACGCGCCCTGCGTGGTGGTCACCGGGCACGGGCTGTTTTCACCCTTCACCGAGGATCCCGGCGAGCTGGAGCTGTTTCTGCTCGGGCGCCAGGATCTGAAGCTGGTGTCCCTGCGTGAGAGCCCCCACCCGCCCGAGCTGCGGCACGTGGACGCGCTGATCGCGTACCGTTGCCCGGACCACGAGGCGGCCTGGCGGGAGCGATACCCCTACGCCGCCGACAACCGGGCGGCCGTGATCTGGATGCACGATCTGCGCCCCATCTGGACCATGTTGCTCTATGGCGACTGCCGGGCTCTCTGGATGAGCCCGAAGGGGGAGGTCCTCGACGAGGCGGCCTTGCCCGAGCGGGGCCAGCGCCTCTACGGCACCGAGGAATTCAGGCCTGGCGCCCAGCCTCTGGCTCCTCCCATCGGCGACGACCACCGCTGGATGGAGACCCCCCCACCACCCCCGGAGCCTGTGCCAGGAGAGTAGGCGCGTGGGCGAGTGTCTTGGAGCTGTCTCTGGTTCGTGAGCCATGCCGCGCGGTGCGACGGCTCCCCGAGCGATGAAGCTGCGGATCGAGGCTGACTCTCGATTCTCTTGTCCGAAGCCCGTGGCCCGTAGCCCGTAGCCCGATGTTTCTTGATACCCCTGTCCTCGTACCAACCTGCCCCAGGCGCGGCGTGAGGGATCCCGGATGACGAAAGCGCTCCGCGCGGTGGCCCTGCTCCTGGCGGCCATGCCGGCGCTGGCGGTGGCGGTGGCGCCGCTGCATCTGTGGTGGGGTCAGCTCGCCATCGGCGACGGCTTCGCCTACCCGCTCATCGCCTGGAACATCGTCCACGGCGTGGGCCAGACCTACGACGGGATCATCCCCACCAACGGCTTCCACCCCCTGTGGATGCTCCTGCACCTGCCCCTGCAGCTCGGGGCCGCGGCCCCCATGGAGCGCGTCTGGGCGGTGAAGATCCTGGTGGCGGCCACCACTGTCGGGGCGGTGGGGGCCTGGGGCCGCGTGCTCCAGCGGGCGGCCGGCGACGAGTGGGCCGGCCTGGTGATGGCCGCATGGCTCGGGGCCAGCGGCTGGACCCTGTACGTGCTGTTCAGCGGCATCGAGGCGCCGCTCGTGGTGCTGATGATGGGCCTGGCCGTGCTCGCGGCTTGGCGCACGCAGGCAGCGCCATCACCCGGGAACGCCGCGCTGTTGGGTCTGACCATGGGCCTGTGCTTCCTCGCCCGGCTCGACGCCTTCTTCTTCCTGGGGCCCCTCGCCTTGCTCGTGCTGCCGGCGCTCTCGCGCGGCGGCGCCCGCAGCGTGGGCGCGGCGCTGGGCGTGGGGCTGGCCGTCAGCCTGCCCTACCTGGTCTACAACCGGGTGTGCTTCGGCGGCATCTTGCCGGTGAGCGGGCTGGTCAAGACCCGCGAGACCGTGAGCCTGGCGGCCAGCATCGAGGTGCTCGAGGGGGCCGTGCACCGCCTCACGTTGCTGGTGCCGCCTGCGCTCGGGGCCTGGATGCCCGCGCTGCTGGGCGTGGGCGCGCTGCTGGGCGTGGCCGGGGTGGTCTGGGTCTTCCTGCGGCGGCCGGGCGAGGCGCGCCTGCTGGTGGCGCTGCCCATCGGCGCGGCGCTGCACTTCGTCTACTACTTCGTGTTCATCCGCGAGATCCTGGTCCCCTGGCACCTGTACCCGCAGGTGCTGGTGGTCTTTGCCACCCTCGCGCTCGCCCTGCCCAGGCGGCACCGGCAGGGCGTGGCGGCGCTGTGGCTGGCGGTGCTCGTCCTGTCCACGGCCGGCTACGCCGCCATGAAGCAGGCCAGGCGGGTCGACCTCGAGCGCTCGCGGGTGGCCACCGCCTGGGTGGGCGCGCTGCCCGCGGGCACGCGGGCGGCCATGATCGACGGCTGGGCCGTGCAGATGCGGCTGGCGCCAGGCCACCACGTGGTTGAGCTGACCGGCCTCGTCACCGATCGCCCCTCCGCCCTGCTGGCCCGCGACGAGCGCTACGCCGAGATCGCGGACGTGCACGACATCGTCTACGTCGTCGGCTTCGCCGAGCTGCTGGAGGGCTTTGACCGCTTCGAGGTGGTGGAGCAGGCCGATGTGCACTGGAACCACCGCATGCGCACGCTGGTGCTGGCGCGCCGCCGCCAGTAGCCTGAGGGCAACACTGCGGGCTTCGCGCCGGACATGGTTAGTCCTCTTCTGGCCCCGGGAGGCCTCATGCTCCAATTCCTGCTGTCTCCGCTCCTGCTCCTCGCCATGCTGGTGGCGCCGGCCGCCGTGGCCGGAACAGACCTGCGCTGGGTGGAGGTGGAGCTGCACCTGGCCCAGGACGGCACAGCCCTGGTCACAACCCGCTGCCACTGGTTCAACCCGGGCGCCGGGATGCACGGGTTCTACCTGCAGGGTACCGCCGGAACGCCGAATTTCCTCGGGGCGGATCACTCCGTGGCGGTGCTGCCTCAGGGGCGCACGGTGCCGCTGGACATCTCCCGCGCGGGCGACAAGTGGGACGTTGTGCTGGCGCAGGGCCAGAGCTGGGGGCCGGGCGAGGCCACCTACGTCATCGTCTACACCACGGATCTGGTGGCGGCGGGCAGGGTGGACACCACCACCTCGCGCGACGGCGAGGAGCTGGTGGTGTTCGACTGGGGCGCGGTGCAGTGGGACGAGCCGCTGCAGCACGAGACGGTCACGGTGGTCTTCGACAGCGTGCCCGCGGGCCGGGAGGGGAATCTGGGGCTGGAGGGCGCCACGGCGCTCGGGCTGCGCACCGAGCCCTGGGTCAACCAGCGGTACTTGATCTCCTACACGGGGGTCACGCCCAGCGGGGGCGGCGCGCCCGTGCTGGCCGCCCGCTTCCACCAGGACAAGGTGGCCGCCTACGGGGATCACCGCCTGCAGCTCTATCTGCCCGCGGCCCACTTCCCCGCGGTGGCGGGCGCGGCCCAGGCCCGCCAGGCCCAGGAGGCCGCGGCTGAGGCGCAGCAGGCCCTGGCTCAGGCCCAGGCCGAGCAGGAGGCGCAGGAGCGCGCGCAGGCCAGGGCCGAGCAGGACGCGAAGCACAAGCGCAACCTGCTGATCCAGCGCGTGCTGCTGGCGCTGCTGGCCCTGCCCATGGTGGGGCTGCTCCTGCTGGTCATGCTGCGCAAGCACAAGGGCCTGGCCCACGCCTTCGCCACCGCGCCCGAGATGCTCTGGGAGCGCGACGACTGGGAGCCGCCCCGCATCCGCGTGTCCAGCTACCGGGTCGAGGGCAAGGTGGCGGAACTGCTGGAGATCGAAGCCCTGGTGCTGCTGGGCCTGCCGTTTGACGTGCTGCTGGCCATGGTGCTCGACCGCCTGGTGGCCATGGGCTCGGTGATCCGGCAGGGCGAGGGCTCCGGGCTGCAGGTGGCCCGCTGGCTGGAGCAGCCGCCCGAGGGTGAGCCCTACGCGCGCTTCGTCTGGGAGCACCTCCCCGCCGAGCTGTCGCCCGTCCCCGGGGATCTCGCGGCGGAGCTGGGCAAGCTGGTGGTGGGCACCATCCAGCGCAAGGCCTGGGACGCGGATCTCGACGCCACCCGCGAGCACTTCCGGGAGCTGCTGCGCGAGCACTTCCCCGAAGGGGTCTCCCTGGAGGGTGTCAGCGTGCCCGCCCCCACCGGCCCGCACTGGCACGGCTGGTGGGTCACGCATCATCACCACCTCGGGCCCTCGGTCTGGGCCCACCCGAGCTTCGACGCGGCTCCGGCGCCCAGCGCAGGGGGCGGCCGCAGCGGGGGTGTCGGCTTCGACGCGGGCGGCCGCAGCGGGGGTGCCAGCTTCGACGCGGGCGGCCGCAGCGGCGGAGGTTCCTGGGGGGTGGACACCAGCGGGCTGGGCGCCGTCACCGGCCCCACCAGCTATGCCGGCTTCGGTGAGGGCGACGTGGTGGGGGTCTACGAGCACGCCGCCTGCCACTCGGCCTGTCACTCGGCCTGCCACTCGGCGTGCCACTCGGCCTGTCACTCGGCCTGTCACTCGGCCTGCCACTCGGCGTGCCACTCGGCCTGCCACTCCGCCTGCGTCTCGGGAGGGTCCCACTGATGGCGCTCTTTCCCAACCAGCACGAACGCAGCTACCTCCGCTTCCTGGTGGGCGGCGGGCACTTCTGGCTCCGCTACCTGGTGGCTGGCGTCCTCTTCACCCTGGGCTTCTGGCTGAGCCTCGCGGGCGTCGCCCTGCCCCTGGGCCTGCTGGTGATCCTGCTGGGGCACCTGCCCCTGTGGGTGCGGCACCAGAAGCTGGCGCCGGCCCCGGTGGATCCTCTGGCCGAGCCGGTCTGGAGCCCGGCTTCAGAGGACTGGCACCAACAGATCGAGGACCGCCTCGCCAAGGGCCGGCGCTGGGATCAGTCCTTCTGGGACATCACCAGCCCCCTGGTCCTGGTCACCCTCTCGGCCTTCATCACCGTGGGCTTCGTGGTCTTCGTGGCGGGCGCCGCGCTCTTCAACGGGCTGGCCTGGCTGCCCTTCTGCCTGGCCTGTGCGGCGCTGTGGGGGCCCCTGTTCGTCAACGGCATCAAGGCCCCCTGGCACCCCAACCAGCTCACGATCAAGGCCAAGGCCCTGGAGCCGGTGGCCGCCGCCGTGGAGGAGGCTGCCCCGGGCCGGTACGACCTGGTGCCGTTGCTCGGCCTGATGGAGGGCAAGCGCGGCCGCTACCCCATGGACGTGCGCGTGATGCTGCGCCCGAAGGAGGACGACGACAACGGGTTCATCGGCGTGCAGGTGCAGGCCTGCCTGAACAACGTGCAGGGCAAGAACTACCCCTATGTCTACTGCGTGGTGCTGGGGAAGACCGGCTACAACCTCCGCAGCCTGTCGCACCCACCCCTGGTGGTGGAGCGTGACACCGGGGACGGCGTCATCTTTCTCGTGGTGCGCCAGCACGCGGACCGGCGCGGCGGCTGGCACACCCCGCCCGACACGGTGGCGGCCATCGTGCGCGCCGCCGTAGAGCTCGCCGAGCGCGCCCGCCGCGCCAACGCGTAGGCCTCGGTGGGTCTGCGCGATTTCTTGCGGCGGCTCGATCCGGGCCCCGATCCCGAGCGGCCCATCCCGGTCCACCTGGGGCCGGGCCAGCCCCACCCCATCGACCTGCGCTGGGCCGACGAGCTGGTGGCCAACCTGCGCGGGCACGTGGTGGTGCGGCCCGAGGACGAGCTGCTGATCCTGGTGCCGAACCGCCCGTACAAGCTCAACGCCACCGCCCTGCGCGTGCTGGGTGCCATGCTGGACGAGGGCGTCGGCGTGGCCGAGGTGCTGCGGCGCGAGGGGGACAGCGCGGCCAGGCGCCGCGAACTGCACTGGTTCTTCGCGGACCTGCAGGACCTGCTCAGGGGGGTCCTCGGCGAGGGCCGCGGCCGGCGGGCCGTGGTGCAGGAGCCGTTTTCGGCCGACTTCTGTGGCCTGCCCGTCATCAGCGAGCTGGCGCTCACCTACCGCTGCAACCTGGCCTGCCGCTTCTGCTATGCGGGCTGCTCGGCTGGTGGGTTGCCCGAGGGCTGGGACGAGGCGCGGGCGCTGGATCTCGCGGGCTTCAAGCGCGCCCTGGACATCATCCACGGTGACGCCCGCTGCCCCTCGGTCTCCTTCACCGGGGGCGAGCCCACCCTCCGGCCCGAGCTGGAGGAGCTGGTGGCCCACGCCCAGGGTCTGGGCATGAAGACCAACCTGATCTCCAACGGCTGGCTGCTGACCGCCGAGCGGGTGCGGGCCCTGGCGGCGGCCGGGCTGGATTCGGCCCAGCTCTCCCTGGAGGGCCCCGACGCCGCCACCCACGACGCCCTGGTAGGGCGCGAGGGGGCCTTTGACAGGCTCTGGGCCGGGCTGGAGCACCTGCGCGAGGCCGGCCTCCGCGTGCACACCAACACCACCATCAGTCGGGCCAACCTGGAGCACCTCGGCGGGATCGTGGACCTGGTGGCGGCGCGTGGGCTCGACCGGCTCACCATGAACCTGATCATCCCCTGCGGCAGCGCCGCGGACAGCCCCCTGCAGGTGGCCTACTCGGAGATCGGTCCCGCGGTGCTGGCGCTGCAGGAGCGCGCGGCGGAGCGCGAGGTGCGCTTCATCTGGTACTCCCCCGTGCCTCTGTGCCTGTTCGAGAGCCCGGCGCACGGGCTGGGGACCCCGGGCTGCGCCGCGGCCGACGGTCTGCTGCACGTGGCGCCCTCGGGCGATGTCCTGCCCTGCTCCAGCTTCCGCAGCGGCGAGACCCTGGGGAACGTGCTCACCCAGCCCTTCCAGGAAATCTGGCAGTCGACCCCGGCGCGCTTCTTCCGCGACAAGCGCATGGCGCCGGAGCCCTGCCGCGGGTGTGAGAAGATCGAGATCTGCCAGGGCGCCTGCCCCCTGTACTGGCGGGCGCTGGGGACCGCGGAGATCGGGGGGAGCGCGGAGGAGGGGCCGCCCATGCCGGAGGGGTTCTGAGGCGGGCCGGCGCCCAGCCCCCCATCGAAGTTGCCACGTTCCGCCCAGGACCCCTCCGAAGTTGCCACACAGGGCACCCTGCGGTGGACGACGTACGGTGGAAAGCGGGTTTTCGTTTGGTCGTCTCGCGGCACCGGATCCGAATGGCAACTTGGGGGACACCCTGGGCGGTTTCTGGCAACTTGGGGGGCACCCTGGGCGGTCCGCCGTTTCCTGGCACGCCTTGTGCGCTCGGCGCGGCGGTTCCGGTCGTCCACCGTGGCCCCCGGGGCGCTGCGGTTGGGAGGGGTCAGGTGCTCTTGAAGGCGCAGGCAAGCCCGGACCGGCCTCCGCTGGAAGGGGATGCGGGGTAGGTAGCGATGTGCGCTCCCACCCGCCCGCTCTGCCCCGCGTCCGGGGCCGCCTCGCAGCGGTCGCGGTGGGTCTGGCTCTCGGCGCAGCGCTCGTGGTGGGCGTGCTGTGGCTCGGCCGGGGACCGGAGCCCGAGCGCTACGTGGTGGTGCGGGGTGACACCTTGGGCCGTATCGCGGCGGCGTACAGCGTGAGCGTCCAGCAGCTCCGGGACTGGAACGGCATCGAGGGGGATCTCATCGAGGTGGGGCAGGTGCTCGTCGTCCACGGAGTGGCTCCCGGGGAGCCCAGCTCCCGGCCACGAGCGCCACACCGAGCTCGCACCGTGAGCGGCGGCGTCGGCCCGCAGCTCCCCGCCGAGCAGCCCTGCCTGCCGCCCCCCGATCCCGACGTCCAGGGCGAGGGCGACGAGCCGGTCTTCCTGGCCAGCCGGGGGCTCAGCCAGGCTCAGGTGGAGGCCGCCATGGCGGCGGTGACCCCCGGCCTGGTCGACTGCGTTCCCCCCGACGAGCGGCCCGATGGGGTGCTCGCCCTGGAGATCGCCGTGGCCTGCAGCGGCCGCGTGGCCAGCCTGCGGGTGCTGGGACACGACGGACTGTCCGCCTCCCTGGCCACATGTGCCTCCGAGAAGCTTCGGTACGCCGCCTTCCCCGCCCACGACATGCCCGACGGCTTCAGCTTCCGGTATCCGCTGCGCTTCGCGTGGTGAGCCCGCCTGCAGGTCAGTCCGGATCACACTCCCCCTCGCAGGGATGCGCGATCTCCGCCTCCTCGAACAGGTGCCGGGCCTGCCCGAACATGGCCTCGGTGAGCACCGCGTCGTTGTGCACGCCGTTGTCGGTGGCGGGGATCACGTTGATGTCCGGGGGGAAGTAGGCGTCGAGGTCCTCGGGCACCCGGATCTGGGTCAGGGCCACCTCGGTGGAGGGGCTCGCCACGGTGGCCAACCCGAAGACCGGGTCCGTGGCCACCTCGAGGTGCGCGGCCCCCAGGGTCCGCGCCAGCAGATCCGTGGCCAGGTTGGGCACCTGGCAGTCACCGATGGCCTCCTGCAGCACCACCAGCTTGGGCTCGGCGTCGGGGTAGTCCGGGTCGTCGTTGAGCAGGGTGCCCAGGCTCGAGGGATCGGAGAAGTCGAAGTAGCTCTGCAGGGCCGCCAGGAAGAGGTTCTGGGTCATGGGGTCGGGGTAGAGCAGGTCGATCAGTGTGTCCAGGTCGGCGAACTGGGTGGAGCGCTGGATCATGTGGGACCAGCCCGAGCCTGGCACGGCCAGCACGGCCCGCCTGATGCGCGGTGAGATGGCCGTCTGGGACGCGCCCTGGATGCCCCCCAGGCTGATGCCGTAGTAGTAGACCCGCTCGGGGTCCAGCAGGGGCGCCTCCACCTCACGGCCGATCTCGGGGGCGTGGGGCAGATCGTCCAGGGCCAGCTCCACCAGGGCCATGGTGTTGATGTGGGATTGCACCAGGCGGTCGGTGACCACGGTGATGTGGCTCATGTCGGTGAGCACTTCGGAGATGATCAGCTCGATGTCCCCGCCGGACATCCCGATCCAGTTGGTGGCGACGAGCACCGCGCCCAGCTCGGCCGCCAGGGGCTGGGTCAGGCGCTCGGCGGTGCCGCTGTCCAGCATCCACTCGCCCGTGCCGAACAGCCCGTGGCCGATCACCACCAGGGGCAGGTCGCCTTCGGTCCTGCCCTGGGGCGGGATCACCATGGTGAAGTCCGCCTCGGCCCACTCGTCCTGCAGCACGATGCTGCCGTCCTCTGCCCGCTCCAGGGCGTTGTCCTCGGTGAGGAAGTCGGGAGGGACGAAGTGGCCCTTGACCAGCCAGGCCACGTTGGCGTTGGGGTCCACCTCCACCGAGTCGATGGTGTAGGCCACCCCGTCGCGCTGGATGGCCTCGAGGGCCTGGGCGCGCATGGAGCGGATGGGGCCCAGCACGAAGTCGCTGGAGGCCACCTGGAAGTCCCAGGCCAGCAGCAGGCCCTCCCGGGCCCAGCCGGCGGCCTCGGCCGTGGCGAACAGCGCCTCGTAGCGCGCGCGCATGCCCTCCACCGTGGCGTCATCGGTGAGGATGCCGTCCCGCAGGGCTACGAACACGTCGGGGCTCACCAGCGGGGTGCCGTCGCTGTCGGTGAGCTCGTCGGTGAGCAGCACCAGGTAGCGCGCGCCCATCTCCATGGGGGCCAGGGGCCGGAGGATCAGGGGGTGGCGGCCGTGGTAGTCGGTGTTGTCCCGGTTGTTCTGGTCCATCTCGGTCAGCAGCGGGATGGCCTCGCCCGTCTCGGCGTGGATCAGGGCGATGGCGGCCCCGGGCTGCACCGTGGCCTCCTGCGCACCCCAGCCCGACAGGAACGCGGCGTCGATGTCCACGCCGAAGTTCACCAGGATGGGGCTGACAGGTGACACGCCGTCGGCGAAGTCGAACATGGCCGGGTCCACCGGCAGGGCGCCGTCGGGGCTGGCGTAGTCCTCCACCTCGTAGTCCAGGCGCACCCCGGTCGCGGTCTCGGCCTCCACCGTGTAGTACAGCGAGGGGAAGGGCAGGAAGCACTCGTCGGCGGTGGACATGGGATTGCAGGCCTCGTCCCAGGAGATGTCCCACGGCTCGGCGGTGTCGCCGGTGTCCACCGGCGGGTCGTCCCCCGGCCGCTCGATGGTGGGATCGGTGGGGGTCGACCAGGGGAGATCACCGGCCAGGGGGTTGCAGGCGGCGAGGGCCAGGGCGAGGACGGGCACGAGGCGCATGGGTGGGCTCCGGGGAGGAGGGACAGTCTGCCACGTCGTCGCCAGGGTGACCATGGGCGCCTGGTCGAGCCACCGAGGCAGGGCTCTCGGTGGTCAGCGCCGCAGGCCGTAGTCCTGCCAGTGGACGGTGCACTCCTGGCCGCCTTCCCGCAGGGTCAGGGCGCGAGCTGCAGCCCGAGCAGATCCGCCAGGTGCCGCGGCGGCGGCGAGCCGTGGGCCAACAACGCGTCGTTGAAGGCGCGCTCATCGAAGGCAGCCCCATCGCGCGCTTCAGCGGCGCGGCGCAGGGCCATCACCTCCAGCATGCCGACGAGGTAGGTCGTGAGCTGGGCAGAGGTCAGGCAGCCCCGCTTCCACTTGCCCTCGGCCTCGCCCTCCTCCTGGAAGCCCAGGCCCGTCATGAGCGCCAGGGCCTCGTCGTGGGTCATGCCGCCAGCGTGGATGCCGTGGTCGATGAGGGCGTTGATGCAGAGGCGCAGCACCATCTTCTCGCGCTGCAGGCGCACCGCCGGGCCGCCGTAGCCGTGCTGGGCCATGAGCCACTCGGTGTAGATCGCCCAGCCCTCCACGAAGGTCCCGCTGGAGAACATGGCGCGCACGGGGGACTCGAAGCGGGCCGCGTGGGCGAGCTGCACGAAGTGGCCGGGCATGGCCTCGTGGATGGTGAGCTCTTCCAGCATGGCCGCGTTGTACTCGCGGTAGAAGGAGGCGCGGCGGGCCTCGGGCCAGTCGGCGGGGGGCGGTGCGATGGCGTAGGAGGTCTCGCGCACCGTCTCCAGCGGCCCGGGCGCGTCGCAGTAGGCGATGGCCACGCCGCGCTTGAACTCGGGCATCACGATCACCTGGACCGGCTCGTCGGGGAGGGTGACCAGGCCCTGCTCCGCGACGAAGCGCGTGGCGCGCTCCAGGCTGGCCTGGGCCTGGGCGATGATCGTGTCGTCGTCGGCGTGCTCCTCGGCCAGGCGGTCGAGCACCCTGCGCACGAGAGCCGTGTCCTGCTCCTCGGTGCCGTGGGCGGGCAGGGGCTCGCCGGGGAAGAGCTGGGGGTAGATCGCGATGGCGTCCCGCACCATGTCCGCGCGCGTGGCCTCCAGCAGGGCCCAGGCGCGCGCGCGGATCTGTTCGGCGGTGAGGCGGGTGTCCAGGTCGTACCCCAGCTTGCGCGCCCAGAGGTCTGGGCCGAGGCGGAAGTCGCCGGTGGAGCGCGGCAGCAGATCCGCCTCCAGGAAGGTCGCGAACTCCCGCAGGGCCTGCTCGGCTTCCTGGGCCGCGGGGGCCAGGGCGGGGCGCTGCTCCTCGGGGAAGGAGGCCAGCAGCGGACCGCCGACCCAGGCCGCGAGGGCCGCGGTCTGGTCCATGGCGGTGCGGGTGTGCAGCTCGGGCGGACTCTGGAGGCGGGCTTCGGCTTGCGCCAGGAAGGCGGGCAGGCCCTCCAGGCGCTGGCGCAGGCTCTCCGCCCGGACCTGTGCGGGCGCGAACTCCCGGGAGGCCAGCGTGTCCAGGCCCGCGCCGGCGGTGCCCACCGCGCTCAGCGGGTCGCGCTCCCAGCCCCGCAGCGCCTCGATCCCGAAGATGGCCCCCTCCACCTGCTGGGCGAGGATGTCGGCGTCCACGCGATCCTCGGGGTCGAGCCCGTCGCGGGGCAGGGCGGTGAGGGCGGCCTCGACCCCGCGCAGCCAGCGCAGCTCGTCGGCCTCGGCCTCGGGCGAGACGTCCGGCCAGCGTCCGTCGTAGCGGTGGTCGCCCAGGTAGGTGGCGGCCACCGGGCTGCGGCGCAGCCACTCCTCGAGGAAGTCCTGGCTGAGCTGCTCGAAGGTTGGGGCGGTGGTCAAGGCGGACTCCGCGGGGAGCGGGTGGTGGCAGGCCAGGGTCAGGGCGGTCAGTATCCAGCCGACGGGGTGTGCGCGGCGCATGGGCTTCCCTTCCTCCTGGGTCTGGGTGGGACGGGCGCGTGCCTCCCGGGGTAGCCGTGCGCCCTCGGGGGGGCAAGCGCTCCACCGGAGGGACCCGGCGGGGCGCCGGGCGCCCAGCCCCGCCGCGGAGTTTCCACCTTCCGCCCAGGGCCCCTGCCAGGTTGCCACGCCGCCCGGTCAGCTCTGGACGATGGATGGTCGAAGGCGCCTTTTCGGAGGGGGCGTCCCTGGCATGACCCCCGAGTGGAAACCCCGGAGGAGCCCTGGGCGCTTTCTGGCAACCTCGGGGGCGCCCTGGGCGCTCCAGTGTCGAAGATCGTCGAACCGGCGACGAAGTCTTCGACGTTTTTCGACGTTTTTCGACACCCAGCGTTCGGTCGCCGATTCGGGCCTACAGCCGTTTTCTGGCCGGCATGAAGGAATATCGGAGAGCAACCCTCGCTGGGGGTGGTCTTGGCACTGGGCTTGCAAGGTGGCTGGCCATGCTCCACTACGCCGCCCACGCCTTCCCTCCCGACTACCTGTTCACCGACTGGCGGGAGGCTCGTCAGCTCTGGGATCGCCTGCTGGCCCTCGGCCCGCCGCGCGCCCTGATGTTGATGCCCGATCACGTGCACCTGATCATCCGCGAGCTCGATCAGGCGGCCTGGGTGCACTTCATGCGCGGGTACGCCTGCTGGCGAAACCACCACCGCGACGAGTCTGGCCGCCGGGTCTGGCTCCCTACCGACCCTCCCCAGCGGATCGAGTCCTCGAAGCACCTGAGCCGCACCCTGCGCTACGTGGCGCTCAACCCCTGCCGGGATCAGCTCGTGGCGGATCCGCTGGCGTGGGCCTTCAGCTCCTACCGCGACGCGGTGGGATTCGGGGTGCCACCGGTGGTCCCGGTCGAGCGCGATCCGGGGCAACACCACGCCTACGTCTCCGGGGACCCCACGGTGCGCGTGGAGGGTACGGACCTGCCTTGCGGCCTGCGCGGTCTGCGCACCGCCTCGGTCGCGCAGGTGACTGAGGCGGTCTCCGCGCTGACCCGCACGCCGGTGGAGGACCTCAGGCGGCGCGGCCAGGCCCGCGGCCTGCTCGTCCAGGGGTTGCTGGCGTTCTGTGGTATGCCCGCCCGGGCCGTGGCGCGGGAGGTAGGCCTCTCGCACACCGCCGTGCTGAAGCTCCCGCTGCTCCCCAGCGGGGTCCACGACCGGCTCGAACGTGTCCTCGGCGATCCGCGTTTCTCGGGCTTGTACGCGCACGACCTCAGCATGGCCGCCACCTGGCGCCGCTACCGTGAGGGCCGCGAACGGCGCGGCGTCCATGCGGCGTTGTTGCAGGCCGCGGGACCGCGGCTGCGGGTTCATCGTTGATCGGCGCCGAGCCCCCCTCCGAAGTTGCCATGATGCGCCCAGCCTCCCCCGCAGGTTGCCACAGGACGCTCCCGGTGCTGGTTCCCAACGGTAGAAGGCTGCTTATCGAGCTGTTTTTCGGAGAGCGTTGCCCTGTTTGGCGACTTCGGAGAGGCTCCGGGCGGGCTCTGGAAACTTCGGGAGTATCCTTGGCGTTTCTTGGCAACCTCGGGGGCGCCTTGGGCGCTCCGGAGGCATCCCACCCGCGTGCCCGACTGCCCCCTGCCACCGCAGCCTGAAGCGCGTCTCGTCGGGGCGGCCTGAACGGCACCTCCTCCACGAGCGTTCGGCACGCCACGGTGGTGCGGGCGGGCTACGCGCCGCGCGGGGGCCCCGCGGTGGCCTCCGGGGTGCCACTGGTCGCGTCGGGCGCCACCAACGCGGGCTTCGTGGCCTGCGCCATGAGCGCGCCTCATCGGGGCCAGCGACCACGGCCTGCTGCGTGCCATGCGGTGTTGGAGGGAGAAGGAGGCGGCGCCCCCCATCGGCACCTCGGCCACCCCGCTGACTTCACTCCAGCTCTCCCCGGTCGTCATCCCCCCCCGGGGCCGGGCAAGGGCCCTTCACGGGCTTGCGGCTGCGGCGGAAGATGTCCGCCCTACCACGGCAGCCGCACCCTGAACCGTGTCTCCCCCGGACGGCTCTGGACGCTGACCTCCCCCCCGTGGGCCTCGCACACGGCGCGCACCAGGGCCAGACCGAGGCCGGCGCGGCCGCGGGCGCGGCCGGTGGTGAAGAAGCGATCGAAGACCTTCGGCAGGTTGGCGGCGGAGATGCCCTGGCCGTCGTCGATGATCTCGATGAAGGCGCCGCGCTCCTCGCGCCAGGCCAGCAGGCGCACGCGCACGTCGGGTCCCCCGTGCTGCAGGGCGTTCTCCACCAGGTTGCCGATGGCGGCGGCGATCTGAGCGGGATTGCCGGGGACCGCGCCGGCCTCCCCCTCCACGGGGATGCCGAAGCGCTCGGCGAGCTGGGCCAGCAGAGCGTCCAGATCCACGGGCTCCCGCGGGCCCGCCTGCTCGGCGCGGGCCAGGGCGAGCAGGCCCGAGACGAGGCGCTCCATGCGGTCCAGGTCCGCCAGGGCGTTCTCCAGGAAGCGCGCGCGCTGCTCCGCGTCCATCTGGTCGTCGTCGCGCAGCAGCTCTACGGTGCCGCGCAGGGTGGTGATGGGGGTCTTGAACTCGTGGGAGACGTTGCTGGCGAACTCGCCGATGTAGGCCAGGCGCTGCTCCAGGCGCAGGGCCATGGCGGACACGCCGCGGGCCAGCGCTCCCACCTCGGTGACGTGGGAGCGGCCGGGGCGCTCCAGGGCGTGGACCGCGTGGAACTCACCGTCCTGGATGCGGCGGCTGGTGCGGGACAGGGCGGTGAGCGAGCGGGACAGGACGTGCCCCCAGGCCACGGCCAGGACCACGGTGCAGGCCAGGGTGAGGCCGACGGCCAGCCAGAATGGCCAGCCGCCCACGGCCTGCAGGGCGTGACGCGGGGCCAGGGAGACGCGCACGGCGCCGATCACCGCCTCGTCGTGCCAGATGGGGGTGGCCATGAACACCCGCACCAGGCCGCGGCACTCGGCGGCGGCGCAGCCCTTGGGGCGCTTGCGCACGGCGAAGGCGCGCTGGCCCGTGAGGGCCTGGGCCACCTCGCGGCGGTCGGACAGGGTCAGGGGGCGGTCCCGCGGGGGGCTGCCCATGAGCACCCGGCCGGTGGCGTCCAGCAGCTCGACGCGCGAGCCGGTGTCGGCCTCCACGGCCCCCAGGGCGGCCTCGAGATCGGCCATGGCCGCCCGGTCGCCCCGCACCAGCAGCGGTTCGGCCAGGCGGGCGATGGCGGCACCCTGGTGGGTCAGCTCGGCCTGGGCCTGGAGCTGCAGCTCGCGGGCCATGGATCCTGTGACCAGCAGGGCCAGCACGGGCAGGGCCAGCACCATCAGGTGCGACACCGCCATCCACAGGCGCAGGGGGAGGCGGGGGAGGCGCAGGCGCAAGCTCACGGATCCCGAAGCCGGAAGCCCAGGCCGTGGACGGTCTCGATGGGGTCGAGGCCCTCCTCGCGCAGCTTCTGGCGCACCCGCCGCAGGTGGGAATCGACCGTGCGGTCGGAGACGAAGTGGCGGCCGTCGTAGGCCTGGTCGATCAGCTCCTGGCGGGTGAGCACGCGGCCGGAGGCGCCGAGCAGGGCCTGGAGCATGCGGAACTCGGTCAACGTGAGATCGAGCTCGCGGGCGCCCACGCAGCAGCGGTGCCGGGAGACATCCAGGCGCAGGGGGCCGCAGGCGAGGATCTCCTCGGGATCCTCGGCTTGGGCCGCGGGCTCCTCGGGGCGGGAGCGGCGCAGCACGGCGCGCACGCGGCTGACCAGCTCCCGCGGGGAGAAGGGCTTGGCGATGTAGTCGTCGCCCCCCAGCTCCAGGCCGAGCACGCGGTCCAGCTCCTCGCCGCGGGAGGAGAGGAAGATCATCGGCACGCTGGAGGTGCGCCGCAGCCGGCGGCAGACCTCCAGGCCGTCGAGCTCGGGCATGAGCACGTCGAGCACGACGAGATCCACGGCCTCGCGGGCCAAGAGCGCCAGGGCGGCGGCGCCGTCGCCGGCCTCCAGCACGGTGAAGCCCTCGCGGCGCAGGCTGTAGCCGAGCATCTCGCGCAGGCGGGGATCGTCGTCGACGATGAGGAGGCGGGGTGGGGTCATGCCAGGGGCGAGGGGCCGAGAGAGGACAGCTCCTCGATAGCCCGCACGCGGGCGTGGAGCTGCCGGAGGTGCTGTTCCACGGCCCGCGCGCCTTCGTCGCCGATCTCCGTGAGGGCCAGCAGCCCGACCTGTATTCGCAGGCGGTGGAGGCCGCCAAGGACGTCCTGCAGCTCGGCCGCCGCCCGGCCGCGCGCGGCCTGCAGGGTGGAGAGGTCCGCGGCCACGGCCCCACCGCCGGCGGCCAGGCGCGGGTCGTGCAGGATGCGGTCGGCCACGGCCAGGCGCTGGTCCGCGGCCACGAGCGCGGCCCTGAGGGCGCCCAGCTCCCCGGGCAGCGGGGCGTCGCCGTGCTCCTGGAGCACCTCCTCCAGGGCCGAAAAAGCCTCGGCGATGCTGCGGGCCAGGGGACCACCGCCCGCGGTGGGGCGCGGTTGCGTGCCGAACAGGCCGAGCAGCAGGGGCCAGGCGATGCAGGCGCCCAGGACGGTGCCGAGCGACTGCCCCTGGCGCGCCAGCAAGAGGGCCACTCCGAGCCCGGCCAGCAGGTAGAGGACGGCCGCGGCCAGCCATGGGGGGCCCTGGATCCAGGGGAGGCCGCTGGAGCTGAGGGCGCCCATCAGAGCACCCGGGTTCGCGGGGGTACGGCGCAGTCCGTGGGGATGCCGGCCTCGTCCACGGAGACGCGCCCCCGGAGGCGTTGGAGCAGGCCCGAGAGCACATCGCCCGAGCGGGGGCAGAGCACGGTGAGCTGGGCGCCGGGGGTGACCACGAAGGGCCTGAGCAGCCAGCCGGTCTGGGCGATGACCACGCCCACCAGCAGCACGGTGGCGGCCACAGCGCCGAAGGAGCCCCGGCCCGCGGGCCGCAGCGCCCGGCCGACGAAAACGAGCCCGGGCAGGCCGCAGAGCGAGAGCCCGCCGGCCATCAGCAGCAGGGCCAGGGTGTAGGGCGGCTGCAGGGAGTAGACCAGCCAGAGCAACGGCGCCAGGGCGGTGGTCAGGATGGCCACCCGGGCGCTGCCCACCAGGGCGGCCAGGCCGGTGCGCGGCAGGCTCACCGGTGGCCCGTCGGAGGCGTGCAGCGCGCGCAGAGCGGGCACGGTGATCACCACGGGCACCAGCAGCACCAGCGGCATCTTGAGGGCGGCCCACAGGAGCTGCCAGCCGCCGTCGAAGGAGCCGACCACCAGACCGAAGAGCCCGGCGCCCAGCGCGGTGAGGCCCAGCAGGGGGCCGGCCAGGCGGCCGAGGGCCTGCGGGTCGTCGGCGGAGGTGAGCAGGTCGTGGGGGCGGGCGAGGACGGCCGCGGCCAGGGCGAACAGCGAGCGACGTTCCATGGGTCCTCCGGCGCGTCAGGCGGCGCGGTGCATGAGGTGGAAGGCGAGCCAGCCCAGGCGCAGCCCGATCAGGACGGCCAGCAGGCACCAGCCCTCGGCCAGGGCGGCGCTGGCGAAGGCGCGCTGGCCGCCAGCCTCGGCTTCGGCCCGGGTCAGGTGGCGCCGCGCGGCTCGCAGGCCGGCCCAGCCGGACCACAGCATGGCCAGCACCAGGGCCTGGCTGCCGCGCATGGAGGTCAGGGCGAAGAACAGCACCACCGGCGCCAGCCCGCCGGCCAGGCGGCCCGCGGCGCGCGCGCCGGCGAGCAGGGCCGCGGCCAGGCGCT
>JBDRKM010000501.1:0-19937 GCA_043814015.1 Pseudomonadota bacterium
GCCCACCACCGCGGCGGGGCCACAGACGAGGGCGCGCGACCAGCGCGTCGCCCGCTCCGCCGCTGCGGCGGGGCCGGCATCGGCGCCGAGCGCGGTCCAGGTCCGCTCGGGCATGGGGGTGGTGCCCACCAGCTCGGCCAGGGCCGGCGGGGCGGGCAGGCTGGCCCAGGGCTCCAACGTGAGCCCGACCGGCTCCGGCACCCAGCGCGCACCATCCCAGCGGAGCCCATCGGCCTCCCAGGCGGCGCGCAGGTGGCCTGCGGACAGGGCGAAGGCCCGCGCGCCCTCGATGTTTCCGTCCCCAGGTTCCCCTCGTAGCTCGTAGAGCGTGTCGTCGAGCGCCAGCCACACCGACCCCGCCGCCCGCAGGGGCTCTCCCCGCTGCAGCGCCGCCAGGTTCGACCGTGCCAGGCCCGCCCAGGGCGTGAGCCAGGCGTCCACCGCGGCCGCCGCCGCTCCCAGCCCCCAGCCGAGGGCCAGCAGCGGCCCGAGCCGGCCCCAGGGGCCCACCCCCACCCCCTCCAGGGCCTGCCATTCGCCGGCGCGCCGCAGGCCCGTGAGGGCCAGCGCCGCTCCCAGGGCCGCCACCAGGGGGGCGGCCTGGCCGAGGTGAGCCGGAACGCGCAGGGCTGCCTCCACCAGGGTCTGCCCCACGGGCGCTCCCCCGCGCGCCCCGAGCTCCACCCAGTCCACCAGCAGGGCCAACAGCGCCAGGGCGAGCGCGGCCACCGCCGTCCAACGCGCCCCCCGCGTGACCAGCAGGCGGGTGACGAGGCGGGCGGGGCGGCCAGCCATGGTCAGCGGTCCCGCCAGCCGGCCCACAGCGTCACGCTCAGCGCGGCCAGGCCCAGCAGGGGTAGCCCCGCCGCGGACCAGGCACCCAGGTGCGCCACGAGCCCGTCGCCGAGACGCACCAGGCTCCAGAGCAGCAGCGCCACGCCCAGCACGGGCATCGCGCGACCACCCCAGCGCAGCGCCAGGGGGAGGGCGACCCCAGGCAGCAGCAGGACCGCCAGGGCCATGCTGCTGCGCTTGAGCAGAATCAACCGGGCGTAGCCAGGATCCCGGCCCGCGGCTTCGCGGCGCGTGGCGAGGGCCTGCAGCTCGGCGTCGGTGCGCTCTACGAGCTCGATGCGGCGGGTCGCGGTGCCAAGGGCCAGGGGAATGTGGGCGGACTCGAAGCGCAGCACCGGCCCGCCTGGGCCGGCTGGGAGCGCTTCGCCGGGCCCGAGGCGCAGCAGCACCCCTCCGGCGCGGGGCGTGAGGCCTCCTTCGACCGCGATCAGCAGGCCCTCTCCGAATGCGGCCACCACGCCCCCGGACGGCGGGCGGAACAGGGTGGCCCCGCCCAGGGGTAGAAACCCACCAGGCGGGAGGGTCAGCTCGCTGCAGGCCTGCGCCAGCCGGGATGCGGCGGCCCGTCGACCCGCGGGCGCCAACCCGTGGCTCAGGAGCAGCAGGGGCAGCGCCACCGCCAGCGCGCAGAGGGTGGCCGGTCGCAGCAGGCGATGCCCGCCCATCCCGCAGGCGCGCAGCGCGATCCAGGTGCCGTCATCGTGCCAGCGGCCGAGCGCCACCACCAGCCCGGTCAGGAAAGCGATGGGGAGCGCCAGCTCCAGCACGGCGGGGAGCAGCCCCAGCAGGAGCCCGCCGGCCACTCCGGGCGAAGGCAGGACCGCGGCTCCCGCCAAGGCGGCTCCCGCCTCCAGCAGCAGCCCGGCACCCGCCACGAGGACCAGCGCCACCCCCGTCGGCCCGAGCAGGCCGCGCAGCAGCAGCGCGCTCGACCGCCGCGCCCCGATGGCGGGGGGGCGCGGGGAGTGGGGCCAACCTGTCGGCGTTCTCAGCACATCATCAGCCATCTGCTTGCGTCATGAGCCGGAAAGGTGTACCATTGGCGGTCGTTGCAGGCTGCCTGCAGGTCCGTGACCCGCGCTGACCTGAGGTGAACGCGACGTGGTCCGAGGGTCCACGCGCCTCCCGTAGCCCAACGGGAGCCGCTGGACAGCGCAAAGCTCGGATCCGCAGCGAGGAGCATGGACGTATGGACTTCAAGGTCGGAGACAAGGCCGTGTACCCAGCCCACGGCGTGGGCACCATCACCGCCATCGAGAGCGTGAGCTACGAAGACGTCGAGCAGACCTTCTACGTGCTCAAGATCGCGGACAACGGCATGACCATCCGGGTGCCGGTCAGGAACGTCGAGGGTATCGGGATGCGGCGGGTGATCCCGCTGGAGCACGTGGAGAAGGTCTACGAGATCCTCAAGGATCGCGATGTCCCCGCGGACAACCAGACCTGGAACCGCCGCTACCGCGAGTACATGAACCGCATCAAGACCGGCGATCCGCTCGAGGTCGCCAAGGTCCTGCGCGATCTCGCCCTGCTGCGCCAGGACAAGACCCTCTCCTTCGGCGAGCGCAAGATGTTCGACCAGGCCCACACCCTCCTGGTCCAGGAGATCTCCGTGGCCAAGGGCATGGGCGAGGACGACGTGCGCAACGAGCTCGAGGAGATCTTCAAGCTCTAGCGGGCCGGAGGCCGTCACCGCCGAGGTCTTCTACAGCCTGCAGCCTGCAGCCTCCAGCCTCATGGCGGGTCTGCAGGCTCGACGCCCCGGTCCCGGCTCCATAGAGGGCTCGGCGCCCGGTGGCCTGTCCTGACCCGGGCGAGGAGGCGCCGTGGACAACCCCATCCGAGTGTTCAACTCCAGCAAGCGCACCGTCGAACCCCTCGTCCCACGCGAGGACGGGCGGATCGGGATGTACGTCTGCGGCATGACCGTCTACGACCTGTGCCACATCGGGCATGCGCGGGCCATGATCACCTTCGACATGGTGTACCGCTACCTGCGGCATCGTGGGTACGACGTCACCTACGTGCGCAACCACACCGACGTGGACGACAAGATCATCAACCGCGCCCACGAGCGCGGCGAGGACCCGCTGGCCCTGTCCGCCCACTACATCGAGGCGCTCGACCAGGATCTGGCTGGCTTCGGCCTGCTGCCCCCCACGGTCCAGCCCAAGGTCAGCGAGCACATCCCCCAGATCATCGCCACCATCGAGGCGATCGTGGCGCGCGGACACGGCTACGTGGTGGGCGGCGACGTCTTCTTCCACGTCCCCTCCCTGCGCAGCTACGGCTACCTCTCGGGCCGCGACGTCGAGCAGATGCGCGCCGGCGAGCGGGTCGAGGTGGACGAGCGCAAGCGGCACCCGGCCGACTTCGCCCTCTGGAAGTCGGTCAAGCCTGGCGAGCCCGCCTGGGAGAGCCCCTGGGGGCCCGGTCGCCCCGGCTGGCACATCGAGTGCACGGCCATGTCCCAGCACTACCTGGGCGAACAGTTCGACATCCACGGGGGTGGCAGCGATCTGCTCTTCCCGCACCACGAGAACGAGATCGCCCAGGCCGAGGGCGCCTCGGGCAAGCGCCCCTTCGTCAACTACTGGCTGCACAACGGCATGCTCACCCTGATCGACGACGCCACGGGCGAGCCGATCAAGATGTCCAAGAGCCTCGGCAACGTCATCAACATCCGCGATCTGCTGCGAGAGATGCCGGGTGAGGCCCTCAAGCTGCTGTACCTGGAGCACCACTACCGCAGCCCGGCGCTCTTCTCCAGGGCGGCGCTGTCCACCGCGCTGGGCAACCTCGATCGCCTCTACCAGGCCAAGGAGCAGGCCCTGTGCGCCCAGGCCGTGGTGGATGAGACCCATCGCGCCACCACCGCGGCCGAGGAGGCCCGCGAGATGGGCGGCCCGGCCCTGGAGCTGCACGCCTCCGTGGAGGCCTTCGTCGCCCGCTTCCACGCCGCGATGGACGCCGATCTCAACACGGCCCAGGCCCTGGGTGAGCTGTTCGAGCTGGTCACCGCGGTCAACCGCCTGGCTGGCGCCAAGAAGGCCATGAAGCGCGCCGCCTCCGTGCTGGCCTCCGCCGCCGCCTGCTTCGACCTGGTGGCTGAGGTCCTGGGCATCGGGGCCATGGCGCCCGCGGCCTTCTTCGAGGAGATGCGGGTCAAGCGGCTGGCGGCCCTGGGGGTGGAGCGGTCCCAGGTGGAGGCGCTGCTCGTGCAACGCGCCGAAGCCCGCCAGGCCAAGGACTGGCCCCGGGCCGACGCCATCCGGGTGCAGCTCGACGCCTGGAACATCGTCGTGATGGACAGCCCCGAGGGCACCACCTGGCGCGTCCGGGTGTAGCTGTCGGCTGGTCGCTGGCAGCTCCCTACGGGATCTGCACCAACGCGCAGGAGACCTCCTGCTCGGCGGGCTTGCCCGGGCAGGACCAGTGGCGCACCATCTCGACCACGTGGGGACCGGAGGCGTCGAAGGTGGTGGAGTAGGTCCACCGGACCTCCTTCTTCTTGCCCTTGCCGTCTACGATCTGGGCCGCCTGGCCCTTCACGCCCGGCTTCCAGTCCTTCCAGGTGTCGAAGGTGTAGGTGCAGCCCTCGGTCGCCTCGCGGCCGTCCTGGCCCACGTACTGGAAGTAGGCGGTCTCGCCGGTGGAGAAGAAACAGCCGTGGTTGGGGGCGCAGAAGGCCTCGGCGGCTTCGTCCGCGGACTTGGGGAACTCGGCGGTCTTGGTGGGGATGAGGTCGGCGCTGTCGGTGCAGTGCTCGTAGGAGAGCTCATCCTCGCTCTGGACCATGGGGTTGGTGCCGACCGGGTTGGAGTCCTCCAGCCGCTTGCCGTCGTAGATGGTCATGTACATGTCGGTGATCATCAGGCGGCACTTGCGCTCGTCGATGCTCAGGTAGACGAGGCCCTGCAGCTTGTTGCCCAGGTTGTTGTTCTGGAATTTGAAGGAATCCCACTTGTCGGTGCCTTCGAACTTCTTGATGATCTCCTGGGCGTTCTTGGCGCCCTCGTCGTACTGGGTCTGGGTGACGTCGCCGTCGATGGCGCGGATGGCCTCGATGGAGGTGTCCTTGCCGGCCACGTAGAGGGCCTGGTACCAGTCCTTGACCTTGGGCTCCTCCTTGCAGAAGAGCTCCTGCTTGCCGGCCGACTCCTGCTGCTTGCAGTTGTAGGTGTAGACGTCGGAGTAGGACGAGACGGTGTACTTGGCCTTGACCGAGCCGCCCTCCTCGTAGATCTTCAGGCGGGTCTGGTTGTTGGGGGTCTCGGACTTGTCGGGGTTGATCTGCAGCAGCACCCACTGAGTGCCGGGCAGGTTGCCGACGTTGAGATCGCAGCTCGAGGCCCGCTGGCCGAGGACGACCTTGGGCTTGTCGGACTTCTGCTCGAAGCAGCCACCGAGGATGCTCGCGGCCGTGAGGGCCAGGACCAGGTTGATTCCGCGCATGTTCTTCTCCAGTGGGTCAGGGAGCAGGGAAGGAGAGCGTAGCAAGCCGAGCACCGGATCGGCAATGGCTCTCCTGAAGCAGGGCGCACAAGCAGGGGATGGAAGGCTCCCAGCCCGGGAGCGGGCGGTGTGCGGGGGCGCGCCGGAGAGGTATCCCCGGATCGCGCTCGCGTTGACGTCGGGCTAGGACGGGCCGCCGGAGGTCCTCTATGCCCCGACCTATCGCCATCGCCAGCGCCAACCCCCACAAGCTCGTGGAGATTCGTGCCATCCTGCGTCCTCTCGGGTTCGAGCCCGTCGGCCTCGACGCCTGGCCCGACCTCGGCGATCTGCCCGAGACCGCCGAGACCTTCGAGGGCAACGCCCTGATGAAGGCCCGGGCGCTGTTCGAGGCCAAGGGCGTCGTGGCGGTGGCCGACGACTCGGGGCTCGAGGTGGACAGCCTGGGCGGCGCCCCCGGGGTGCGCTCGAAGCGCTTCACCCCCGAGGCCACGCACGCCGCCAACAACCGCCGCCTGCTGGCGATGCTGGCGGGCGAGGAGGACCGCACGGCCCGCTTCCGCTGCGCCATCGCGGTGGTGGGTCCGGGCGGCGAGGCCTGGGACATGGGCACCTGTGAGGGGAAGATCGGCGCGGCCCTGCGGGGCGCGGGTGGCTTCGGGTACGACCCGCTGTTCCTGCCTGCCGAGACCCCGGGGCGCAGCATGGCGGAGCTGTCGCCCGAGGAGAAGAACGCGCTGTCGCACCGTGGGCGCGCGTTCCGGAAGCTGCCGGCGCTGCTGGCACGGATCGGGGAGTAGGGGGAGCTGTCAGCTGTCAGCTGTCAGCAGCTGCAAAGCACCCTCCTGTCCCAGATCCGGGCGCCGCGGCCGAACCTGGCGGGCCCGGAGGCGACACAGGTGGCCCGAGATGGTTCATCTCCCCCCGGCGGTGTCGCGTCCGGGGGCTGGAGGCGACACAGGTGGCCCGAGATGGTTCATCTCCCCCCGGCGGTGTCGCGTCCGGGGGGCTGGAGGCGACACAGGTGGCCCGAGATGGTTCATCTCCCCCCCGCGGTGTCGCGTCCGGGGGGCTGGAGGCGACACAGGTGGCCTCAGATGGTTCATCTCCCCCCCCGCGGTGTCGCGTCCGGGGGGCTCGAGGCCGGCGGCGCCACGATTCGGGACAGCAAGGATCTTTCTGACGGCTGACGGCTGACGGCTGACGGCTGACGGCTGACGGCTCAGCCCCGCCGCGCCCGCAGGTCCATCGCCAGCCTCCCCAGGCCCAGCAGCGCTCCGATCCCCACGAAGACCGCCGCGGTGGCTTCCCCCAGTGCGTCCGGTCGTCCCTGGAGGGAGGGCGCGATCTCGGTCAGCAGGGGCAGCACGATCACCCGTGAGCCGTGGGTGGCGTTGTACCAGAACACCAGCCCCCCGGTCAGCAGGAAGAGGCCCGCGGCGAGGTAGCGCGTGGCGACGCGGGACAGGGGACGGCTCGCCACCACTACTCCTCGGCGCAGTGCTGATCCCAGCAGGACGTCTCGCAGACCCCGAAGGCGTCGCAGTCGGCCGCCTCGATACAGGGCTCGGCGCAGGCGAGGTAGGCGCCCGGATCGACACAACCACCGTCCAAGAGCCAGCCGGCGTAGCAGGCCGCCGCGTCGTCCCAGCCCCAGTGGTCGTCGCACAGCGCGAACACGGCGTCGCACAGCGCCTGCACGGTGGTGCCCTCCTGAGCCCCGGTGTCGTCTGCGTTCGCGGTGTCCATCGGCGACTCCTTGGACCCGGGGCAGCCGAGCATGAGCAGGGCCAGGAGGCTGATGGGGACGCACGCGCGCATGGAGACTCCGACGTCGGTGGGCGCCACCACAGGATACCTCGGCGAAGTCGTCCTTGACAGCCTCCGAAAGTCGGGTCATAGTGCCTTCTGGTCCGGGGCGCCTTTCGTTGTCCCCGATCAGAAGCGGGACAGGGGTGTCAGGCCCCCTCCCACCCGACGCAAGGTCACGGCCCCCCGGCCGCGGTGTCCGAGCAGGACGCCGCCACTACCGCGTGTCAAGCCCGCCCGGGGCTCCGGGCGCAGGTCTGTCACAAGCCTATCCGGTCGCCTTCGCTGAAAGCTGCTTTCCACCAAGCCATCCGTCCATCCACCCCCACCCCGGGAGGGTGACTTCGACCGATGCAGGTCCGACCCGACAACCCCCTGATCGTCCAAGGAGACGGGAAGGTCCTCCTCGAGACGCGCCACGCTCGCTACGAGCAGGCCCGTGATTTCCTGGCGCGCTTCGCCGAGCTCGAGGCCTCCCCCGCCCACCTGCACACCTACCGCATCTCCCCGCTCTCGCTGTGGAACGCCGCGAGCGCCGGCATGGAGGTGGGCGAAATCCTCGAGGGGCTCACCAGCCTCTCGAAGTTCGATGTCCCGCCCGAGGTCATCCGCACCACCCAGGAGACCATCGAGCGCTACGGGCTGGTGAAGCTGCTGCCCCACCCCGCGGGAGATCACCGCCTGCTGGTGATCCAGTTCGCCACCCTGTACGTCGCCAAGCTCGTCTCCAACCAGCCCGTGGCCCGCGAGCTGATGCGGCGCGACGGCCCGGCGGGCCCCTGGGTCATCGATGCGGGGCACCGTGGCATCTTCAAACAGCGCCTGCTGCAGGTGGGCTGGCCCGTGGAGGACCTCGCCGGCTTCCTGCCCGGCGCCCACCTCGAGGTGAAGCTCCGCGACCGCACCCTCACCGATGGCGACCCCTTCAAGGTCCGCACCTACCAGTGGGCCTCGGTCCATCGCTGGTACCAGTCGGGAAAACCCGCCGGCGGCTACGGCGTGGTGGTGCTGCCCTGCGGTGCCGGCAAGACCATCGTGGCCATGGCGGCCATGACCGTCGTGAAGACCCACACCTTGATCCTCGCCACGAACCAGGCGGCGGTGAACCAGTGGGAGCGGGAGCTGCTGGAGCGCACCCACCTCACCCCCGATCAGGTGGGCACCTACACCGGCGACCGCAAGCAGATCCGCCCGGTCACCATCGCCACCTACCAGATCCTCACCTGGCGCGCGTCGCGGGATCGGGACTTCGCCCACCTGCACATCTTCCGCGACCACGACTGGGGCCTGCTGGTCTACGACGAGGTCCATCTGCTGCCCGCCCCCGTCTTCGGCGCCACCGCCGAGCTGCAGGGCCGCCGGCGCCTGGGGCTCACCGCCACCCTGGTGCGCGAGGACGGCCGTGAGGGCGACGTCTTCTCCCTGGTGGGCCCGAAGCGCTACGATCTGCCCTGGCAGGAGCTCGAGCGCGACGGCTTCATCGCCGAGGCCCGCTGTTGGGAGGTGCGCGTGCCCTTCCTCAACGGCGAGGAGCAGCGCTACGAGCTGGCCAACGAAAACGAGAAATTCCGCCTGGCCGCGCTCAACCCCGCCAAGATGGCCATCGTGCAAGAGCTGGCCGCACGCCACGCTGGCGACAACGTGCTGGTCATCGGCACCTACCTCGAGCAGCTCTACGAGATCGCCCGCCGCCTGCGTGCCCCGCTGATCACGGGCAAGACCCCCCAGGGCCAGCGCGACCACCTCTACGACGCCTTCCGCAAGGGCAGGATCAAGCTCCTGGTGGTCTCCAAGGTCGCGAATTTCTCCATCGACCTGCCCGATGCGAACGTGGCCATCCAGGTCTCGGGCAGCTTCGGCTCGCGCCAGGAGGAGGCCCAGCGTCTGGGCCGCATCCTGCGCCCGAAGGACGACGGCGCCGACTGGTACACGGTCGTCACGCGCGACACCAAGGAGCAGGAGTTCGCCCACAAGCGGCAGCTCTTCCTCACCGAGCAGGGCTACCGCTACGCCATCGACGATCGGGCGGCGGGCTGATGTCCACCCGCGCCGCCCGCTCTCCCCACCCTCCCCAACAACGATCTGGCCTGGCCCGCCTCCCCAGGGGCTAGCTGGCCACGAGGGAACCATGTCCTCGAGACGACACCGCCGCGGACGCCGCACGCAGCCGAACGAGCCCGCCGTCGCCCTGGCCGACACCGGCCGCAACCCCCGCCGCCACCGCAGCCGCCCCCGCCGGGCCCGGCCCGCGGGCGGGCTGGTGCGCCGCCGCCGCCTCTCCCGCGTCGAGCTGGAGGTGCTGGCCGATTATTTCCACCGCATGCCCGAGCCGTTGCTCGCCGCCTTCTACAAGGCCATGGGCGGGCAGCCTGGGCGGGTGCCGAGCCGTGACCGCATGATCCAGCTCGCGGTCCGTGCCGTGGCCCAGGGCTCGCGGCTGGCGGCCCTGCTCAAGTCCATGCACGAGCGCGACCGCCAGGCCCTGGCCATCCTGATCCAGTGCGGCGGGCTGGCGCATGCCGATGAGTTCCTTCGCGAGCTGTTTCTGTCCCTGGGCGGCCACGAGAGCGAGTGGCGGCGCGTGATGCAGCGCCTGGGCGAGAAGGGCCTGGTCTTCGCCTCCGAGACCCGTGACGATCAGTTCTTCTACCTGGTGCCCCACCACCTGGTGGACCACCTCGTGGATCACCTCCGCGCCGACATGGTGCTGCCGATCTTCGACAACGACGAGATCCGCGTGGTGGACGAGCGGCCCTTCTGCCCCCCGCTCGACTTCTCCATCACCACCCTGGCCACCTACATGGACCAGCGCCCCCCGCGCCTGACCCAGCGCCAGGAGATCTACAAGGTCCACAAGGAGGAGATGGATCAGTTCTTCGGGCAGCTCTGGGCGACGGACTCCGAGCTGTTCAACCTGCACGTCGACTTCCTCATGCTGCACGGCATGGTGGAGCTGCGCGGCGACCGCATCAGCGTGAACCGCGAGGCGGTCGAGCAGTGGCTCAACCTCGACTCCGAGGATCAGCGCGAGCTGATCTTCGCCGCCCTGGAGAAGCGCTTCCCCCAGGCGGAGTGGATCCTGTGGGCCGTGGCCGAGGGCGACGGCGCCTGGATCCCCGACAAGCCCCTGTCCGCCCTGTACCGTCGCTGGCAGCGTGGCGAGGACTGGCGCAAGCGCTACCACCAGGGGCTGTTCGTCTCGGGCCGTACCCACGAGCGCGAGTCCTTCGGCTTCGCTCCCCTGGTCAACACCGGCATGCTGGAGCTGGGCACCTGGGGCCGGGAGAAGTTCTACCGCCTCTCTCCCCGGGCGCGGCACCTGCTCTTCCCCCCCGAGGACGACGGCTTCTCCCAGTTCTACCTCACCCCCTCCTTCGAGATCATGGCCCCGGCGGGCCTGGCTCCGGTGCTCCTGGCCCGCATCGGGGAGCTGGCCGAGCTGACCGGCTGCGACCGCGCCAACACCTACAAGGTCACCGAGGTCACCATCGAGCAGGCCCTGGAGCGGGGCTGGCGGCGTGACGACGTGCTCGACTTCTTGCGGGAGAACAGCCAGATTGGCCTGCCCGAGAACGTGGAGCAGACCCTGCGCGGCTGGATGGGGCACCACGGGGACGTGGAGTTCCACGACGTGGTGCTGCTCACGGTCCACCGCTCCGCCATCCGCAAGCTCGAGACCCACAAGAGGCTCAAGCCGTTCCTGCTGCACCGCTTCGCGCCGGGCATGTACGCCGTGGATCGCTCCCGCTTCGAGGAGCTTCGGCAGGCGCTCAAGGGCGCCGGGTTCCACCCCAGCGACGAGCTGCGCGCCTACCCCGCCGCGGGCAGCTCCTCGGTGCTGCGCGAGCGCCTGCAGCAGGTGGTGGCCGAGCTTCGCGAGGCCTCGGAGGATCCGCTCGCTCGGGCCCAGGCCGAGGACACCGCGCCCGAGGATCTGCACCCGGTCCCCGGCTCCGGCATCCGGGACCGCAAGACCCGCAAGGGGCGCTCGGCCCTGCCCCCCAAGGCCACGCCCGAGGAGGCCGAGCAGATGCTGCGCGAGGCCATCACCGCGGGCCAGAACGTGGAGCTGGTCTATGTCACCCGCGACGACCGCCACACCCTGGTCCAGGTCGCCCCAGAGCGGCTGGCCATCAACCGCGAGGGCGTGCAGGTGCTGGTGGCTCGCAACCTCGAGAAGGACGAGCGCCTCACCTACCGCACCGCGCAGATCGAGCGCATCCGGGTGATGACATAGTGCCGCTGGCCGGCCAACTCCCTGTCAACATCCGGCGGCCTCCATGACACTCGATCCCTCGGCCGCGCCGCAGTGTTATCATGCCGGGTCGAGCCGGCCGCCGCTGTGCCCCGCGAAACCTCGCTTCCCCGGATTCGTTCCCATGCCCGAGCCCGAAGCCGACAGCGCGCCCACCGAGAGGAGCTTCGAGCAGGCCCTCGCCGAGCTCGAGCAGCGCGTGAAGCAGCTCGACGGCGGCGACCTGCCGCTGGAGCGGGCGCTGTCGCTCTTCGAGGAGGGCGTGGCGCTCGTCCAGGAGTGTCATGATCGTCTGGACGCCGCCGAGCGCCGCATCGTCGAGCTCTCCGGCTCCCCCGAGAATCCCCAGGAGCGCCCCTTCGGGTCGTAAGCCCGCGCCCGTACCGTCCGTTTTCCGCCCGGACCGCAAGGAGGATCAACCGATGTTCGACGACGTAGGACGTGGTCGGCGGGTCCGTGCGCAGCGGGAGTTCGGCGCCGTGCTGCTCTCGTTCATGGTCAACGGCAGCCTCGTCGCGGCGGTGGCCTGGGGCGGCACCCAGGTCGCAGAGGAGGTCCTCGACGACGATGGCCCCGTAGAGGTCTCGTTCTTCGAGGAAGCCCCGCCAGAGGAACCCGAGGCCGCTCCCCCGCCTCCGCCCCCTCCTCCTCCCCCACCGCCCCCCGCGTCCAAGCCCGAGCCCGAGGAGGAGGACGACGACGCCGAGGAGGTCGAGCCCGACCCGCAGCCCGACGAGCAAGAGGTGGAGGACGCCGACCTCCGCCAGGACCTGGATGAGGCCACCAAGTACAAACACCAGGACGCCGGCGTCGAGGGCGGCGTCGAGGGTGGCGTGGCCGGCGGCGTGCTCGGCGGCAAGCTGGGCGGCGTGCCTGGCGGCGAGCTGGGCGGCCAGAACGAGGTGCGCGCGGTCCACTGGACCGAGGTGAAGGCCAAGAAGCGCGTCGCCCCCGTCTTCCCCGACGCGGCCAAGCAGCTCGACATCCAGGAGCAGCGCTGCCATGTGCGCTTCTACATCGACGAGAAGGGTGTCCCCTACGACATCCAGCTCGCGAATTGTCCCGCCATCTTCCACGACTCCGCGTTGGAAGCCGCCTGGAAGTGGCGTTTCTACCCCATGAAGGTCGACGGGCAGGCCATCAAGGCGCAGTTCGTGCTGAGCATCGTCTACAAGCTCAAGTGAGCTCCAGGTACAGAGGGTCCGATCCATGCAGTTCAGTTTCGATGAAATCCTGGCGTCCATGGGCGCCGTGGCCATCACGGTCCTGTTGGTCCTCGCCATCATGTCCGTCGGCTCGATCTACGTCGCCATCGAGCGCGCCATCACCTTCTTCCTGGCGCGCAGCCAGTCCCGCGCCCTCGCGGCGGCCATCGGCGAGCCTCTGAGCCGCGGCGACGTAGAGGGCGCCCTGGCCCTGACCCGCGCGCGGGAGTACCGCTTCGCCTACCTGGGCCACCTGCTCAAGGCCGGCCTCGAGGAGCTGGAGAAGCGCTTCGACCCCCACGGTCGCGACGCCGCCCAGCGCGCCCTGGAGCGCGCCATGCTGCGCGAGCAGCACGACCTCAAGAAGGGCACCGCCATCCTGGCCACCGTCGGCTCCACCGCCCCCTTCGTCGGCCTGGTCGGCACGGTCTTCGGCATCATCAACGCCTTCCGCGGCATGGCCGAGTCGGGCTCCGGCGGCCTGGCCTCCGTCTCCGGCGGCATCGCCGAGGCGCTCGTCACCACCGCGGTCGGCATCGCCGTGGCCATCATCGGTGTCTGGCTGTTCAACTACTTCAACTCACGGGTCGAGCTGATCATCAACGATCTCACCGTCTCCGTGCAGGAGTTCGCCGACTGGATCGAGAAGGCCCTCGTCGAGAAGGGCGAGCATGCTGACGGCGCGCTGGCGTCGAAGAAGTAGGGCCGGGCCATGGGTGCGAAGGTCGGAGGAAACAAGGGCGGCCCGATGGCCGACATCAACGTCACGCCGCTGGTGGACGTGGTGCTGGTGCTCCTGATCATCTTCATGGTGATCACGCCCATGCTGTCCTCGGGCATCGACGTGAAGCTACCAGCCTCCACCACCGCCACCAGCACGCAGGACGTGGGACAGCACCTCGTCGTCGGCATCAAGGAGGACGGCACGCCCTACGTGGACACCACGCCATCCTCCCTCGAGACCCTGGTGGACGACCTCAACCGCGAGCTTCGGAAGGACCCGAGCAAGTCCCTGCTGATCAAGGCCCATGCCGATCTCGACTACGGCAGCTTCCGCGCGGTCACGGACGTCATGGCCAAGAACGGTGTCCCCATGGTGCTCATCGCGGCCGACAAGCCTGCAGATGTCCCCAGCGAGGGGGAGTAGCCATGGCCACCAGGAAGTCAGCCTTCCAGAGAGGTGAGGCCCGCGCCCCCGACAGCGAGATCAACGTCACCCCGCTGATCGACATCGTCCTGGTCATGCTCATCATCTTCATGGTGGCCGTGCCCATCAAGATCGACGAGATCGCGGCCAACCTCCCCAAGGAGACCCAGGTCGTCGAGCCCGAGGAGATGCCCGAGGATCAGCTCGTGGTCATGGGCTGGGAGGATGGCAACATCGGGCTCAACAAGATCCCGATGGAGCGCGACAAGATCTACGAGGAGCTGCGCATCCGCCTCAAGTTCAAGAAGTCCCGCGTGGTCTTCGTGGACGCCCACCCCGAGGTCAAGGTCGGCACCATCGTCCTGCTCATGGACATCGCGCGTGAGGCCGGGGCCGAGCGCGTGGCCATGGCGCGCCTCAAGCCCGAGGGGCCGCGTCAGTACACCGCGGAGGAGCTCCAGCAGATGGAGTTCCTCTCCGCACAGCAGCTCATGGAGCTGCGCGAGCAGAAGAAGGCGTTGGAAGGCCAGGAGGGCGCCCCCGCGCCGCTGTAGCGCTCACGGCGCGCCGGGCCCCTCGGCCAGCCACCTGGCGTAGTCCGCGTGCAGGGCGTCGGCCTGCTCGCGCAGGCTCTCACGGGTCCAGCCGCTGGTGTCGATGGGCGGGTGGATCTCGATGTGGACCGTGCCCGGGCTGACCTTCCAGTCGTCGGGCGCGAGCAGGTCGTGGACCCCGTAGATGACCATGGGCACGATGGGCGCACCCGTGTCCAGGGCCAGGTGGAACAGGCCCATCTTGAAGGGTTGCAGCGCGCCGGTGCGGGAGCGGGTGCCCTCGGGGGCGACGTAGGCACTGAGGCGATGGAGCTCGAGGTCCTCCCCGAGCTTCTGGATGCTGGCGTGGGCCTTCTTCTTGTGTCCGCGATCGATGAAGTGCCCACCCAGCAGCCACATGCCCACTCCCATCACCGGGATGTAGAGGAAGGAGCGCTTCCCCAGCCAGGAGTAGCGCGGCACGTTCAGGGCCGAGAGCAGCAGCACCTCGAGGAAGGAGTTGTGGTTGAAGGCGATGATCCTTCCGGACGGTGTCGAGAGGTGCTCCCATCCCCGCACCTCCATGCGGATGCCCGCGAGCCACAGCAGGGGCCGGCCGTACAGCGGCGCGAACACGTTGATCAGGCGATGCCGCAGCAGGCCGAGGGTCAGGCCGCTCACCACGCAGGCCAGCCCCAGCACGACCAGGGTCCAACCAAAGACGGCAGCCCAGAACACGAGCGAGCGCAGCACCCGCATGGAGCCTCCCGCGATCGCTATCCGCCGCTGATCTGCACGCCCTCGAACACCAGGGTGGGCGCGAGCGTGGAGGAGTAGCGCCAGGGGTCGTTGCCCACCGCCACCAGGGCCTTGAACAGATCCATCAGGTTGCCGGTGGCCACCATCTCGCCCACACAGGCGGCGCGCATGCCGCCCTCGATCAGGTGCCCCTCCATGCCGAAGGAGAAGTCGCCGGTGGTGGGATCGGAGTTCCCGCCGAGCCACCCCGTGACCAGGATGCCCTCGCCCACCTCGGCCATCAGCGCGGCGAGGCCCTTGTCTCCCAGGGCGACCACCTTGTTGGAGGGCGAGCCCGTGGTGGGCTCCATGTCGGCCTTCTTGCCGTAGTAGGTGTCCACGTAGACGTTCTTGGCGATGCCGGCCTCGATGAGGGGCAGGCGGCGGGAGGAGATGCCCTCGTTGTCGAACAGGCGGGAGGCGAAGCCGCCCACCAGCAGCGGATCGTCGATCACGGTGAGCTTGTCGGAGGCCAGGGCCTGGCCCAGACGGCCTTTCCAGAAGGAGTGGCCCTGCTGGATGTCGCGGGCGCTGGCCGGACCGAGCAGGGAGGACAACAGGCGCCCCGCGGACCGTGGCTCGATCACCAGGGTGTGCTTGCCCGTGGGCCCCTTGCCGGCGCCGAGCCGCGCGATGGCGCGCTGCAGGGCACCACCGCCGATGAGCGCGGGATCCGCCAACTCGGACAGGTGGCGTGCGCCCATGTAGTCCCAGGCCTCGGGCCGGCGGTCGCCCTCGTCCTTGAGGGTGACCTCCGAGACCATCCAGACGTCGCCCTCGGCGGCGGTGCCCGAGAAGCCGTTGGAGGAGACGGCCGCCAGCATGGCGTGGCCGTCCTGGACCGTGGAGGAGGCCGAGATGGCCTTCTCGTGGGCCCCGGCGGCGGCGTCCATGGCTTTGCAGAGCTCCTCCCGGCGGGCCTGGGTCAGCGCGGCGAGGCCCTCGTCCAGCAGCTCGAGATCCACCTGGGGGCGGTTCTCGTAGAGCTTCGGGTCGGGGATGACGCGGAAGGGGTCGGGCTGCAGGGCCCGGGTGAGCGTGACCGCGTCGGCGATGAAGGACTGGAGCATCTCGGGGCGCAGGTCGGTGGTGGAGTGGGCCGAGTAGCGGCCCTCCACGTAGATGCGCAGCTCGAGCGAGCGCGAGGTGCTCTCCTGGACCTTCTCCAGGGTGCCGTTGCGGGTGGTGAACTCGACGGAGCGGCTGCGGCTGGCCGCGGCCACGCAGTCGTCGGCCCCGGCGGCCTTGCACAGCTCCACCGCCTGGGCGGCGCGATCGAGAAGCATCTGGGTCTCAGGCATCTTCGCCTCCGACGGTGATGGAGGAGACCAGCGCCGTGGGCAGGCCCTGGGAGACGGGCACGCCCTGGCCGTCCTTGCCGCAGGTCCAGCCGCCGGTGTCCAGCTTGAAGTCGTCGCCCACCATGGTGATCTTCGTGAGCACGTCCGGCCCGTTGCCGATGATGTTGCAGTCCTTGATGGGGGCGGTCTTCTTGCCGTCCTCGATGAGCCAGCCGTTCTTCACGTAGAAGGTGAAGTCGCCCGCGCCGATCTTGACCTGGCCGTTGGTGAAGGTCTCGGCCACGATGCCCTTCTTGACCGAGGCGATGATCTCCTCGGGGCTGTGGGGCCCGTTCTCCATGAAGGTGCAGCGCATGCGGGGCACGGGTGCGAAGCGGAAGGACTCGCGCCGACCGTTGCCGGTGGGGGTGACGCCGTAGTGCCGGGCGCTGATGCCATCGTGCATGTAGCTCTTGAGAATGCCGTTCTCGACCAGCTTGGTGTACTGGGTGTCGTGGCCCTCGTCGTCCACGTTGAGCGCGCCGCGCTCGCTGGGCTCGATCCCCGAGTCCACGATGGTGACGTGCTCGGAGGAGACCTTGCGGCCCAGCATGTCGGCGAAGATGCTGGTGCCCTTGCGGTTGAAGTCGGCCTCCATGCCGTGGCCGATGGCCTCGTGCAGCAGGATGCCGGAGGCGCCGGCGGCCAACACCACGGGCTGCGGGCCCGCGGGCGGGCGCTTGGCCTCGAACAGGATCATGGTGCGGTCGATGGCCTCACGGACGAGCTTGTCCACCTGGGCCTGGTCGTAGAAGTCGAAGCCGCGCCGGCCGGCGAGGTTGGAGCTGTTGGACTGCACCTCGTCGCCCCGGCGGGCGTTGACCGTGCACCACACCCGGGTCATGGGGCGGACATCCGTGTGCATGGCGCCATCCATGGTGGCGATGAGCACGTGCTCCTCGCTGTCGGCCCAGATGACGCGCACCTTCTCCACGGCCGGATCCGCGTTGGTGGCCTGGGTGGCGATCTTCTCCACCAGCGGCAGCTTCTGCTCCACCGCCACCTGGGAGAGGGGCTGGGCGATGGTGTAGAGCCCCTTGTGCTCCACGAAACGGAAGCTCTCCAGCACCGGGCCTCCGCCCGCGTGCGCGATGGACGAGGCGGTGCGGGCCGCCTGGAGCATGGACTCCAGCGTGAGATCCTCGGTGTAGGCGTACCCAGTTTGATCGCCCACCACGCAGCGCAGGCCCACGCCCAGATCGATGGAGGACGAGGCGCGGGAGATGATGCTGTCTTCCAGCGTGATGCTGGAGGCGCGGGCGTGCTGGAAGTACAGCTCGGCCTGGTCGGCGCCGCGGCCCGTGAGCTCGGCGAGGACCTGGGCGATGAGCCCCTGATCGATACCGAACCAGGCCAGGAAGGGGTTGTCGGGCACCACCGCCGTGGAGGGCGGCACGGGGTGGGCGCAGCCCGCCAGGAAGCGCGGCATGGAGACCATGCACAGGCCGGCGGCGGAGGCGCCGAGGAACTCGCGGCGCGTGGGTGGGCGCATCGGGACTCCTGGGGTGGACGGGGACAGGGAGACTAACCTGTGCGGGCGTCAGTACCGCCTCAAGCTCAGCTCCTCCCCCTCCACCACCAGCGTGTAGACCCGCGCGCTGCTGGGGTCCACCGCGTAGGTCCGCCGCGGCCGCACCTCCAGGTCGCCGTTGGGGGGGCCTTCCACGATCTGCTCGACCCCGCCGGGCCGCAAGGCCACGAACCGCACACCGTCCGGGGCGCTGCCGTCGCGGCTGTCCGTGAGCGCCGCCACCTGGGCGCCATCGGCGAGCTCGCCCACCAGGCGCAGGTCCACGATGTGCGCGCCGGGGATCAGGCGTGGGGGCTGGCCGGGCCAGCGGGCGATCCACTGGGAGCCCTCCTGGACCAGGGAGAGGTCGCCACCCCAGGGGCTCGTGCGCCCCTCGGGCAGGGGGCGGCCGTCGATCCCCTCGGTAGAGAGCACGCTGCCGTGCCCAGACACTTCCAGCGGGGTGCCACTCCAGCGTACGGGCTGCGGTACGAGCACACCCTCCTCCAGGTGGGCCAGGTGCTCGCGGCACAGGACCCACAGGCCCGAGGGCCCCGCGGCCACATCGACCCCGGTCGATGGCAGGGGCATGCTGTGCCCCGCGGTGCCCACCAGCCGATCCGTGAGCAGGATCCAGCCCTCTCCGTCGAGCACGGCGAAGCCGCGGGGGCCACGGCAGGTGTCGCACTGCTCGGGCGGCTCGAACCCGGCGACGGGAGCTTGCCACACGCCGAGCCCGGGGGCCACGACGCGGGTGGTCCCCGCCAGCGCGGCCCCGATGAAGAGCAGGGCGGTCAGTAGTCGAACCACTTCGCGGGATCCTGGCGCGTTCCGTCCTTGTCGTGGACCTCGAGGTGCAGGTGGTCCCCGGTGCTGGAGCCCGACGAGTTCACGTGCCCTACCACGCCACCGGCCTTGACCTTGGAGCCCACTTTCAGGCTGTTGTAGTCCAGCAGGTGGGCGTAGGAGATCACGGTGCCGTCGGCCAGGGTGACCTCGAGGAAGCGGCCGTAGCCCCCGTTCCAGGCGGCGTAGGTGACCGTCCCATCCCCGGGGCTGAGGACGTTGGAGCCGCGGGAGAGGGCGAAGTCGGTCCCGGTGTGGAACTTCTTCTTGCCGCTGATGGGGTGGATGCGCCAGCCGTAGGAGCTGCTGATGCGGGTGCCCTTCGGCACGGGCAGCACACTGCCGCTGGCGGTCGCGGCGGCGTCGGTGGCGGTGGCCAGATCCTGCACGACGCACTGCCCCGCGACACCGTTGCAGGCGCTCTGGGCGTGGGCGGGGGTGAGCAGGAGGAGGAGCAGGAAGAACAGCGGCGCCATGGAAGCCTCCGCCCAGGCACAAGCACAGGCCGTGCCAACGGAGACCCCGCGAAAACAAGCCTCGCTGCGTCAGGCCCGGGCCGCGGGCTGCGACGCGCGCGCCCCAGGTGGGGAGCCGAGACCCGGGCGCTACGGCTCGACGGTGGCCTCGGCGCGGCGGCGCTTGAGCTCGGCCTCCACATCCGCCAGGACGGTCTTGCGGTTCTTGTGGGCCTCCTCGTAGCGGGCGACCTTGCGGAGATCGACGCGCCCGAGGCCGCGGAGCCCCTCGCGCACGGCCCGCACGTTCAGCTCATCGTAGCCCTCGATGGGAGGGCGGCTGATCTGGGCCAGGCGCTCCTGCACGGCGCTCTCGACCCGTGGCGCCATCGAAGACACCACCGGCACCTCGGAGGCACGCTCCAGCAGCCCTTCCGCGGCCTGCAAGGCGCGCTTCTCCATCTCCCAGGCGCGCTCCTCGCCGTCCTCCTTGAGCTCGCTCAGGCGCTCCTTGAGCTTGCGCCCGACCTCCTGGCCGCGGGCCTGGAGCTTGTCGGGGGCCTCGCGCAGGCGCTCGGGCACATCGCGCAGCTTCTCGCGCTCGGCCCTGAGGCGCTCGGGTACATCGCGCAGCTTCTGCGGGACCTGGTTCAACTCTTCGCGAAGGTCCTTGAGGATGTCGCCGACCATGATGGGCTCCTGGGCAGGGGAGGGGAGGGGGCGGGTGGG
>JBDRKM010000502.1:0-50001 GCA_043814015.1 Pseudomonadota bacterium
GGATCTCGCGCAAAGACGCCAAGCCGCCAAGATGTCCGTGGCTGGCGGGAATCGCCGAGGCGAGGCGTGGCCTCGCAGGATCTCACGCAGAGGCGCAGAGACGCTGAGAGCCTGCGAGCGGCCTCCCGTCTGACGAGCGGCGACGTGGTCCGCGCGGCCTGGGGAACAGTGTCAGGCACTATGACTCAAGATTTTTTCCTCCTGTCCCAGATCGTGGCGTCCCAGCAGGTAGGCCTCAGCGGGAGCGGTCAGCGGTCAGCGGTCAGCAATCAGCTATGAACGAGGTACGAAGTTCGATACCGAAAAGGCTACGACTGAAGCTGCCGAAACACAGTCTGGGTGCCGGCTGCTTTCGGAGTGGTCATCGAAAACCATCTTGCTGACGGCTGAATGCTGATAGCTGACAGCTCTCCGGCAGCCCTGAACTGTCGGCTGATTTGGTCGGTGCCGCCTCAGCGCCTCGCCCGCGCTGCTCTGCGTGGACGGATGCAGGGAGCGCAGAACCGCGCAGTCCTGACCGGATGTTCGCGGCGTGGACCCCCTCGGGTCGCGCAGGACGGGGCGGGCGGGTCGCTGCGGCCAGCCCGACTCCAACCTCCGTCCGGGCAGGCGCAGGCCGGGAGGAGACCGGCACCGTCTGGACCCCACGCCCGAGGGCCGCGCCACGATCTGGGACAGGAGGCTTTTTTGGTATGCGGGGGGCGCCGCCCCCCGACGACAGATTCTTCCCCCCCTGATCGGGCGCGACACGCGCCCTCCCCCCCAGCTTCGCCGCTTGATGAGCGGCGCGGGGCGCTTGGTCGCGCCCCGGTAAATCAGCGTAGTCACAAGGCCGAAATCGCGGCTGGCCGAACCTGGGTCCTGGCCGAGCCGCACTTCTGGTGACATGCGCTCCTGGCGCCGCTCCTCGGGATGTCCCCACCCCGGGAGTCCCCATGCGGCGCAACCATGCGGTGTTCATCGTCCTCTGGCTCGCCCCCTGGCTGCTGGCCCTCCTCGCGGCCCACAGCGCCCACGCCGCCCCGCTCGTCCCGCCGCGCCCCGAGCCGTGCCGCGTCCCGCTCGCGGATGACGAGGACGACAGCGGCTTCTCCGCCCCGGCCGGCCTGGGTGAGGAGGAGATCGCCCTGGCCATGGACGCCTTCCTCCCCACCCTCACCCGCTGCATCCCCGCCGGTCGCGCCCTCTCCGCCCGCCCGCGCCTGCACCTGGAGGTGGCCTGCACCGGCCTGGTCCAGCGCGTGGAGGTGCTGGACGCCGGCGGCCTGCCCCCCGCCACCGCCGCCTGCATCGCCGACACCCTGCACTACGCCGACCTGCCGGCCCACGACGCCCCCGAGGGTTTCGGCTTCGACTACCGCCTGAGCCTGATGTTCCTGACGCCGCCGAAGAGACGCTAGAATTCGTCTTCCTTCCGGCGCTTCCAAGCAGAGACGGCGCCCACCGGCAGCAGCAGCAGCCCGCCGAACAGGGCGATCAGGGCGCCGAGGGCCGCCGCGGCCATGCCGGCCCAGATCCCGTACGTGATGAACTGGGCTGCCGAGACCGGGTCGGTGGCGTCGAACATTCCCATGAGCTGGCTGGACAGGATCACGCAGATCACCAGCGCCAGGGCCACGGAGGCGAAGGAGAGCAGGCCGGAGCCCAGCCCGATCACCTTGACCAGGGTGGTGGCCCGCCCACGGGCGCGGGCCATGGCGATCAGGGCGAGAGGAGCCAGCAGGGCCACACAGATCATGGCCAGCGTGGTGGGGTGCCAGGCGGCGTCCATGCCCGCCTGCAGCAGCTCGGCCTTCATCTCGGCCGAGGCGTAGGCCACCGCGGCGAACGCCTGCTGCCAGCCGTGGAGGGTGCCGATCATGCCGCAGCCCAACAGCAAGGCGGCCAGGTTCAGGCCCGCCCCGGGGAACTCGGCCTTCTTGGCGAGGGCCGCGCGGATCAACGCCATGAAGCCCCCGCAGAGGAAGAACACCAGCACCGCCCACATCAGGGGGCCACCTTCGAGGAACCAGCGCACGAGCACACCTCCGGAAGTCTGGATGAGGGAGCGTAACGCGGGCCGCCAACGCCCGCAGTCGCGACAGGGTCCCCGTGGCACTGGACAGCCTTCCAATCAGCGGGCACACTGCGCCCGAGGTGACCCCCATGCGCGCCCTGCTCCTGCTCATCGCGCTCCCCCTGCTCGCGGTCCGCTGCACCCCCACCGGCGATCTGGGCCCCGTGGACGACAGCGGCGACACCCACACCGACGACACCCAGGCCGACGACACCGCCAGCATGGGCCCCTGCGAGTCGGGCTTCTGCGAGCTGACCGTCACCGCCGCCGAGGCCACCTGTCGCCAGCCCGACGAGCCCGAAGGGGGCCTCGAGGTCACATCCCCCGCCGCCGGCACCCTCGAGGTGGTCCACTACGCCGTCCAGACCGGCTGCTGCCCCACGCTGACGGTCTTCGCCCTCCAGGACCTGCGCCACGACAGCATCGACGTCACCTACGAGGTCAGCGGCGACGACTGCCAGTGCGCCTGCCAGCTCGACTTCCGCTACACCCTGGCCGACGCCCAGCCCGGCAGCTTCACCCTGCAGGCCGAGGGCGCGAGCGCCGAGGTGACGGTGGAATAGCGGCTAGGCCGCCTTGCCCTCGAGATCGGTGCCCCGCGTGAGCCAGCCGCGGGCGGCCCAGACGATGGCGGGGCCGGCGATGGCCCAGAAGAACAGCACCAGCCACATGGCCTCGGGGCTCTGCCAGAAGGTGAGCGTGCCGGCCCGGATGGGCTCGCCGATGCCCTCGGGGCACCAGCGCATCAGCATGTGGCCGGACAGCGCGCTCACCACGAGCTTGGCGAAGAAGTAGGGCATCATGCTCATGCCGAGGTAGGCGCCCTCCTGGCCCTTGGGCGCGATGGCCGCGGTGTACTCCTGCAGGCGCGGGCTCCAGAGCAGCTCGCCCAGGGAGAGGATCACGGCGAAGACGATGGACATGTGCAGGTAGCCCGAGGCCACGTCGCCCCCGAACCAGGACCACGGCATGACCAGCACCAGCATGGACAGCGCGCTGATGGTGGCGCCGAAGACCAGCATCTTGAGCACGTTGAAGCGCCCCGTGATGGGAATCATGAGGACGAGGCCGATGATCACCAGGATGGGGTTGATGGTCTGGAGCCACCCGATGGGGGCCTCGGGGCCGATGACCCGCAGCCAGTACTTGGGCAGCAGCATCCCGAAATACAGGAACACGGCGCGCACGCCGAGCACCGCCACGCACAGCACCATGAAGCGCCAGAAGGACTCCTGCCGCACCAGGATGGAGAGGCGCTGCACGAGCCCCTCCCGCTTCTGCTCCTCGGTCTGGATCTCGGCCTTCTCGCCCTCGCCGAGCACCTGCTCCTCGCGCTTGACCATGAAGAACACGGCGATGGTGGACAGGATGCAGGTGAACGCCGCGAAGCCGTAGATCCAGGAGTTGTCCAGCCCCATGGTCTTGCGGATGAGGTCGATGGTGAAGCCGGCGCCGGCCGCGCCGAGGTTCATGATCAGGTACCAGGCGTTGAACGAGGCCGAGCGGCTGCGAGGGGTGGAGTAGCGCCGGTTGGCCGACTGGAACAGGGTCTGGGTCATGGCCATGCTGGGCGAGGCCAGCAGGAAGAACGGGATGACCGCCCAGGCCCGCCCCGGGAAGTCCACCAGGCCGCAGAACATGATCCCGCCGCGGGCCACGAACGCCATGCCCATGGCCACGTACAGCCCGCGCTTGATGCCGAGCCAGTCCGTCACGAAGCCGCCCACGAACAGCGAGATCGTGACCAGCATGGTGAAGGCCGTGAAGATGTACCCGGCGTTCACATCGTTCCACCCGATGTTGTCCGTCAGGAACACCACGACCATGTTGAAGAACGCGAAGTAGGCCAGGGAGTCCAGGAAGTTGACCACCTGGATACCCCAGTACTCCCTGGGGTTGTCGCGGATGACCCCGAAGTCCTTGAAGTACTGGACCATCATCTGGGCGGCGGTCTTGTTGGCGGGGGCTGCGTCGGCCACGGTGGCTCCCTGGTTCGGTGGGGTTGCGGCTTCCTGTCATACCACGTCCCTGGCGACCAGCGGTGCAGTCAGGTAACGGGAGGGCTCCGTCGGCCCTCCACCCAGAGGACGTCCATGAAGCTCCGCCTTCCCGATCCCTTGATGCCCCTCGCCTCCCTCGCCTACGATCTCTGGTGGTGCTGGGATGAGTCCGCCCGCGAGCTGTTCAACGACGCGGACCCCGAGGGCTGGGCCGCCTCCGGCCACAACCCCGTGGTGATGCTGCGCAACATCTCCTACGCCCGCGCCATCACCCTGGCCGAGAGCGAGGTCTTCCTCGACCACCTCGAGGAGGTCATGAAGCGTTGGCGGCACATCCACCGCGAGGACCACCCGCAGCTGGCCGCCATCCCCGGGGCCAGCGAGCAGCACCCCGTGGCCTACTTCTGCATGGAGTACGGCCTCCACGAGTGCCTGCCCCTGTACTCGGGCGGCCTGGGCGTGCTGGCGGGCGATCACCTCAAGTCCGCCTCGGATCTCGGCATCCCCCTGGTGGCCGTCGGGCTCTTCTACCGCGAGGGCTACTTCCAGCAGCGCATCGAGCACGGCCAGCAGATCGCCGACTACCCGCGGGTGGACCCCGACGAGCTGCCCATCAAGCCGGTGCTGAAGGACGGCAAGCCCCTCTTCATCGACATCCCGGAGGATCACTCCTCCTACCAGGTCCAGGCCTGGGAGGTGCAGGTCGGGCGCGTCAAGCTCTACCTGCTCGACGCCGGGATCAAGGGCGCCACCCCCTGGCACCAGCAGTACAGCCGCCGGCTGTACGGCGGCAACAACGACACCCGCATCGCCCAGGAGATCCTGCTGGGCATCGGCGGCGTGCGCCTGCTGCGGGCCCTGGGCTACGATCCGACCGTCTTCCACATGAACGAGGGCCACGCCGCCTTCCTCTCCATGGAGCTGGTGCGGGAGGGGCTGGCGCGGGGGCTGACCATCGAGGAGGCCCTGGCCGCGGGTCGCCAGAAGACCATCTTCACCACCCACACCCCGGTCCTGGCCGGCCACGACCGCTTCACCTGGGACCAGATCCAGTCCAGCCTCGCCGGCTTCCGCGAAGGCATGGGCCTGCCCGGCGGATTCTTCATGGACATGGGCCGCATCCGCCCCGGGGACGTGGGCGAGCCGCTGTGCAACACCATCCTGGCCCTGCGCACCAGCCGCTCGGCCAACGCCGTCAGCGCCCTGCACGGCGAGGTCTCCCGGGACATGTGGAAGGAGCTGTACCAGGACCACTACACCTCCCCGGTGGGCGGGCGCGTCGCCACCCCCAAGCCCGCACCCATCACCCACGTCACCAATGGCGTGCACCCCAAGACCTGGATGGCGCGCAGCCTGGAGCAGGTGCTCTCGCGCTGGGCGCCCCACTGGGACGAGGCCTGGGCCGATCCGGAGGGTTGGGCCGAGGCCGTGGAGGACATCCCCGCCGAGGCGCTGTGGGAGGCCCGCCGCGCCGGCCGCCGCGCGCTGATCGAGTGGATGGCCTCCAAGGGAATGCCGTTCCTGAACCCGGAGGCCCTCACCATCGGCTTCGCGCGGCGCTTCGCCCCCTACAAGCGCGCCAACCTCATGTTCACCGACCCGGATCGGTTGGCCGCCATCCTCGACACCGGCCCCTGCCAGATCGTGATCGCCGGAAAGGCGCACCCGGCCGATCTCCGCGGCCAGTCCATCATCTCCGAGATCACGGAGTGGGCCGCCGACAAGCGCTTCCAGGGGCGCGTGGTGCTGCTGCCCAACTACAACATGAAGGCCGGGCGCCTGCTGGTCCAGGGCTGCGATCTGTGGCTCAACACCCCGCGACGCCCCTACGAGGCCAGCGGCACCTCCGGCCAGAAGGCCGCCCTGCAGGGGGTCCTGCAGCTCTCCATCCTGGATGGCTGGTGGGCCGAGGCCTGGGACGACACCCACGGCTGGGCCATCAAGCCCCAGGCCGAAGGCGGTGTCCAGCACGAGCAGGACGCCCGCGACGCCGAAGCGCTGTACGCCACCCTGGAGGATCTGGTGCTGCCCGCCTGGAAGACCCGCAACGGCTCGGGCGTGCCCACCACCTGGGTCAAGCGCATGCGCCAGAGCATCGCCGCCTGCCTGCCGCGCTTCGACAGCCGGCGCATGGTGGCGGAGTACGCGCGGCTCTACGGGGGGGAGTAGGGCCCGTCCAACACCCGGCGCACCGCCCGCATCAGCTCCAGGGCCGAGAAGGGCTTGCCCAGGAAGGGCGCGCCCGGGTCGATGGCGCCCTGACGGGCGATAGCGCTGTCCACGTAGCCCGAGATGAACAGGACCCTCATCTCCGGGCGCTGTTCGCAGAGGCGCTCGGCGAGCGCGCGGCCGCCCATGCGCGGCATCACCACATCGGTCAGGAGCAGGTGGATGGGGGCGGCGTGGCGCCAGCTCGCCTCCAGGCCCGCCTCGCCGTCCGCGGCCAGCAGGACCGTGTAGCCGGACTCGGTCAGGATCCGGCGTGCCACCTCCCGCAGCGCGCCCTCGTCCTCCACGAGCAGGATGGTCTCGGTGCCCCGCGGGCGCTCCGTCTCGTGTTGGGGCATGGCGACCTCCTCTTCCGCGGAGGGGTCCTGGGGCAGGTAGACCTTGAAGCAGGAACCCAGCCCCGGCTCGCTGTAGACCGCGAGGTTGCCGCCGCTCTGCGTCACGATGCCGTACACGGTGGACAGCCCCAGGCCCGTGCCCCGGCCTCGCTCCTTGGTGGTGAAGAAGGGCTCGAAGATCCGCGCCCGGACCTCGCTGGACATCCCGCAGCCGGTGTCGGACACGGAGAGGAGGACATAGGGCCCGGGTGCCAGATCCACCCCCGCCGCGGCCCAGGTCTCGTCCACATCCACGTTCGCCGTCTCGATGGTCAGGCGCCCGCCGCCGGGCATGGCATCGCGGGCGTTGACCACCAGGTTCAGCAGCACCTGCTCCACCTGGCCTGGATCGGCCCGCACCAGGCGGAGGCTGGGCGCCGGCCGCTGGGAGAACTCGATGTCCTCGCCCAGGATGCGCCGCAGCATCTTCTCGACCCCGGCACTGACCTTGTTGAGGTCGAGCGGGACCGGCTGCAGGACCTGCTTGCGGCTGAAGGCCAGCAGCTGGCGGGTGAGGCCAGCGGCGCGCTCGGCCGCCCGCTGCACCTCCTCCAGGTCGTGGACGCAAGGGTCGTCGCAGGGCAGCCGATCGAGGGTGAGCTCGACGTAGCCCATGATCACGGCCAGCAGGTTGTTGAAGTCGTGCGCCACCCCGCCCGCGAGCAGGCCGACGGCCTCCATCTTCTGCGAGACCCTGAGCTGCTCCTCCAGCCGCAGGCGTTCGGTCTCGGCGGCCTTGCGGGCGCTGGCGTCACGGATGATGGCGGAGGCCCAGTAGCCGTCCTCCATGCGGATGGAGGCCAGGGACACCTCCGCGGGAAAGTCATGGCCGTCGCGGTGCTGCCCCGTGACCTCGACCACCTGGCCGGCAGCTCCACCGGTACCGCTGCGCCAAAAACCCGCGAACCTCTCCTGGTGGGCGCCGTCGGGCTCCGTGGGGACGAGCAGATCACCCACCTCGTGCCCCAGGATCTCGGCCTCGGAGTAGCCGAACAGGCGCTCGGCGGCGGGGTTCCAGTAGGCGACCCGGCCGGCGCCGTCCGCCAGGACCACCCCGTCCAGCGCCGAGCTGGTGACCACCCGCAGCTTCTCCTCGCTGGCGCGGCGCGCCACCACCTCAGCCGCCAGCGCGGCGGTGCGCTCGAAGACCCGCGTCTCCAGATCCTCGTTCAGCTCCCGCAGGGCATCACGCGCCTGCTGCAGCTCCGCGTTGCGCAGCACCGCGCTCTCGTAGGTCGAGAGCAGCAGACCCAGGATGCGGCGCCGCGGGGCCGTGATGTGGTAGCGCTGGCCCGCGAACTGTACGCCGGTGGCCGCGGGATCGCCGTCGTCCAGGTCACGGTTTGCCAGGACGTGCCGCACGGCGGCGAGCAGTGCCTTGGCGTCGAAGGGCTTTCCGATGTAGTAGTCGGCCCCGGCCTCCAGGCCCAACATCACATCGCGCGGATCGCCCAGCGAGGTGAGCAGGATGACCGGCAGGTGCGCGAGCGGGGGCTCGGCGCGCAGGGCGCGGCAGAGGGCGTAGCCGTCCATGCGAGGCATCACCACGTCGGTGATCACGAGGTCGAAGGCCTGGGCCCTGGCCACCTCCAGCCCATGGAGGCCGTCCATGGCGGTCGCCACGGAGTAGCCCGCGTCCTCCAGCAGAAAGCGCAACTCCTCCCGCTGGGTGGCGCTGTCCTCCACCGCCAGGATCCGCGCCTTCGCCATGGGTGCATCTCCGGGTTCAGGCATGAGGCCTCCTGCTCCGGCGCGGGGGCCGGACCATCGCGTTCAGCAGATCGGCGATCTGTGCCGGGGGCAATACGTGGCGGGCCGCGCCCAGCCGCACAGCCTCCCCAGGCATGCCGAAGACGACGCTGCTCCGCTCGTCCTGCGCGATGGTGAGCGCGCCCGCGGCGGCCATCAGCCCCAGCTCCTCGGCGCCGTCCCGGCCCATGCCGGTCAGCAGCACGCCGGCGGCCTGCGCGCCGTAGCGCTCCGCGACCGACCGGAAGAGCACCCCGACTGAGGGCCGCGGGCCGTGGTGCGGTGCGGCCCGGGAGAGATCGATCCGCCCGGTCTCGTCAAGCCGCAGGTGGTGGTGGTCGGGGGCGACGTAGACCCGCCCCGGCTGAGGCAGCACGCCGGCCCGCGCGAGCTCCACGGGCATGGGCGCGACGCTCCCAAGCCACTCGACGAGGCCTGCGGTGAAACCCGCGGAGATGTGCTGGACCAGCAGGACGGGCACGGGGAAGGTGGACCCGAGCTGCGACAGGATGGTCGCCACCACCGGCGGCCCCCCGGTGGAGGCGCCCATGGCCACCAGCGCGCAGCCGCGCTCCGCCGGGACCAGGCCAGGCGGTGGTTCGATCCGGGGCGCCGTCCGCGGGCCCGTCGCGGGAGGCCAGCGCCGCACCATCTTGACCTCGGACATCAGCCGCAGGTGCTCGATGACCGCCGCGGCCTCGGGCTCCGCGCGAAAATCCCCGAGCCCCGCGGGCTTCCTGAGCACGGCCAGGGCCCCCGCGTCCAGGGCGCGCATGGCGTCGTGCACCTGGGTGAAGCGGGTGCTGGCTGTGCAGACCACGATGGGGACCGGGTCGGTGGCGAGGATCCGGCGGGTGGTCTCCAGACCGTCGATCCCCGGCAGGTGGATGTCCATGAGGATGACGTCGGGGCGGGTATGCGCGAGGAAGGCCAGCGCCGCCTCCCCGCTCTCCACAGCGCCCACGACCCTGAGATCCCCGGCCTGCTCCAGGAGGTACACGAGGTAGTCCCGCGTGACCCTGGAGTCCTCCACGATGAGCACGTCGATCATCCGGACATCCTCCCGGCCGCCATCACAGCAGCCGCCGCAGGGTCGCGATCAGATCGCCCTGGTCGAAATCGCTCTTGACGATGTAGGCGTCGGCCCCGACCTCGATGCCGTACTCGCGGTCCTCCTGGGAGGCCAGGGCGGTGACCAGCACCACGGGCAGCGCCTGCAGCTTGCGCTCGGCGCGCACCCGGGAGGTCAGCTCGAACCCGTTCAGGCGCGGCATGTCCACGTCCGACACGAGCAGGTCGAAGGGCTCGGTCTTCAGCCGCGTGAGGGCGTCCATGCCGTCCACGGCGGTGGCCACGTCGTAGCCGGCGCCCTCGAGGATGGCCTTCACCAGCATGCGCGCGGTGATGGAGTCCTCGGCCACCAGCACCCGCCGGCGCGGCGCGGGCGCGGCCTCGGCCGCCGGCGGCACCGGCGCGGCCAGCCCCACCCCGGCGGCGCTCTCCACGAGGTCCGCGATGTTCAGGATCGGCACCAGGGCGCCGCTGCCCGTGAGGCAGGCCCCCATGACGTTCCGGACCCGGACGAGCTGGGGCCCGAGCCGCTTGGCCGTCACCTCCTGCTCGCCCTCCACCCGGTCCACCAGCAGCGCCACCTGGCGCTCGCCGGCCCGCACCAGCACCATGGGTCGGAGCGGGCCTGCGGGCTCACGCGCGCCGTGGGGCAGCCCGAGGAGATCCGCCAGGCCGACCACGGAGACCGCCCGCCCCGCGATGGCCACCGTGGGGCGGTTCTCCACGCCCCGCACCTCCTCGGCCCGCAGGCGCCCGACGCGCTGCACCCCGGAGGTAGGCAGCACGAAGCGCCGGCCCGCGCAGGCCACGAACACCCCCCGGAAGGTGGCCAGGGAGACCGGCAGCAGCATGCGGAAGGTGGCCCCACGTCCGGGCTCGGAGGCCACCGTGACGCGGCCCCCGAGGCGCTCGACCTTCTCGCGCACGATGGCCAGCCCCAGCCCGCGGCCCGAGAGCTCCGTCACGACGGGCGCGGTGGTCAGCCCGGACTGGAACACCAGCGCGGCCGCGTCCAGATCGTCCAGGGAGCCTCCCGGCGTCATGAGATCGAGCCGCTCCGCCGCCGCGGCCACCGCGTCCCGACGTATCCCGGCGCCATCGTCCGCCACGGTCAACTCGAAGCGGTGACCCTCCACCGGGCGCGTGTGGATGGTCACGGTGCCACGGCGCGGCTTGCCCCGCGCCTCGCGCACGTCGGGTTCCTCGATGCCGTGGTCCACGGCGTTGCGCACCAGGTGGAGCAAGGGATCGCCCAGGGCCTCCAGGACCCGGCGGTCGATCTCGATGTCCTCGCCGCTGACCACGAGCTGGGCCTCCTTGCCCCGAGCTCGCGCCAGGCCGCGCAGCACCCCGGGCAGGGTCCCGAGCACCTGGGAGCAGGGGAGCTGCAGGGCCTCCCGCGTGCCGTCCATCAGGCGCTCCCCCACCGCCGCCAGGGCGTAGGCATCCTGCCGGACACCGTGGACCTCCTGGCGCAGCTTGTTCTCCAGGGCGCGCGTGAACAGGAGCTCCGCCTCGATCAGCTCCTCCGCTGCGCCATCGCGCGAGCGCCGCAGCCGCACCCCGAGGCGGGCGCGGGCGCGGTTGAAGGCCGCCAGCTCGGACAACAGGGTTCCCAGCGCCTCGGCACGGGCCTGGGCGGAGATCCGAGCGCCCACCACCTCCTCGGCGCTCTGCATCAACGCCACGAGGCGCGCCGCGGACACCCGCACCTGGTCGGCGGCCGGCGAGGCCGGAGCCGCGGCCGGGGGCGGCCCGGGCGAAGGAAGGGTGGGGTCCGGTGGGGGGGGCGCGGACAAAGCGGCCGGGCCCGGTGGGGTCGGCCCGGACGCGCGAGCGCTGGTGCGGACCACCGCGCGCAAGGCGGCCAGCGCCTCTCGCTCCCGCTCGGCGAGCCCGGGCGACGGGCTCTGGGAGGGCTCGGCGCTGGACATGGCCAGCACCTCCAGGGCGCCATGGACGGCATCCAGCACCTCCGGCGAGGGCACACTCTGCCCACCCCGCCAGGCGGCGAAGACGCTCTCGAGCTCCTGGCAGAGCGCCTCGACCCCCGCCAGCCCCACGGAGCGCGCGGCCCCCTTCAGGGAGTGGGCCGCGCGGAAGACGCGCTCCAGCAGCCCGGCGCGCTCCCCCTCCCCCGCGCACTCGAGGGCCACGAGGCCGGCCGTGATGGCCTCGATGTGCTCGGCGGCCTCGATCTTGAAGGTCGCGAGCAGCCTCGCCAGCAGCTCCCGTTTGCGCTGATCCATCCGCGCGCCCGCTCCCTCAGGTCACGGCCCGCTGGCGCTCTGCCAGGGCCTTGAGTCGCTCGCCCAGGGCCTGCAGCTCCCGGGCCGCATCCTCGAGCTGCCGCGTACCCGCGAGGTTCTGCGCGGCCACCTGGCGTATGTTGGCGATGGCCGCGGCGATCTGGTCCATGCCCACGACCTGCTGCTGGCTGGAGGCCGCGATCTGGATGGAGGCCTGGGCCGCCTCGGACACGCTCGCCGCGAGGGCCTGGATGGACCCGCCCGCCTCGTGGGCCTGCTTGAGCCCAGCAGCCACCGCCTTGCTGCCCTGCTCGGTCGCCATGACGGCGGCGCTGGTGGCCTTCTGCACCTCCATCAGGATGGCCCGCACCTGGGTGGTGGCCTGCCGCGACTGCTCGGCCAGGCTCTTGACCTCCTGGGCCACCACCGCGAAACCCCGGCCGTACTCGCCGGCGCGGGTGGCCTCGATGGCGGCGTTGACCGCCAGCAGGTTGGACTGCTCGGCCAGGTCGTTGACCGTGGCGATGATCTCGCCGATGGTCTGCCCCTGCTCCGAGAGCCGCACCACGCTCTCGGCGATGGATTCCATCTGCTCCTGGATGCTGCCCATGCCATCGAGGGTGTCGTTGACGGCCTTGCGGCCCGTCTCGGACACGGCGGTCACCCGCTGGGCGCTCTCCTGCACGGCCTTGGCCTTCTGGTTCGAGAGCACCGCGGTCTGCTTGACCTCCTCCGCGGTGGCGCTGGTCTGGTTCACCGCGGTGGCGGTCTCGGCCGCGCTGGCCGTGACCTGGGACACGGTGGCCAGGATCTCCGAGGCGGAGGAGGCGAGCACACCGACCCCATCCCGCAGCTCGCGGTTGGTCTCCCGCAGGCTCCCGAGCATCAGCCCCAGCGCGCGCAGCAGCATGTCGGCCTCGTCGTGCGCCGCCACCTCCACCGTCAGATCGCCGGCGGCCACCCGCTCCGTGGTGCGCGCGAAGCCCTGCAGCTTGCCGACCATGGTGCGGAAGGCCCGCAGCAAGGCGCCGACCTCGTCCCGCCGCTCGGTGGACGCGACCTGCACGGTGAGGTCCCCGGCCGCGATGCGCTCCGCGGTGCGGGTGACCTCCTGCAACGGGGCCGCGATGAGGCGATCGAGCTGCCACACCATGAGGAGGGAGAACAGCAGCGCGAGGGCCGCGATCACGGCGAAGACGCGCACGGTCTGCCGGAAGGCGGCGCCGGAAGCCTCCACCGCGGCGGCCACGTAGGTGTCGATCCCCGCACCCACCTCGATCAGGCCGGCGCGGATGCGCTCGAAGCGCTCCTCCTGGGCCCCGGTCCCCAACGCGCGGGCCTCCTCCAGCCGACCCTGGCTCACCAGCCAGATCACCTGCGTGCGCCCCTCCCGGTAGGCCACCAGATCCTGCTCGACCGCGGCGAGCTTGCCCCGCTCGGCCACGAGCCCGACCTGCTCCAGGAAGGTCGTGACCTGGACCAGGGCGCCGCTGACCTCCGCAGAGCGCTGGTTGATCTCGCGCGCCGAGGCGTCGCGCTTGTCCGGGTCGGCCGCGATCATGATCTCGAGCATGGAGCCTCGGATGCGGTTCTGGTCCGAGCGGGCTTCCAGGAGCTGCTTGAGCGCCAGGTGGCCCGGCTCCACCTGCGCGCGTTCGACCTGCTGGATGGTCACGAGCGAGTGGTACCCGAAGCCGACGACGCCGATCAGCACGGCACAGAGGCCGCCGAGGGCGAGCATCAGCTTGGACCGCGTCAGGAGATTCTCGAACCAGGCCATGGTCTCTTCCTCGCAGTTGAAATCTGGATTCCTACCGGGACACCTGTTCATCGACCCTGAGCGTGGGGGCATCCAGCAGCCGCTGACCGTCGAGCACTGCCACCAGGTCGCCGGTGACGCCGAGCAGGAACCGCTCGCGCACACCGGTGAGGGTCGGCAGGCCCTCCTGCAGCGCCGCCGTGCGCACGGACCGCAGCCCATCGACCGCGTCCGCGAGCAGCCCGAGCTCCCGGCCGGCGCCGCTCACCACCAGGACGCGGTCGAGCTCGGTCAGCCCCCGCGGCGGGAGGCCGAAGAGCAGGCGGAGGTCCAGGACCGCCAGGATCCGCCCGCGCAGGCCCATCACGCCCGCCACGAAGGAAGGCACGCAGGGCAGCGGGGTGAGGTCCGTGAGGCGGCTGACCTCGGCCACGTACCGGGAGGCGATGGCGTAGCGCTCCCCCGCGAGGGAGAAGGCCAGGACCTCCAGCAGGGCAGCCTCCTCCGCCACGGCGGGCGGCCGGGCCGCTACCCGCGCGCGCGCCTCCAGGACCCGCCGCACCTCCTCCGGGCTGGGCTCGATCCCCCGGGCGATGGCCTCCGCCGTGGCCGCCAAGCGGCGGTGGACGGCCTCCCAGTCCAGGGCCCTGGGGGGCATGGATCAGGCCCCCACCGCGGCGCGGACCGACTCGGCCAGGCGGCCGCAGGTCATCCCATCGGAGTCGGGCACGATCTCCTCCCGGCCGTGGGCCTCGAGCAGGCGCAAGACCAGGGCGTAGTGCCGGGCCGCCTCCCGCGGCCGGCCGAGGCGCTGGTGCAGGCCCCCGAGGGCGTGGTGGGCGATGATGGAGCGGGGCTCGAGGTACAGCACCCGCCCCAGGGCCGCGACCGCCTCCTCCGGCCGGCCGAGCTGCTGGCAGATCACGGCGTGCAGCAGGTGCGCGGCGGGCGCCGTGCGCGCCGCCGCGATGGCCCGCCCGCAGGACACCAGGGCCTCCTCCAGCGCCCCGCTGTCGGCCTGGGCGCGGGCCAGCGCCAGCCAGCCACCCTCCGGGGGGCCCGCGAAGCCGGCGGCCGCCTCCTCGGGGGCGGGCCTGGGCTGCCCGGCGGGGGGCGGGTCCACCACCGCCGGGGCCGGCGGGGCGGGCGCCTCGAAGACGCGGACAGGGCGCGCGGTCGCGGGCCCCTTGCGCAGGAGGATGACCCCGTCCCGCTCCTCCATGGCGAACATGGGCATCAGGGCCGCGCTGGCCTCGGCCGCGCCCACCAGCAGCCAGCCGCCCTCCACGAGGCTGGCGTGCAGCGCGGCCACCACGCGGCGCTGGTGCTCCTCGGTCAGGTACATCAGGACGTTGCGGCAGAAGATGACATCCAGGGCCACGGTGTGGGTGGCCACGGAGGGGAAATCCGCCTGGGCGAGGTTGAGGTGGGCGAAGTGGACCAGCCTGCGGATCTCGGGGACGATGGCGAGCGCCTGGCCCTCGGCGGGCTGGAAGTAGCGCCCCAGCAGCGCCTCGCCGCAGCCACGGAACGACCAGCGGGAGTAGACGCCCGCCCGGGCCCGGTCGAGGGCCCGCCGGTTGACGTCGGTGGCCAGGACGGAGACGCTCCAGCTCCCGGGATCGGGCAGGGCCCGCTGGCTGGCGATGGCGAGCGAATACGCCTCCTCGCCGGTGCAGCAGCCGGCGCTCCAGAGGCGCAGTGTGCGCGCGTCGGGAGCCCGCTGTGCGATCAGGGAGGTCAGCAGCTCTCGCTCCAACAGGGCGAAGCTGGCCGGATCGCGGAAGAAGTAGGTCTCCGCCACGGTGAGGTGCGCCGCGAGCGCGTCGAGCAGGGCCTGGGAGGGCGCGGGGCGGCCCAGGACCCCGAGCCAACCCTCAGGGTGCGCGATCCCGACATCTTCGGCGGCGGCCGCCGCCCCGCGCAGCAGGTCGGGCCAGCGCTCCTCGGGGAAGTAGAGCCCCAGGTGCTGGGCGACCAGCGCGCTCAGGGAGCGCAGCACGTCGGCCTCTCCGGGCATGCTCACGGCGCGGGCTCCGCGGCGCTCATGGCTCGCGCGAGGGCGGCGTCTTCCTCGAGGGAGAGCAGGCGCTCGAGGTCGTGGATCAGGACCAGGCCGTCGGGGAGGCGCACCGCCCCCTCCACCAGCTCGAGGCGCAGCCGGATCTCGTCGCCCAAAGCCACGCTAGCGCGCGGCACCGCGAGCACGCCGCCGGCCTCGTCCACGTGCAGCGCCACCACCCTGCGGCCGGTGGAGGCCACCACGAGGTGATCGGACAGGCGCGGCGCGCGGGGCGGGTGCCCGAAGCGATGCCGGAGGTCGATCACCGGGAGCACCTCCCCGCCCAGATCCACGATCCCCGAGACCACCGGCGGCGCGCCCGGCAGCGGGGTCACCGCCACGAGCCGCAGGGCGCGCCGGACACGGTGCAGGTCGAGGGCATAGCGCTGCTCCTCGAGCATGAAGACCACCAGCGAGCGCTCGCTCCCGCGAGCATCCACTGCCTGGACCGGGTCGGGCGGTGCCCCCCGCATCTGCCTCCAGATGGTAGGTTGGAAAACAGAAATAATATTCTTATCATACCCTGGGGCCGGCCCCTCGGTCAACCGCTCCCGGACCGGCGTCCGGGCGCTGTCGCTCTCCCTCCGGCGGGGATCAGAGAAACAGCCTCCCGGCGAGGTGCATCCCCGGCAGCTCCGCCAGCAGGTGCGCGAGGGCCACGCCCGCGTTGTGCGCGGCGGCGAAGTTCTGGGCGTAGACCCGCGGGGTCACCTGGGCGTTGAAGTGCGGGAGGCGATCCGTGAGGCCGGAGACGAAGAGAAACGGGGTCCGCTCCCAGGTGAGGCGGATCAGGCCGTGGGTGGTCTCGGCCGAGCCGATCTCGCGCTGGCGGATCTCCGCGGCGAACTTGCGCTCGGTGGCGGCGTCCGCCCAGACGTAGTCGTCGTAGTTCGTGACGTTGAGGGTGCCGATGGAGGCGTAGCCCCGGCCGGAGAGGATGCGCAGGGGCAGGGCCGGGTCGACGGGAGGCGCAAGGAAACGGGCCTCGGCCGTCTGGCGGGCGGCCACGGGGAGGTGCTGGAAGAAGGAACCCGACAGGCGGTCATCCGCCCGGTACACGCGCCGCTTCCTGCGCTCCATGCCCTCCAGCGGGAGGGCGTCCAGCGCCAGCAGCGGCCCGTGCAGCGCCTCCTCCGCGCGGCGAGCCCTGCGCGGCAGGGTGCCCCGGCCGGCGTCGAAGGCGTCGTGCACGTAGACCCGCGAGCCGATGGTCACGCAGCCGTTGGCGTTGTCGTCGCCGGGCAGGCCCGCCGTGCCGAAGGCGATGACGAGATCGGGGGCTACTCCCGAGAAGGCGTGCTCCTTGATGGCCGGCAGCGCCTGGGTCCACTTCTCGTGGCTGGAGGAGGAGCTCGCCGAGGTCCGCATCCAGTCCCAGATGCACCAGACCTCCACCGCGGCGGTGCATGAGGTGACCAGGGGCTCGTCGTCCTTCCAGGTCACGCGATCCGTGCGAAAGGTGAAGGCCAGGCGCGGTCGCGGCGGCCAGGGCGCGTGGCGCGCCGCCACACCGCCTGGGAGGGGGCCCTGGGGCGGGTTGAGCGCCGGCTGGCAGGGGGCCTCGAAGCGCAGGCCCTTGAAGGCCTGCGGGATGGCGTCCTGGCTGGTGAGCACCCCCACCAGCGGTTCACACTCCCAGCGCTTGTTGGCGACGACGAGGATCTCGAGGTCGGGCATGGGTCCTCCTTCCATGGGCTACCCCCAGCTCACCCGCGCCAGGAAGGCCAGCACCCGCGGGTTCACCACCTCGGGCACCTCCAGCAGGGTGGTGTGGGTGCCCTCGGGGATCTCGAGGAAGTCTACCACCGGGATCTCGTCGCGCATGGTGCGGGACAGCTCAGGCGGGGTGAAGGTGTCGCGTCCGCCGGCCACGATCAGCGTGGGGACGGCGATGTTCGGGAGCAGGTCGCGGGCGGAGTGCTCGATGGCGGCCAGGGCCAACCGCAGACCGGTGGGCACGTGAACCACGGTCTGGTGGTCGTAGAAGGGCTGCATCAGCTCACCGCTGGCGGCGGTGGAGCGCAGCAGGCGGGCCACGGGGTGGACGATGGGCAGCTTGAAGACCTGGTGCCAGATGAGGTTGGTGCTGCGGGGCGCGAAACGCACCAGGTTGCCCAACGAGGCGCGCCAGACCACGGGGGGCACCTTGAGCCCGTAGAAGGTGCCCAGCGGGTTCTCGTAGGGGCCGGTGAAGGCCATCAGCGCCCGCACCCGCTCCGGGTACCGGCGCCATGTCTCCAGGCTGATCTGGACCCCGAGGGACAGCCCGCCCACCGCCGCCTTCTCGACGCCCAGGTGGTCCAGCAGGGCCACCACATCGCGCGCGCAGGCCTGGATGGTGGCGTGGGCGCGGTCCAGCGGCGGCTCGGAGGCGCCGTGCCCGCGCAGGTCGAAGCCCACCACGCGGTAGCCGGCGGCGGCCAGATCCTCGTGCAGGAAGCGGTAGTAGGAGTCCGAACAGAACAGGCCGTTGACCAGCACGACCACCCGGGGCGAGCTGGGATCGCCGACCTCGTGGTAGCACAGCCGGGTGCCGTCCCAGGTGATGAAGTGCGGGCGCTCGGGGTGGGGGCGACGGTCGCGCACGGCAGGGCTCCCGTGTGGGGGGGGGGATTCCTATCAAGAAACAGCCATCAGGTATCAGCCGTCAGGTATCAGCAGAAATGGAGAAATGGGTGTCAGACACTAGGACTTAAGTTTTTTCGAAAAACTTAAGTCCTAGTGTCTGACACCAGAGTTCCGACCTCCCCACGGATCGGCCGACGATCTTCGGGCGCGCCGAGATCCCGCTGGACGCCGGGGGGTTATTGGCTGCGGGCCCACCCTGGAGTCACCATGCACGCCCACTACGCAGCCCTCACCGCCGCCCTGCTCGCCACGGTCGCCTGCACCCAGCGCTCGCCCTCACCGCCCGCCGACGAACAGGCCTGCCCCACGGAGTCGAAGCCCATCACCCTGCAGGCCGCCAACCTGACCTTCCTCAAAAAGGTGGGGCCCGCCGCCCTCAACGGGAAGAAGCCCGTCCGCGTGGCGACCCTCTCGGGCGAGCCCGACATGAAGCTCAGCCTGGCCTGCAAGGCGGTCTCCACCGAGGAGTCGGTGATCCACGCCAGCTGCAGGGTGCGGGGCAAGACCGTGGCGGGCGCGGCGAAGATCCACTCCGCGCCCTTCGAGGTGGATCTCGTCGCGGGGACCCCCCTGCAGTGGGGCTCCGCAGCCGAGATCCCCGTCGAGCTCGTGATCAAGAAGAGCTGCGGAGACGAGCAGCCCGAGGAGTGACCTACTCCGCGGCCTTGCACCCCTTGGCGTCCTTGTCGCTGACGGACAGGCCCACGCCCGGGACCGGGACCCAGGCGCTGGCGTCCGGGATGGCCAGCACGGGCAGGCGGTCACCGACCTTCTCGCCGAGGGCCACACGAACCCCCGCGGCCAGGGTGCCGAGCTGGAACTCGCCGCCCTCGGTGCTGGCCCACAGGGGCAGCTCCTTCTTGCAGCGCACCAGGGGCGGGACCTCCGCGGCCGGCGGCTCCTCGGCGACCTCGGGCTCCGGGCTCCCGCCGCCGGCTCCGCCCTGGGCGAGCGACTCCTTCGGCACCCAGCCCACCAGCATCATGCCGGGCAGAGGTGCCAGCACGCGCACGGCCGAGACCTCCGTGGAGAGCTGCTCCACGGGCAGGGGGGCCTCCAGCAGCAGGCGCACGGCCGCGCTGGTGCCTGGGACACGCGAGACGGGGACGGTGTCGTCCGCCGAGAGGAACACCCGTTCGCCCCGCGGTGCCTGACCCACGGCGGCGGTGCGGAGATCGCCGCGCCAGGACTCCACCAGGCCGAGGGTCGCGCAGGGCAGGGTCACGGCGAGGCGGTCCTGCGCCCGCAGCCAGGATGGCAGCTCGAAGGGGGTGACCCTCACCCCGCCGCCATCCAGCTCCTGCACCGCGAGGTCGGCCTGACCCAGGTACAGCGTGTCGTCGGCGAAGCGCAGGGGCTGGTCCACCCGCACCCGCAGCTCGGACAGCGGCATCCAGGCCTCGATCTGGCCCACGCTGTCATGGACCCGCACCCGCGCCGCGGCCTCTCCGGGGACCAGCTCCACCTCGACCGCCAGCAGCTCCGGGCTGGCGGTGGCCCGGGCGAACACCGGCCCCTCCGCGCTGGCGCGCAGGGTTCCATCCTGGCGCCACTCGGTCGCCTCGATCACACAGGTGTCCGCGGCCCGCGCCGGAGAAGGGGAGAGCAGGACCAGGAGGACGGCAGTCCACGGCATGACACACCTCGGCTTTGAGAGAGCAGGGAGCAGGGCTCCAGGCCCAGGATACTCCCCCTTCGCGCGAGGTGGAAGGGTTGGACTGGATCAGCCGCCCGTGTCCTCGGGCATGGCGATGGCCTCCACCACCAGGGTGGTCTCCTCGATGGCCTCGGCGCCGACCCCGCAGAAGGCCGCCATGGTCGCGGCCAGCGCGGCCTCGAGCTCGCCCAGGTCGCTGTCGGGTCGGAAGGTGGCGGAGGGCTCCTCGACCAGCACGGCGTCCACCTCGGTGAGCACCGTCTCCTCCTGGGTGGTGAGGCAGTCCATGATCGGGTCGTGGACCGCCAGCTCCAGGCGGTAGACCACATCGACGTCCTCGGTGGACAGCGTCACCGTGCGGGTGCCTTCGGAGGGCAGGTTCATCGCCCATGACTCGTTTGGGTCCTCCATGAGGCCGTCCACGTGCTGGATGGTGGAGCAGGCCGCGAGCGGGGCGGCGAGGGCCGCCGCCAGCGCCATGCGGCGGGCGGTCGCGGCGGTGAGCTCGACGCGCGCCGGGTAGGCGGGCGCAGCGGAGCGAATGACCTTCTGGCGTTCCATGGGGGGCTCCTGGGTTCGGATCGCAGGGGAGCACAGCAAACCGCGTGCCACCATGGCGGACACCTTGCGACGTACCTTTTCAAGGACGGGAGGGCACCGGGGGCGCGCCGACCACGACACCGCGATCCCGGCCCCGCCCCGGGTGTTGCGCTGCAACACAGCGCACGTTATGCTGCGCCGCAACACCGGAGGCCCCCATGGACACCCCCACCCAGCCCCTGCCCCTCGCCGACCCCACCGCCATGGGCCTCATCGGCCTCGCCGTGGGCTGCGCCGCGCTCATGCCCATCGCGCTGGGGCTCTCCCTGACCCCCGAGGCGCTCAAGACCGCCGCGGTCTTCTGCCTGCTGTTCGGCGGCGGCTGCCAGCTCTTCGCTGGGCTGGGTGGCTTCGTGAACCGCAACCTCTTCGGCGCCACCCTGTTCACGGCCTTCGCCTTCAACTGGGCCATCAACGCCTGGATGCTGTGGAGCATCGCGGGCGGCACCATGCCGGACCACACGGTGCTCCTGGCCGTGGACCTGTGCTTCCTGCTCATCTTCGCCGTGATGACCTGGGGCTTCGGCTACTTCTCGGGCCTGCTGTTCGCCTTCCTGCTGGACATCGACCTGATGTACGTGCTCAAGGTCATCGCCGGGCTCACGGGCACCCAGGCCCTGACCCTGCCCATCGCCGGCTGCACCCTCCTGCTGGCCGGGCTGGCGCTCTACATCGCCTTCGCGCTCTTGATCAACCCCACCGCCGGGCGCAGGATCTTTCCCTTCCCCGGGCCTATCTTCAAGGCCGGGCCCCGCTGGGGCACCTCCACCTCGCCGGACGCCGCCGGGTAGGTGTCGATCATCAGGTGGACGCGCAGGGTGGTCCCCGCCTCCACGCCCTCCAGGTCGAGCTGGATCCCCGCGACCTGGCCGGCGCCGTCGTCCAGGACCTCCGTGGCGTCCTGGTACTCCAGCGCCAGGGGTGAGCCGGTGGCGGCGTCCACCGCCAGCAGGGCGTAGCGGTGGTCCGCGAGGGCCAGGGCGTTGCCCAGGGCGGCCCGCAGCATGCCGTCCGCCACGGTGAAGACGACATCGCCCGGATCGGCCGGCATGGCCCCGGGGTCGTCCCAGGGCGCGAGCCAGGCGGTTCCGAACACGTCGAGGGCGCCGGTCTGCGGGTTGCAGAAGCCCAGCGTGTCCAGGAAGGCGCCGTAGAAGGGGATGGCGTCGCAGAGCGTGGTCACGTGGACCACCGGCGCGTCCAGGGAGGTGCCGTGCTCGTCGAGCAGGGACGACACCCGGAAGCGCTCGAAGGCGATGGAGAAGTTCATCACCTCCACCGCCATCCCACCCGGGGCGCTGAGCGTGAGCAGGCCCTCGTCCCAGCCCACCTCCATGGGGAAGACGGTGGTGGTGGCCGGGTCCGGCGCGACGAGGTCGGTGTCGCCGGTGGGCTGGGCCCCGATGACCCAGGCCACGGCGTGCTGGCCGTCGCCCTCCACCAGGCCCACCAGGTAGAACAGGGAGGCGAAGCCGATCTGGTTGTAGGAGGGCAGGATGGTGGGGATGGGCGCGGCCAGGCCGTGCAGCACCCAGACGCCCTGGGTGTCGCCCGGCGCGCCCGGGATGTCCAGGGGCAGGCTCTGGCCCCCCGCGGGCGTGGCGAGGTCGAGGGAGAAGGTGCGCTGGAAGGTGCCGCCCACCGTGCCGCCCGAGGTGGCCAGGCCGTCGCGCTCCGGGTCCACCAGGTAGTCGCCGGCGATGGTCAGGTCGAGGTGTTCCCCGGTGAACCGGCCTTCGGGCTCCACCGTGACGAAGCGCCGGTCGCCGGTGACCTCCACCCGCAGGGGCACGCTCGGCTCAGCGCTGACCTGCAGGCTCTCGCTGTCCACCAGGGCCAGCAAGGTGTCGCCAGCCTCGCGGACCAGCAGGGAGAAGCACAGGGCGGCGTTGGGGGAGACCTCGGCCGGTGGGTCCTCCTGCAGCCCGCCGGCGGGAGTCACCCAGAAGACCTCGGCGCCGTCCTCCGGCAGGTCCTCGCCGCCGCCCGCTCGGCAGTGTTCGCTCGCCGCGCCAGCCGCCCCGAGGCACCAGTCCAGCGGCGTGGAGAAGACCCGGCCGTCCTCGCTGGCGATGACCACCGCGTGGGGGCCGATGGCGGGTGATGAATTGAGGTCGTTTCGCTCACTCGTGGTGAGCTCCAGGGACCAGCGCAGGGTGCCGGCGGGCTCCAGCACGTACAGGTGCCCGTCCCCGCTGCCGAAGTAGATGTGGTCCTCGGCGTCCACCGCCGGGGAGGAGCGCAGGGGCTCCAGGGTGTCGAAGGCCCAGCGCAGGGAGCCATCCGCCGGATTCAGCGCGTAGACCGTGCCGTCCGCGGCGGGCTGGATCAGGGTGCCGTCCGAGAGCTCGGCCGGGCTGGCGTAGATGTGATCGCGGGCCGCGAAGCTCCACAGCTCCTCGCCGCTGGCCGCGTCGTAGGCCCGCAGGAAGCCGTCGAAGCCACCCACGATCAGCTTGCCGTCGGCGGTGAGCAGCGGGCTGGCCGCGATGGTGCCGTTGTTGGAGGCCGACCAGAGCTCGTCGCCCGTGGCGTCGAACGCGAAGGTGTTGGACCCCATCCAGTCCAGCAGCAGGTTGTTGCCGACGTACCAGTCGCCCGAGGCCACGTCCACCGCCGGGCAGGACCAGGTCTGATCCTGCATGGTGACGGACCAGCTCCGGAAGGTGTCCCCACGGTCGACGTTGTAGATGCGGAAGTTGTCGTTGGGCACCAGCAGCGAGCCGTCCGCGGCCATGGCCACGTTGCCCTCGAACCAGTTGATGTAGGCCTGGGTCTCGGAGGGGTCCTCGGCGTCGAAGCGCTTCAGCACCTCGCCCGTGGTGACGTCCACCCCCCGAAGCTGCCCGTCCCCCGAGCCGAACCACAGCAGGCCGTCCTCGTCCAGCAGGCCCGAGGAGTCGATGATCTCGCCGGTCCCGACGGTCCACAGCGTCTCGTGCTCGGCCGAGATGGCGTAGAGCTTGCGGTCCGCCGAGCCGATGTAGACCGTGCCGTCGGCATCGATCACGGGTGACGAGAAGATCGCGCCGTTCGTGCTGACGATCCAGGGATCACCGGCCCCGTCCGCGGCGGACACCGTGCTGCGACCGCTCTGGGCCGGGCCGCGCCGGAACTTGGGCCAGGGGCTGTCAGGGGCCAGGGGGACACCCCAGCCCTCCTCCACCGGGGCGGCGGTCTCCTCGGCCTCGGGGTGGCAGGCGGCCAGGACGAGCAGCAGCGCGATGGGACGCATGGGGCCTCCAATGCGCCAGGCCTAACCCGCTCCCCCCTCCACCCGGGCCAGGGGTCGGGCCAGCTTCCACGCGATGCGGGCGAGCACCACCGTGGAGATGATGAGGAGCCCCAGCGCCAGCCCGATCCAGATGCCGCGGGCACCGAGGCCACCGCGCAGGGCCAGCCAGCCGCCGAGGGGCAGGCCGAGGACCCAGAACCCCAGCACACTGGCCAGGGCGGGGAAGCGGGTGTCGCCCAGCCCCCGCAGGATGCCCAGGCCCACCACCTGCAGCGCGTCGAAGAGCTGGAAGGCGGCGGCCAGGGGCAGGAGCGAGACGGCCAGGGCGAGGACCGCCGGATCGCGGGTGTAGATCTCGGCCAGGGGGCCCGGAACCAGCGCGAACAGGCTGGCGGTGCACAGCGCGATCACCGCCGCCACCGCCAACCCGACGCGCGCGGCGCGGCCCACGCCCTCGCGGTCGCCGCGACCCAGCGCGTGCCCCACCCGCACCACCACGCCCGAGGAGATGCCCAGCGGGATCATGTAGACCACCGCGGCCAGGTTGAGCGCCACCTGGTGCCCGGCCACCACGGTCGCGCCCAGCCATCCCGCCATCAGGGAGGTGGACACGAAGCCCCAGCTCTCCAGCCCGGTCTGACCCGCCAAGGGCAGGCTGACCGCGAAGAAGCGGCGCAGGGCGGCGGGATCGAGCACCTCGCGCAGCCGCGGGATCCCGAGGTCGGCCAACGCGCCGGAGGCCAGCAGCGCGCCCAGCAGGGACAGCCCCATGAAGGCATCGCAGACCGAGGTGGACAGGCCCACCCCCACCACCCCCAGCGCGGGCAGGCCCCAGCTCCCGTGGATGAAGGCGTAATCCGCCACCGCGTTGACCCCGTTGGCCACCAGGGCCACGGCCAGGGGCAGCCGAACCCGCCCGCGGGCCTGCAGGACCTGGCGGCAGGCGATGTAGACCAGCCGGAACAGGACGCCTGGCGCCATCACCCGCAGGTAGGTCACCGCCGTGGGGATCAGCTCCTCGGGCTGCCCGAGGAAACGCAGGGCGGGCTCGGACCCCAGGCAGAGCACCGCCACCACGGGCACCGTGACCACCGCGGCGACGACCAGCCCCCGCAGCAGCCAGAGGCCAGCGCGCCGGTGCTCCCCCGCCCCGTGGGCCTGGGCCACGAAGGGGTCGAGCCCCATGAGCAACCCCTGGGCCACCACCACCAGGGCGTAGTGGAAGGTGGTGGCCAGGGCCAGGGCCGCCATGGGCACAGCACCCAGCGTGCCCGCCATGACGAGGTCCACCACGCCGAGGGTCATGAGCGCGAGCTGCCCGAGCACCAGCGGGGCGGCCAGGCGGGCGAGGGCGCGGAGCTCGGTGAGGCGAGCGGGCATGGGGCGCCCTCTATCGCCTCCGCCGGGCGAGGCGTCGGGCAGCCCGGGAACAACATGGCAGGGGTGCGCGCCCGGGACTCGGTTAAGCCGGCCCCATGAACCTCCTCCGCCGGATCTGGCGCCGCCTCAAAGCCATCGGCCGCCGCGTGCAGGCCGCCGCCGTCGTGGCGGGCCTGTGGTGGATCTACTGGCTCGGCCTCGGCGCCACGCGCCTGCTGGTCCGCCTCGTGCGGCCCGCCCTGCTGGCCGATCCGGCCCCCGAAGGCTCGTTCTGGCAGCCGGTCCCAGCCGACGACGACGCCTCCAGCCAACTCCACCACCAGAGCTGAACGATGCGCAAGCTGCTGATCATCCTCCGCGAGACCTGGCGCCTCATCATGAGGAACAAGCTCTGGTTCCTCGCCCCCATCCTCATCGGTCTGGCGCTGCTGGCCTTCCTGGTGTTCAGCCTGGGGCCAGCCGCCATGGTCACCTTCCTCTACGCGGGGATCTAGAGCGGGTGCGCGTCCTCGGGCTCTCCTGCCACTACCACGACTCCGCCGCGGCCCTGACCGACGGCGGACGCATCCTCGCCGCCGCCCACGAGGAGCGCTTCGACCGGGTCAAAGGCTCCCCCGGGCTGCCCGTGCAGGCCATCAACGCCTGCCTGCAGACCGGCGGCATGACCCTCGACGAGATCGACGGGGTCGCCTTCTACGAGAAGCCCTTCACCAAGCTCGAGCGGGTGCTGGTGAGCCACCTGCGCGCCTGGCCGCGCTCGCGCGCCACCTTCCTGCAGACCTTGCCCCCGTGGCTCGACGATCGGCTCGTGCTGCCCCTGGCCCTGGAGCGCGAGGTGGGCTTCTCCGGTCCCATCTCCTACCTGCCCCACCACCTGGCGCATGCGGCCTCGGCCTTCCTCCCCTCCCCCTTCGAGGAGGCCGCCATCCTCACCGCCGACGGCGTGGGCGAGTGGGACACCACCACGCTGGGCGTGGGCCGCGGCAACGCCATCACCCTGAGCCACAAGCTCACCTACCCCGACTCGCTGGGCCTGCTCTACACCGCGGTCACCACCTGGCTCGGCTTCCGCGCGCTCACCGGCGAGGGCAAGGTCATGGCCCTGGCCGAGTACGGCGAGCCCGATCTGCTGCCCGCGCTGCGCGAGCTGGTGCAGGTACGCGAGGACGGCTCCTTCCGCCTCGATCGCCGCGCCTTCGCCATGGTGGAGGGCGACCGCATGTTCGGGCCCGCCTTCGTGGACCTGTTCGGCCCGGCCCGCGCGCCCGACGCCCCCATCGAAGACTGGCACCGCGCCATGGCCGCCAGCCTGCAGCGCCTGCTGGAGGACATCACCATCGCCATGGCGCGCCACCTGCACGCCCTGACCGGCATGAAGTACCTCTGCATGGCCGGTGGCGTGGCGCTGAACATCACCGCCACCAGCCGCGTGCTCGCCGAGACCCCCTTCGAGGATCTGTTCATCCAGCCCGCCGCGGGCGATGCCGGGGGTGCGCTGGGCGCAGCCCTGTACCGTTCCTTGATGGAGGGCGGCGAGCGCGAGGTCATGCGCAGCGCCGCCCTGGGCCCCGAATACCCCGCCAGCCAGGGCCGCCGCGCGCTCGTGGCCACCGGCCTGCCCCTGCACGAGCCCCCGCGCGCCGAGCTGCTGGCCCGGGTGGCGCGCTTGATCGCCCAGGACCGCATCGTCGGCTGGTTCCAGGGGCGGGTGGAGTTCGGCCCCCGCGCGCTGGGCCAGCGCTCCATCCTGGCCAACCCCGGAAACCCCGACATGAAGGACATCCTCAACGAGCGGGTCAAGCACCGAGAGCCCTTCCGCCCCTACGGCGTCTCCGTGCTGCGCGAGCGCGTGGGCGAGTTCTTCGAGCCCGACCGCGACTCCCCCTTCATGCTCCAGGTGGCCCGGGCGCACGAGCAGCAGCGCGCCCGCATCCCCGCCGTGGTCCACGCCAACGGCACCACCCGCCTGCAGACCGTCACGCGCGAGCACAACGGTGTCTACCACGAGCTGATCTCAGCCTTCGCCGCCGAGACCGGCGTCCCCATGGTGATCAACACCTCCTTCAACGACAAGGACGAGCCCATCGTCTGCACCCCGGAAGATGCCGTGCGCTGCTTCCAGGGCACCGAGCTGGACGCCCTCGTGATCGGCGACGCCATGGTGCTGAAGCCGGGCATCGAAGGGTAGCCGTTGATCTACCTGGACAACGCGGCCACGACCCACCCCGAGCCCGAAGTGATCGAGGCCGTGGCCGCCGCCATGGCCTCCGGCACGGGCAACGCCTCGGCCATCCACCGCGCCGGCGTGCAGGCCTCCCTGCTGGTGGAGCGGGCCCGCGTCACCATCGCCGCACGCCTGGGCGCCGACCCGGCGGGCCTGCTGTTCACCTCCGGCGGGACCGAGGCCAACAACCTGGCCATCCTGGGGGTGGCCCAGGCGGGCGGGCGCGCCCGGGGGCACCTGCTGTGCAGCGCCATCGAGCACCCCTCCGTGCGCCAGCCGCTGGAGCAGCTGGCCCGCCAGGGCTTCGACCTCGAGATCCTGCCGGTGGACTCCACGGGCCGGCTCGCCCCGGACACCCTGCACCACGCCCTCAGGCCCGACACCGTGCTCGTCTCCGTGATCCACGGCTCCAACGAGCTGGGTACCGTCCAGGACGCGGCCTCCATCGCCGCCATCTGCGCCGAAGCGCGCGTGCCCATGCACCTGGACGCCTGCCAGAGCTACACCCGCGTCCCGCTGGACCTCGGTGCCGTGCAGGCCGACCTGGTGTCCATCAACGCCCACAAGATCCACGGCCCCCAGGGGGTCGGCGCCCTGTGGGTGCGGCCGGGCACCGCTCTCGATCCCGTGGTCCACGGCGGTGGCCAGGAGCGGGGCCTGCGCCCGGGCACCCTGAACACCGCCGGCATCGCCGGCTTCGCGGCCGCCGTGGCCCTGGCCACCCCCGCGCGCACCGCCCAGGTGACCGCGCTCCGGGCCCACCTCGTGGCCGGGCTCCGGGAGCGCCTGCCCTGGGCGCGCATCCACGGTCCACGCGAAGGTACGCTGCCTCACGTCCTGAGCGTGGCCTTCCCGGGTGCCATGGGCAAGGATCTGTTCATGGCCCTCAACCGGCGTGGCTTCCTGGTCTCCCTCGGTTCGGCGTGCAGCGCCGGCAGCACCGCCCCCTCCGCCGTGCTCACCGCCGCGGGCGTCTCCCCCGCCTTGGCCCGCGCCACCCTGCGCATCAGCCCGAGCCACCACACCACCCGCGCCGATCTCGAGGCCCTGCTCGACGCCCTGGTGGAGCTCACCCAGCCCGGAGCAGCCCCCGCATGAGCCACCCTCCCGACGAGCGCCTCGATCTGTCCGGCGTCCCCTGCCCCCAGAACACCGCCCGCGCGCTCATGGCCCTGGCGCTGCTGGACGAGGGCGAGGTGCTGGAGGTCCTGCTGGACGACGGCGAGCCCATGGAGAACGTGCCCCCGGCGCTGGAGCTGGAGGGCCACAGCATCGCCGCCCGGGAGCGCACCGCCACGGGCTGGCGCCTGACCATCCTGCGAGGTGAGGAATGAGCCTCCCGGAGAAGCCCCTCTGCGCGCGCTGCGTGATGCCCGCGAGCCCCCCCTGGATCACCTTCGACGGCGCGGGCGTCTGCAACCTCTGCCGCCTGCACGAGCAGGGCCGCGCCGAGGCCGCCGCGCGCCCGCCGCTGGAGACCGACTTCGTCAAGCTGCTCAAGAAGAACCCGGGCAAGGACCGCTACGACGCCCTGGTCATGTGCAGCGGCGGCAAGGACTCCACCTCCGCCCTCTACTACATGGTGCGCCGCTACAAGCGCCGCGTGCTGGCCTTCATGTTCGACCACGGCTTCGAGACCGAGGAGGCCCAGGCCAACGTGCGGCGCGCCGTGGAGATCCTGGGGGTGGACTACCTGCAGTACCGCTCCACCTTCATGCACGGGATGTTCGACCGCATCCTCACCAGCGGCTCCCAGGCGGTGCTCTGTCACCTCTGCTCCATCTGGTACATGGACACCACCTTCGAGATCGCCGCCCGCTACCAGATCCCCATCATCATCGCCGGCTGGACCAAGGGGCAGTCCACCGACGGCTCGTTGATGTCCAAGTGCGCCTGCACCATCAGCGCCCCCGAGTTCCAGGGCATGGGCCAGGCCACCCACGCCTTCCTGGACTCCTTGAAGGGCGATCCCGTCTACGGCGACTTCCCCCGCAGCATGGAGGAGGTGCTCAAGCGCGCGAAGAAGCGCTTCAAGAGCACCGTGCTCTCCCCCCACTGGTTCCTGCCCACCGACACCGAGACCTACGTGGCGCTCATCGAGCGGGAGCTGGGCTGGAAGGTGCCCGAGTTCTCCTACCCCAGGGGCTCCACCAACTGCGCGCTCAACTTCGTCTCCGTGCAGAAGTCCATGGAGCACTTCGGCTTCACGCACTACCACGTGGAGCTCTCCAAGCTCATCCGCCAGGGGCTGGTGACGCGGCAGGAGGCGCTGAGGCAGCTGGAGATCCACTGGGACGCGAAGGTGCTGAACGGTATCCTGGCGCCGCTGACGTATCGGTTTCCGGAGTAGGCCGGCGGGCTCACCAGCTGCAGCCCTCCTGGGCCTGGGACCTCAGCGCCACGGGTACGCCCTCGACCTCATCGCGGACCTCGTGCACGCGTTCGAGGCGCCAGGACGGCACCGGCAGGTCCTGGCCCTGCCAGACCTCCAGCAGCGCCGCGTCCACCGCCAGGGCGCCGTCGTCCTCGGTGTCGCAGACCACCGCGGGGTACTGGGAGCCGTGGTTGGCGCTGGTCAACGACAGGCGCACCCGGTCCCCGTCCTGCCCCGGAGTCCAGTGCAGCGTCAGGTCCCCCTCCTGACCGTCCGGGAGTGGGCAGGGCAGGTCGCTCCCGAGGGGCGCGACGCCCAGGGTCTGCAGCTCAAACGCCGGCAGCGCGGCGCCGGCGGCGCTGGCCGTGATGGGGTTCCCCGCGGCGAAGATCTCCCCGTTGGCCGGCTCGGGCTCGAACTCGTAGCCATAGTAGACCCACTCCGACAGGGGTGTGAGCACCAGGCCGACGCTCAGGCCCGCCACCGTGATGACCCCCGCGTCGATGGGATCGGAGGTCTCGATGCAGGCGCCGTCCCAGGAGCAGGCCTCACCCGGCGTGCAGGCCGGTGTACAGTCCTGCCAGGGGCGCACCTCGTAGTAGCCGCAGTCCCCCGCGGAGAGCGCGAGGTCCCAGGGCGGTGGCTCGGTCTCACGGTTGTCCACCGTGGCCCAGGCCATGCCCTCGCCGCCGCGAGGATCGCGGTACTCGGCGACCGTGAGCGCGAAGGCGAAGGTCCAGTCCAGGGAGGGCAACCCGGTGTCGGGAGCGGGGCGGCAGGCCAGCAGAGTGAGGAGGGCGAGCATGGGGGGTCCGGGTGGGGGATGGTCCATGGTAGACCGGTTCGGGATGCCGGGGGGAGCGGGGCGGGCCGGCGCCGGCGAAGAGCCCGTTAAGGAGGGGTACTGGAGCTGGACGACCCTCGAACGAGGGCCTGGTCTCTTCACGTGACTTGCTCGCCCGCGGCGACCGGTGGTCGGCGGCGCATGGCCGTCTCACCGAGCCCCGATCCCGGTCACCCGCTCGCCTCCCCATCGATCCCGCCCGAGCCGGGCCCCGGCGTGCGTGCGTAACTACCGATGGACGGCGCATCCCTCCCGGGTTGCGCACACCCGGGGGCCGAAAAGCGTGCGTATCTGCCCGAGGATGGCGGCATCCCCACCAGGTTGCGCACGCCCAGGCGTTCGCGACCGTGCGTAACGACCAAGGGACGGCGCATCCCCCAGAGGTTGCGCACGCCAGCCTTGGCCCAGAGCCCGGCCACATCGAAGACCCTGGGCTGCAAACTGCGGGCTACGAGGCGCCCCAAGGTGGTGGAGGTCGGCGCCGACGGCGTGGAGCGCCCCCTGCTCTTCGCCGACCTCCCGCCCAACGCCGCCACCCTCCTCACCGAGGGCCCCCTGGGCACCGCCCTCATCGGCAGCGCCGACGGGAGCTGGGGCCTGTGGGAGCTGGGGAGCGGCGACCGCCTCCTCGGCGGCAGGCTGCACGGCGCGGTGATCTCTGCCACGCCGGCGGGCCCCACCCTGACCCTGCTCAGCGAGCTGGATCACCGCGAGGCCGTGGACCTCACCCCCTTCTTCGTGCCCCTCGACGAGCTGCGCGAGCGCATCGACACGCTGCGATGACGGATCGCCTACCGCCGCGGCCCCTCCGCCGAAAACTCCATGTTCATGAACCAGATCTCCAGCACCTCCCCCGCCGGCTCGGGCGCGTCGTCCACCACCACCGCCCGGAAGCTCCAGCCGTCCAGCGCGAAGTCCTCGGGCACGTCCCAGGCGCCCTCGCGGCCCCCCGGATCGAAGGCGAAGCCCGGCGGCGCCCAGGGCCACCAGGTGGAGATGGCGTCGCCCTCGGGGTCGTAGGCGTCCAGCTCGAAGGGGAGGTGATCGCCGGGGGCGAAGTCGAAGCTGGCGTCGAGCCAGATCTCGCCGAAGACGTTGCGGCGCACCTCGGCCCCGTTGAAGGCCTCGATGCGTGGCGCGGAATTGCCGGGCATGCAGGCGCACAAGAGCAGGGCGAGGATCATCCGGGCACCTCCACCGTGAGCAGCGCCCAGGTCATGTCTACGGCCTCGGGCCAGGACCAGCCGGGCGGGGCGGTGTCGGGCGGGGCGGTGTCCACCTTCACCTCGGCGCTCCAGCCGTCGGCGCCCGAGACCACCACCACGGCCCGGTAGCTGCCGGGCGCGGTGGGCAGGACCCAGCGGTTGGCGCTCCAGGTGCCGTCGTCGCGCTGCCCCTGCACCGCGGTGCGGCCCGTGTCCAGCAGGGTGCCGTCGTCCACGTACCAGCGGAAGCTCAGGCTGTCGTAGGGCGCCCCGATCCAGGCCTCCAGCGCCACCTCGCCGTCCACGGGCTCCCCCGCCGTGACCTGGAGCGGGGTGTGGCGCAGCGAGGTGGGCGGCTCCTCCACCTCCTCGGCGCTGACGTTCGCCGAGAAGGTGCCGCGCACCACGCGCCCGCCGAGGTCCACCTGGTACAGGAAGGGCAGGAAGTGGCCGCAGGGCTGGCCCCAGAAATCCCCTCCCCCGCCCGTGTCGCAGGCGATGTCGAAGGCCGGCGGGGTCCAGGCGGCGGGGTTGCCGCTGGCCAGGGTGCTGACGTCCACGCCCTCCGTGAAGCAGGTGAGCCCCCAGACCATGGTCCAGTCGTCCTGGGAGAGGCCGCAGGTCTGCCAGACACCGCCGCCGGCCCGCGCGCCGCCGGGGGCCAGGGCCAGGGCCTCGAAGGTGACAGGCAGATCGCTGCGCAGGACGGGCGGGTCCACGGCCAGGGCCAGCAGGCGCGGGCGGTCGATGCGGTAGTCGAGGGCCCCGTAGATGACCTGGTCGCTCCAGGGGAAGAGCTGGCAGCCCAGGGCCAGGAGCGCGAAGAGGCCGAGCACACCGAGAAGACGGAGGGGGAGGCGGCGCATCAGAAGTCCACCACGAGCCCCATGCTGGGGATGAGGGGGATGTAGAGGGTGGTGACCAGGCGGCTGTAGTCGTAGCTGTAGGTGGCGATGATCGGATTGCGAGCCCAGTAGGCGTTGTAGACGTCGAGGTAGAGGCCCACATCGGCGCGGCGGGGGTGCCAGGTCTTCTCGACGCGGACATCGAGCTGGTGGAACCAGGGGAAGCGGGCGGAGTTCACCGCGCCCTCCCAGGGCAGGTAGAGGTCGCTCTGGGGGTCGTAGACGCCGGCCTGGGGGGTGTACGGGTGGCCGCTGGTCAGGCGGAAACGGGCCGAGGCCTGCCAGCTCCTGGGTCCCTTCCAGGCGCCGAGCAGGGTGAGGGCCACGGGCTGGTCGTAGTCGCCGGGGTAGACGCCGCCATCGCCGTCGATGCGCAGGGAGCGGGAGAGCGTGAGGCCCGCCCAGCCCCAGAAGGGGCCGCTGGGATCGAGGCGGAGCTGGCCCTCCCAGCCCAGCGCGCGCCCGGTGACCTCGGGGTAGACGGGCACCTCCTCGGCCCACAGGCCGCCGCCCCAGCCCGAGCCCCTGAAGACCAGCTCGGTGTCCATGACCACGAGGTGGTTCATGTGGCTGGCGAAGAAGGCGCTATCCAGCGACCAGGGGCCATGGCGCCACTCGGCCCCGGCCGAGGCCTGTCAGGCGGTCATGAGCGGCAGCACGTCCTCGCCCAGGCCCGCGGCGTAGCGCTCCACCGGGGGCACCTGGGTGTAGCGGCCGGCGGCGGCCTTGAGGGCGAAGGCGCGGGACAGCTCGCGGCGCAGGGTCAGGCGCGGCTCGGGCGAGACGAAATTGCGCCCGTCGAAGCGGTGGAATGAGCCGCGCAGCCCGGGAGCCACCAGCCAGCGGCCCGGGCGCCACTGCCACTCGCCGAACCCGGCCACGGCCACCTGGGTGTCGTCCACGGCGGAGATGCGGCCGGCGTCCGAGAACGCCCAGGTGTAGTCCTCCACCTCCAGGCGCTCCACGGAGGCCTGGCCGCCGGCCACCAGGCGGTGGCGGGGATCGAGGGTCCAGCGGTCCTCGCGCCGGGCGAGCCAGGAGAAGCCATGGACGTTGCCGTAGTAGGGGCCTTCGCCGGTCTGGAAGGGGTCGCCCAGCAGGCTCTGCTGCACCCGCGGGCCGGCGGCGAGCCAGGAGTCGCTGTGGTGGCGGCCCTCCTCGCGCTCGTAGCGCAGGCGCCCCCGCAGGAAGGCGGCGTCGATGAGGTGGCTGGGGTCGAAGGGCAGGGCCTCGGCGCCGGTCGAGAGCGCGCCGGAGCCGTCGTGCAGGTAGAGCCCATCGCGGCTGGCGATGAGCTCCGCGCTGGCCACGCCGTCGCCGCCCCGCCGCTCGGCGGACAGCAGGGCGTCCCAGTAGACGGGGTAGAGGTAGCTGGCGTCCTTGAAGCTGCCGCCGTGGCGCAGGATGGAGATGCCGGCCCCCAGGCCGATGAGGTTGCCGATCCAGGAGACCCGGCCCGCCCCACGCACCGTCCAGCGGCCCTTCCCCCACTCGTAGGCGATGCCCAGATCGAGCAGGTTGAGGTCCACCTCACCGCGATGCCCGCTGATGGGCTCTATGTCGGTGCGCACGTTGACCGCGGCCTGCAGCACCTCGCCAAACCGGCTGGGCATGCCCCCGGGGTAGAACTCCACGTCGTCCACGAAGGCAGGGTTGACGATGCTCTTGCCCACCAGGCTGTGGAACAGGAAGGGCACGGGCAGCTCGTCCACGGTGAAGGCGGTGTTGATGCCCTCGGCGCCGCGCACCACGATGTTGCCCTCGAAGGACTGGGGCCGGGCCACCCCGGGCAGGGACTGCAGGGCGCGGACCGGGTCGCCGAAGGTGCCCGGGATGGAGCGCAGCTCCTCCGCGCTGATGACCTGGCGCGAGACCTCCTCGCGCTCGCGCTCGCCGTAGACCACCAGCTCCTCGTCGCCGCCCCGCGGGGGGCGCAGGCGGTAGACCACCTCCAGCTCCTGGCCAGGCGCGAGCTCCTCCTCCATGGCCAGGGGCGAGAAAGAGGGGTGCTGGACCATGAGGCGCGACAGCCCGGCCGGCAGGGGCAGCGCGAAGCGGCCCTCGGGGTCGGAGATGGCCTCGCAGGTGGGCTCGCCGGCATCATCGAGCAGCATCAGGTGTGCCGCGGCGACGGGCAGGCCCGCGCCGAAGGCCTCCACCCGCCCCGCGAGCGCAGCGCCGCCCTCCACGGAGGCACAGGGGCCGAGATCCTGGGCGAAGGCCGGTGAGGCCAGCAGCAGCGCGAAGAGCGCCGTGGGCATCAGGGCCCATGGGCAGGCAGCTCCCGCACGCAGCGGGTGCCCATGCCCGAGTAGAAGAACTCCGGATCGTGGAAGGTGCGGTTGCGGGTGCGGTAGCCCTCGTCGCTGCTGATGCCGCCACCGCGCAGATCGCGCAGGGCGTTGACCTCGACCTCCCAGGGCGCGGCGGTGCGCGGCGCGCCGAAGTAGTCGGGGTGGTACCAGTCCTGGATCCACTCGAAGGCGTTGCCGGCCATGTCGCACAGGCCCTGCTCGGTGTCGCCCGCGGGCTTGGAGCAGACCGGCCAGGTGCGGCCGGTGCCGCAGCAATTCTCTTCGTTGATGACGGCCAGATCGCAGCTCGGCTCGGCGTCGCCCCAGGGGTACTCCAGGTCCTGGCCGCCGCTGCGCGCGGCGTACTCCCACTGGGCCTCGGAGGGCAGCCTCCCCCCGGCCCAGGTGCAGAAGTCCACCGCCATCTGCCAGGTGAGGCAGTTGGCCGGGTGCTCCTCGTAGCCGGGCTCGCCCCAGTTGCAGCGCGCGGGGATGGACTCGGACTCGGGCAGGGCCCGGCAGGCGCCCTCCACCACGCAGGGGGTGTACTGGGTGATGGTCACCTCGGTCTGCAGGATCTGGAAGCTGGGGACGAGGACCTGGTGCTGGGGGTGCTCGTTGTCGTCACCCTGGCCGATGAAGCTGCCCATGACGAAGGTACCGCCACACAGGGTGGTCCAGCACAGCCCGTCCTCACAGGTGGTGCCCTCCGCGCAGGGGTGGGCGGGCAGACCCTCGATCCAGGGGATGGACTCCCCGGTGTCACCCGTGTCGGGCGCGGCGCAGGCGGCGGCCAGAAGGGCGATGGGGGCGAAGAGGACGCGGCGCACGGAGAGCCTCCCGCCGCAGGGTAACCGGCCGGGACGGGGGCCGGTCAGAGCTTCTCCGCCTCCTCGGGCGCCAGGCTGTCCCAGGCGCGCACGCGGCGCGGGAGCCGGAAGGTGAACACCGCCCCACCCCGGGGGTGGTTGCGGACCTCGATGCTGCCGCCGTGCTCCTCGGCGATGCGCCGACAGATGTAGAGCCCGAGCCCGTGCCCGCCCTGGGCGCCGGGGGCGCGCCAGCCGCGCTTGAAGACCTGCTCCTCCTGCCCCGCGGGGACACCGGGGCCGCGGTCGCGCACCATGCCGAGCACGCCCCTCTCGTCCTGGCCGAGGCCCACACTCACCCGGCTGCCCCCGGGGGCCACCTTGAGGGCGTTGGAGACCAGGTTCGTGACGAGGCGCGCGAGCTGCTGGGGCTCGCCGGTGACCCACAGGTTGGGGGTGACGACGGACTCCAGCCGCAGCCCGCGCTGGGCCGCGACGTGGCGCAGCATACCCACCACGCGCTCCACCAGGTTGGAGAGCTCGACCGGCCGCTCCGGGGGCCGGGCCTCCTCGAGGATGGTGCCGGCCATGGCCCGGATGCGCTGGGCGCCCTCCAGCACCTGCAGCAGGGCGTCGCGTTCGGGGTCGTCGGGTGGGCGCCGCGCCAGGATCTCGCTGACGATGAGGTGGATGGCGGTGGCGGGGCTGCGCAGGTCGTGGGCCAGCTCCGCGGCCTGCTCCGACTGGCGGCCCGCCACCTCGAGGTGCCGGGCGTTGCCCACGGCCACGGCGGCGAAGGCGCCGAGCGCGCGCAGCATCCGGGCCGCGCTGGCCAGCTCGTGGTTGCTCACCGCGCGGGAGTCGACGTAGACCACGCCGACCCGATCGCCTCCGAGGGAGAGGGGCACGCACATGGCGGAGCGCAGGTCCGGAGCATCGACGAAGCCTACGTCTCGCAAGTCTTTGCGCTCGCCGAGGTCGGCCGCGAGCACCTCCTGGCCATCCTCCATGACGCGCCGCACGACGGCCATGGAGGGTCGCCCCTCCTCCACTCCCCGCGCGAGCACCTGGGCGGCGAGGCGCAGCTCGCCGTCGCCCTCCCGCACGAGCACGAAGGCCCGCTCGGCCTCCAACAGATCGAGCGCGGCGCGCGCGATGGCCTCGAGCACGCGGTCCAGCTCCCGCTCCTCCACCAGGGTCTGGGCCAGCTCCAGCAGGCGGTCGAGGCGCTCCCGGCCCGGGGCGGGCCCCTGGATGGCGCGGATGCGCTCCACCAGGACCTGGGCCCGACGCTGGAGCTGCACATGCCCCACCTCCTCGGAGAACACCAGGCTGCGGGTGGCCTCGCCCAGGGCCTGCTCCACGCGGCCCGCCTGCAACCAGGCCTCGGCGATCCAGAGGCGCGCCTCCGCGAGCTCCGCGCCGGCCCCTTCTTTGCGCAGCACGCGGACGGCCTCCTCGGCCGTGGACTCCAGCTCGGCCGGCCGTCCGGCCCGTGCGTGGCAGAAGGCCAGCAGCGCGCTCGCCCGCGCGGCGTCCACCCGCTGGCCGACCTGCGCGGCGATCTGCCGCGCCCGCTCGGCCAGCGCGGTGGCGCGCGGATCGCGCCGCTCCAGGGCCACCTCGGCGCGACAACGGGCCACCTGATGGGCGATCCCGGGCACACCGTGCTCGCTCGCGACCACCTCGGCCCGCTGCAACCAGGCCTGGGCCTCCCGCCAGAACCCCTGAGCCAGGTAGGTGCCCCCGACGCGCGAGGCCGCGACGGCCTCGCCAGCCGCCTCGCCCCGCGCGCAGGCCATGTCCGCGGCCCAGCGCCCGGCACGGATGGACTCCTCCCAGCGCCCGCGCACGCGGTAGGCCACGCACAGGGCCGAGCGCACCTCCACCAGGGAGGAGGCGTCCTCGAGGCGCTCCAGCAGGGCATCGGCCTGCTCCCAGCGCCTGACCGCGCCGGGGAAATCCCCCAGGGCGTCGCGAGCGAGCGCCGCGCGGCCCAGCATGGCTGCGCGCTCGGCGACCGTGAGACCCGCCTCCTCCTGGGCCGCCCGCTCGTACGCGTCGAGCGCGTCGCGCGCCCTCCCGGCGCGCTCCAGCAGCCGCCCGAGGACCCCATCCAGGGCGGCCCGTGCGTGCCGACCGCGGCCCAGGGACTCCGGGAGCCCGACCAACGCCTCCAGCGCGTCCTGCGGCTGACCGCGCCCCTCGCGGGCCCGGGCCCACAGGATGCGCAGCCTGAGCCAGCGGTCGAGATCCTCGCCGTCTCCGCTGGGCGGAGGGCGGTCTGCCAGGGCCTGGACGGCTTCCAGTGCGCCATCCCAGCGCTCCAGCGCCACGAGGCACTCCACCTCGATCTCCGTGAGGTCCGCCGACAGGGACGCGCTCCCCAGGGACCATCGCGCCCGGTCCACGCAGCGCAGGGCGTCGTCCCAGTGCCCCTGATCGCCCAGGATGCGCGCGAGGGTCTCGATCACCGGGAGTTCCTCCGGCCCCGGCGCCCGGCCGCCAAGGCGCGCCTCGGCCAGCGCGCGGGCCTCCTCGATCCGCCCGTCGGCCAGCAGGATCCGCAGGCGTGGCGCCACCATGTTGGCGGCGGGCTCGAGCTCCCACAGCGCGTCCGCCAGGGGCGCCGCGGCCGCGCCATCCCGTGTCAGGGCCGCCGCGAGGATGGCCGCCCCGTGCCGCGCCACGCGCTCACCGTCGCCCGCCCTCACCAGGTGCCAGCCGACACGCGGCCAGTCCGGCTCGTGCTGCGCCAGGATCCAGTCCACGACGCGGCTGTGGACATCCTGGGGCGCCGTCGCCAGCGCGGCCAGGGCGCGGGTCTCGTGGGCGCCCCGGCAGCCGATGCGGCGCGAATCGAGGCGCACCAGACCGGCCTCCACCAGCTCGTCCACGGCGCCGAGGAGGCGCTCCTCGGGCAGGGCCAGCAGGTGGCCGAGGGCGTCCAGCGCGCTCGGCCGATCGAGCAAGGCCACGGTGGAGCCCACCAGGGCGGCGTCCGCGCTCAGGGATGAGCCATCCAGCGCCTCGACGGCACCCCGCTCCAGCGCCGCTGCGAGCCTCGACGGCGCGATGTGCCAGCGCCTCGCGCGCCAGGTGAGCCCCCCTGTGCGCACCACCTCCATCAGCACCGCGACACAGGAGCCTGGTTGCCCCTCGGCAGCGGCATGCACCCGCGCGGCCAGCTGCTCCCCACCCCTTAGCGGCCCGAGCACCTCCCGCACGAGGTTGGCCACGGCGCGCTGCCCGAGCGGCTCCAGCAGGCATTGATCATCCGCCCAGGCCGGCGCCACGCGCCCCGTGACCGCGATGGTCACCTCGCCGCGCCGGGCCAGGGCCTCCAGCAGCAGGAGGGTGGTGGGCTCCCGCTCGTCCACGTCGTCGCACAGCACGGCGAAGCCATCCGGGCATCGCTCCAGGAGCAGGCGGGTCGCACGAGCGGCGCGCTGCTCGGGGTCGGGCAGCAAGGGAAGCTCCAGGATCGGCCCCGGCAGGGCCGGGGTCTGCAGGGCGTCCTCCGCGGTGGTCCAGGGCCGCTGGCTCTCCCAGAGGCGCAGGAAGGGCCGCCCCCGCGCCGCCAGGGCGCAGGCCAGGTGCTCCAGGGCGTGGCTGCGCCCGCTGCCGGATCCGCCCACCAGCGCCAGGCGCCCCCCACGGGCCAGCCAGCCGTCGAGGGCCTCGCGCACGATCTCGGGGAAGAGGTGCACCGAGCGGGCACGGCGCCAGATCTGGCCGAGATCGGGCGGTGGCGCGGGGACACCTGCCGCCAGGAGGCGGTTCACCACCTCTGCGGCCGCGATCCGGGCCTCGGGCTGCGGCTCCAGGAGGGCGAGCAGCAGATCCTGCGCCACCGGGGAGCCCGCCGTGGGGACGGGGGCCTGCTGGGAGCGCCGTTGCAGCGCCTCGCTGAGCTCGAGCTCGGACCAGGGAGAGTGTCCGTGCACCAGCTCCCACAGCAACAGGCCGAGGGAGAAGCAGTCCGCGGCCGGGGAGGTGGGCCCTCCGGCCAACCGCTCGGGGGCTGCGTAGGCCAGCGCGGTGCCGTGGCGCGCGCCCGCCTGCCCGAAGCCGACCACCTTCAGGCGCGGCCCCTGCAGGGAGGTCACCAGGACGTTGCCGGGCCGGAGATCCCCGTGGGTGAGCCCCTCGGCGTGCAGCGCCGCGAGGGCGTCGGCCACGGCGCAGGTCAGGCCAAGGGCCAGGGGGGCGGGAGCCGCGCCAGAGCGCAGGAAATCGCTCAGGGGGCGCCCCTGGACGAACCGGGTCACCACGTGGGGCAGCGGCTGGGCGCCCACCGCGAGCACCTCGACCAGGCCCGGGTGGCGCACCTGCAGCAGGCGGCCGCCCTCCACCGCGGTCGGTTGGCGCAGGACCTTGACCACCGCCGGCCGCCCGTGCTCGTCCTCCGCGGCCCAGGCCTCGCCCGCGGCCCCCCGCCCGAGGGGCCGCACCAGGAACCACCCCGAGAGCCGCAGCCCCGGCCGCAGCTCGCTCAGGTCCATGGGGCCGACTCCGCCGAGGTATCGGCGAACTGCTGGTAGATGAGGTGGATCTCGACGCTCTCCTGGATGAACAGCTCGACCAGCACCGGATCGAGCTGGGTACCCCCGACCCGCACGAGCTCCCGCGCGGCCTCATCGAGCCCGACCGAGTCCTTGTAGACCCGCTTGGTGACCATGGCGTCGAACACGTCCGCCACCGCCACCAGCCGCGCCTCGATGGGGATGTCCGCGCCGAACAGACCATGGGGGTAGCCCGCGCCGTCCCAGCGCTCGTGGTGGTACAGCGCGATGTGCACCGCGATGTCTGGCAGCCCCGCCTCCCGCAGCAGCTCGGCGCCGATGAGGGTGTGGGTCTTCATCTGCTCGAACTCGACCTCGGAGAGCTGCCCCGGCTTCTTGAGGATGGCGTCGGGGATGCCCACCTTGCCGATGTCGTGCAGGCCGGCGTAGCGCTGGATCTGCTGGGCTGTGGTCTCGTCCGCGCCGTGGGCGCGGGCCAGGTGCGCCGCGTAGGAGGACACCCGCTGGATGTGCAGCCCCGTGTCGGTGTCGTTCAGGGAGGAGGCGCGCTCCAGCGACGCCACCAGGCCGTGGGTGAGCCGCTCCAGCTCCCGGGTGCGGGCCTCCAGGCTGCGCAGGGCCTCGTTGCGCTGCACGGTGACGGTGCCCAGCACGTCCACGATGGCGGCCCGGCGCGCCATGGCCATCAGGCGCGCGGTGAACTCGAGCGAGTCCACCGGCTTGACGAGGAAATCGTCGGCCCCCGCCTGCAGGAGCTGGATCTTGGTGCGCCTCAGATCGTCGGAGGTGATCACCATGATGGGCACGCGCGAGCCCTTGCGCAGGCGCCGCAGGCGCGCCACCAGGCTGCGGCCGTCCAGGCCCGGCATGTGATAGTCGGTGACGATCATGTGGGGCTCGGCCTGGGCGAAGACGTCGAGCGCCTCCAGCCCGTTCGCCGCCTCCACCGTGCGGAACCCAGCCTGCCGTGCCATCTCGGCCAGGTGGGTCCGCTGGATGTCCTCGTCATCGATGATCAGCACAAGGGGACGCGCCATGTTCGACTCGGGCCGCACACGATGAGGTCGCGAGCGTTGGGGAGTATAGCCCGAGTGCCCCCCTCAGGTCGGCCGGCGCGCCAGGTAATGGGCCGCCGCGGTGCGCAGATCGAGCGGATCGAGCCCACGGAAACGGCGCGCCAGCAGCCCGGCCGGCACCCCGGGATCGCCGACCCGCACCACCGCGTCGGCCGCATACCGCCGGCCTGGGTAGGCCATGCGGCGCAGGGCGACAGGCTCGAACCCAACCCGCGCCAACAGCTCCGCAACCTCCGCCGGGGACAGGCGGTTGTGGTAGCCGAGGGGGTGCCCCCGCAGGGCCGAATAGACGGGCCCGGGCAAGGCGAGGTGGGCCAGGAAGGGCATGGAGCGATCCGCGTGGTGCAGGTGGTCGCGGTGGTCGAGCACGTGGGAGAGCAGGCCGCCGGGCCGCAGCACCCGCCGGCACTCCCGCAGGAAGGCCTCCAGCGTCGCCTGAGGGTAGTGCTCGAGGCTTCCCCCGCTGTGCACGAGGTCCACGCTGGCGTCGGGCAGGGGGATGGCGCCGGGATCCACCTCCTCGTGCAGCCGCGTGCCCACCTGCGCCAGCGCCTCCGCCACGGTGGACAGCCAGCGGCAGGCCGAGACCATGGCGCGGCGGTCTGGGCTGCCGAGACCTGGCGGCAACGGCGTGGCGAGCACCCCGTGCACGGCGCGCACGAGGTGGCGGTCGAGCATGCGGGCCTCGGCGTTGGTGAGCGCGACCGGGCGACCCGTGAGCAGGAACCCCGCCAGGCCCCAGAAGGGGGTCCCGCCCGGCTCGTGGACCCACAGATCGAGCCCCTCCAGCCGGAGCCCGCAGGCCCGTTCCCACACCCGGCAGTACCCGGGCAACACGCGCGCCAGCTTGTCCACGTGGGTGGCCTGGGTGCCGAACAGCTCCCACGCGATGCGCCGGTACAACGCGGGCCCACCCGGCGCGTGCCCCAACCCGGCCTGCAGCCCGCCCTTCAGCAGGGCCTTCAGCACGCGGCCTCCCCCGGCGGCTCGTAGCAGACACGGGCGCGGTTCGCGGCCAGCACCTGGTCGAGCAGCAGCGCGCCCCCGGGCCCGAAGAACGCCCGGTGGATGCGGTTCTCGCGCCACCACTGGCCCCCTCGCTGGAAGAATCGGTGGCCCTCCTCCCGCAGGGCCACGGTGAAACCCGGGTCCTCCCGGCTCAGCAGCCGCCCCGTGAGCACGCCGTCGCGCACGGCCATGCGCAGCAGCACGGGCTGCTCCAGCGGGTTCTGCAGGCGCAGATCCGCCAGGCCGTAGAACACGGTGGCGCCGCAGCCGAAGGGCACGGTGCGCTGGTGATCGGGGAACAGATCGAGGGCGTGGCGGTGGCGCTCGGCGATGCGCAGGCCCCCCCTCGGCGCCGAGCAGGTACAGCAGGTTGGACACCTGGCAAGAGCCCCCGCCCACCCCCGCGGAGGGCTCCTCGCCGTGCAGCTCCAGCCCGACCCGGAAGCCCCTCAGCCGGGACGGGCGCCCCACCTCGCACCCGTAGGAGAGCACGCCACCCGGCGGGATCAGCGCGCGGTCCAGCAAAGCGGCGGCCCGGGCCACGTTGTGCTCCTTGCCACGCTGCAGCACCTCGGCGTAGCCCAGCCCCCGCCTGATCGGGGAGCTGCGCTCCGCCAGGCCGTGCGCGAAGGCCGCGCAGTCCGCCTCCGCGAGCCGCGCCAGCGCCAAGGTCCGCCGCTCCAGGATCCGCAGGGGCAACCCGCGCAGGCGGGCGAGCTCCACGCGCAGGGCGAAGGGCAGGTGGCGGCGGACGAGGGTGCGCATGAGCCCTTATACTCTCCTCCTTCGCCCCTGAGGTCCCTCCATGCTCCTCCTTCCACTCCTGCTGGCCGCCTGTCTCTCGTCCTCCGAAGCGCCGCCTTCACCCGGGCCCACCCCCACCGCGCCCCCGGCGCCCGCGCCCGCGCCCGCCGAGGTCACCGCCCCCCCCGCCACCGGCCTGCCGCTGCAGGCCCTGGTGGCCACCTCGGGGGAGGGCGCCGCCGACCTCTTCGATGGCGATCCGTCCACGGGCTGGCGGCCCGAGGGCGAGCCCGAGGAGGAGGGCCTCCTCTTCCGCTTCGAGGAACCCACGCGCCTGGTGGAGGTGCGCGTCCAGCTCTGCCCCGGCAGCGGCCCGGTCTCGCTGGAGAGCTACGTGGACGGCGCCAGCAACACCACCACCCGCGTGAACCCCGGCGGCGATGTGCGCCTCCCCTGGCTCGGCGACGCCGACAGCCCCCCCGTGCGTTCCTACTTCGTCAAGGTCGACTGGGCCGAGGGCACCGTGTGCCTGGGCGAGGTCAGCCTGGTGCTGCCGCCGGAGACCCCCGGCCCCGTGACCCCGCCCCGCAGCGTGGCCGCCACCGTGGCCGCCTCCTCCACCCTCGCCCCCGCCGACGCCTACCACCCCGGCTACCTCTTCGACGGCCGCACCGACTTCGGCTGGGTGGAGGGCGCCGAGGGGCTGGGCCTGGGCGAGCACCTCGAGCTGGCGCTCGGGGCCACGGTGGATCTCACCGGCCTCGAGATCTGGAACGGCTACCAGCGCTCCGAAGACCACTTCAAGAAGAACGCCAGGGTGAAGGCCCTCACCGTCACGGGCGACGACGGTATCGCCCACTCCCTGCCCGTGGCCGACCGCATGGGCCCCCAGGTGCTCGCGTTGCCCGCGCCCCTGCGCACCCGCCACCTGCGCCTGGAGATCGCCGCGGCCACGGCCGGCACCCGCTACCAGGATCTCGTGATCTCGGAGCTGCGGCTGCGCGACGCGAGCGGCCCCCTCACCCTGGCCACCCCCGATCTCGCGCAGCGCCGCGAGGCGCTCGTGGCCGAGACCCGCGGCCAGCTGCTGGAGCGCGTGATGGCGCACAACTGGCACGGCTTCTGCCAGGAGTACGACAGCCTCAAGCTGCGCCCGAACCACAGCTTCGTGCGCTGGAACATCGAGGAGAACGACGCGGACGGCGACCAGCGCGAGGTGTTCGACGGCGCCTGGGTGGTGGCCAGCCAGGGCGCGGAGCAGGCCGTCATCGAGCTGTACGGGCGGCGCCACCGCACCCAGACCACCTGGCAGCCCTACGGCCAGGATCAGGTGCGGGAGACCGACCGCATTGCAGGTGGCAAGGTCACCCTGCGCGGCGCCGACGACGGCGCCGGCCGGGCACGCCTCCTGCAGCTGCTGCGCGACCCGACCTTCGCCTCCGGCCCCGCCCGCTGCGTGCCAGGCGAACGACTGGATCAGGTCCACGACGGCCGCCCGCTGCTGCTCGTGGAGGGCGCGTCCATCACACAGATCTACGTGCAGGCGCTGTAGTCAGCGGTTCCGCACCAGCGCCGCCGGCCGCACCCCCCGCGGGTCCCCGCCAGAGGTCGCCTCGTGCGGGTGGGGCAGGCCGACCGATCGCCTGCCGGGTGACCAGGTTCGCCGGTACTCCGCCCGTGTTAGCGTGGGCAGGCGATCCACCCTGGAGCCACCATGGACGAAGCGATCGACCGCGGCGCGCTGAGCGCGTTCTTCAAGGCGCTCAAGATCCGCGCGCTGGATGTCGCGGAGCCAGAGGGACAGCGCTACTACCAGTCCCTGCATCAGCCCGGTCACGACCCGGTCGAACGTCTCTTCGACACCATCGACTTCTCGGGGGCCGAGAGCATCCAGCTCATCGCCGGCTTCCGCGGGACGGGCAAGTCTACGGAGCTGTCACGCCTGGCCGCGCGGTTGCGCGCGGCAGACTACCTCGTGGTGCAGATCGATCTGGACCACTACCTCGACATGCACGGTGCGCTCGACCCCGCGGCGTTCCTCCTGCTGCTCACCGGCGCCATCGGCGAGCGCATGACCGAGCAGGGCCTGCTGGGCTCTTCTGTCGCGGGGCGTCCGGGGTTCTGGGAGCGCGCGGTGGGTTTTCTGGGCCGCGAGGTCGAGATCACCTCGCTCGGTTTCGCGGGGGGTGGTGCCGAGCTCAAGGTGGCGCTGAAGGACGACCGCCAGCTCCGCGCCCGGATCCGGGACGCCCTGGAGGGTCGCATCCAGCTCCTGGTGCGGGAGGTGCGCGCCTTCCATGAAGAGACCTTGCGCCAGCTCCAGGAGCGCTGGGGCGCCGAGGCGCGCCTGGTGGTCATCGTGGACTCACTCGAGCACCTGCGTGGCCGCGGCCAGGGCTTCGAGGAGATCCAGGAGTCCGTGGAGCGCCTCTTCCTCGACCACGCCCGCGATCTCGGGTTGCCCGACACCCACGTCGTGATGAGCGTCCCAGCCTTCCTGATCCTCCAGGCCGACAGCCTCGAGGCGGAGCTGGGTACGGGCTCGTTCCAGGCCTGGTCCGCCTGCCGGGTCCGGGACATGACGGGCGAGCCACAGCCCACCGCCCTCCGCCACCTGCGCGAGCTCGTCGAGCGGCGCGGCGATTGGCGCCTGGTGCTGCCCGACCAGCCAGCCATGGACCAGCTCATCCTCGCCTCCGGGGGCTACATCCGCGATCTCCTCAACATGATGGTCGAGGCCATCCACCTGGCGCGCAACGGCGTCGAGCCCGACGCAGCCGACCGCATCGAGGATCTCACCCGGCGCGCGTACCTGCCCCTGTATGCCGACGAGCGCGTCCTCCTGAAACGCATCCACGACGCCCGGGATGTGGGCGCTGTCCAACGGAAGGACCGCGGCTACGTCATGCGCTTCCTGGACTCCCACCTGGTCATGCCCTACCTGAACGACAAGTTCTGGTACGCCGTGCACCCGCTGGTCGAGCCAGTACTGGCCAGCACGCAGGGCGAGGATCCCCAGGAGCCATGAGCCCGATCACGCGGGAGCAGCGCCGCGCCCTCTACCGGAGCGTCCAGCGCGCCCCCCTCGACCCGGACCGCCCCGAGGACGCCCGCCTGCTCACGCCGCTGTACGACAGCGAGCGGGACCCAGCCACGCGGCTGATCCGCGGGTTCCAGGACGGGGATGTCGAGAGCGCGCAGTTCCTCGTGGGGGGAAGAGGTTCCGGCAGGAGCACCACCCTGCTGCGGGTCCGCCGCCTCGGCCGCGAGCTTGGGCTCCCCGGAGTCTACCTCGACCTGGGGAAGCACCTCGCCCTCGACGCTCCCTTCCGGCTCCCGAGCCTCGCGGTCGCCATCTTGCAGGCGGTGGAGGAAGCCCTCGAGCCGCGCCAGGCGCCGCCGCTCCAGGAGGAGATCGCCTCGTTGCTCGATCTTGCGCCTCAGGCCGGCGCGCGCATCGGCGACGACCGAGGGCGGCTCGAGCAGCTCGACTTCGCCGGGGAGTTCCGCCGCGGCCGGCTGCTGGGTCTGCTGCGCGGGAGGCTCGATCGATACCTCCCCCCCGTGAGCCCCGACCGCGGCTGCTGGGGCCGGTTCCTCCTCGTCGATGGACTCTCGCACACGGTCCCCGTCGAGCCCTCCGCGCGGGGGCAGGTGCACGCCCACCTGCTGGATGTGCTGCTCACGCTCGCGGAGGCGGGGTTCCCACACGCCTCCCACCTGGTCCTGGAGCTCCCGGCGTCCTTCGCGCTGCGCCGGCCCGCGCTCGAGGCGGCCTTCACCAACGCGCGGGTCGTGCCCTGCGCGGCGCTGCCGTCGCCTGCCGAGCCGGGCTCGCAGACCGCGAGGAGGCTGCGCGACCTGTTCACCCGCAGGAGCCCACTGGGGCAGCGCGATGATCTCGATCCTGTGCTGGACGCCGTGGCGCGGGCCAGCGGTGGCGTCGTGGGGCGCTACCTCGACCTGCTGGGGGCCCTGGCGGTGCAGGCGGGAGACGAGCCCCTCGCCGTCACCGCCGCCAGGGTCCTGCCGACAATGACCCAGGAGGCCTACCGCGCAGAGGACGCGGATGACGCGCACCTGCGCGACCTGCTCGCCGAGGCCTGCCCCGTCGCGGCGATCCCCATGGATCTCCACCCGCAGGCCGCCGCCCTGCTCGACGGTGGGCAGGCGTTGCTGGTGGAGCGCGACAGTCTCTGCGCACAGCTCGCGCCTGGCACACCGGGGCCGGTCTGATGCGCCACCCCTCCGCCGACGAGCTGGACCGGATCGGGCTGCACCTCGACCTCGAGAGCGGCTTCTGGCTGGGCCTGGTCGCCGCCGCCGATCCCGCCTACCAGCGCCTGTGCCGGGAGCAGGCCAGGGCGCAGTGCCTGCGCCGCGGGCTCGAATTCCACCTCCTCACCACGGGCTCCCAGGATGTGGAGGCCCTCATCGCCGCCGTCCTCCGTGCCGGCGCCGGGATCACCTGGATTTCATCCCAGGGCGAAGCAGGGCTCGACCACACCCGGTCGCTGCTGCTCGCGCTGAACGAGCGGAGAGAGGCCCTGCAGCGGACCTGCCGAGGCGGCGTGGTGCTCGCCGGCCCCCCCGCCCTGAAGGCCGACCTGCGCGTCATGGCGCCGGACCTCTTCACCATCCGCGCCTTCGTGATCGAGCCCCCTGCTTTGGACCACCTGCCGGGTCTCGAACCGAGCCGGGCCCTGGCAGCCCTGGACGAGCTGCAGGCGACCGGCCTCGATCCTGACGAAGCGCTCGAGCGGGCGGCCAGCCTGGGCGAGCGCACCACACCCGGCGCCCGCCGCGCCCGGCTGCGCGCGCTGGTCACCGCCGTCTCGGGGCTGAGAGCCGACGACCGCGATCATGAGGCCGAGGCCTGGGAGGAGGTCGCACGCCGGGAGCTGGCTTCCTGTGAAGAGGACCTCGGCCGGAGCCCCTGGCTGCACGCGCTCGCGCTCGAGCTCGGCGGCGCCACGGCTGACGATGGGGAGCTGGTCCGCGCGGCCCTGGCGGCGGCGGACGAGCTCGCGGGCATGACGGGGCCGTGCCTCCTCGGCCTCGGCATCGCCGGGCGCGCCCTGCTCGGCATCGAGAACGTACCCCTGGGCAGCGACGAGCAGGTGCAGCTCGCCCACCGCGGGCTCGCCGTGCTGACCGCCCTCCACGCGGCCTCTCCAGGGGACGCGCGCTGGCTGCTGGCGTGCTGGATGTACCGCTTCACGCTCGGCTATCATGATTTCGGCGGCGGCGACGAGGAGCGGGCGGTGGTACACCTCGCCCAGGCGGAGCAACTCGCCGCGCGCTTGATCGCAGGCAGCGCGACTGACGCCTATGTATGGGCAATTTCCGCAATCACATCCTGGGGCCTTGGCTCGCTGCTGCTCGCCCGCGAGGATCACCCGGGCGCGCTGGCGGCGCTGCTACGCTGTGTCGATCACCACGATCACGCCATCTCACTGGACCCCGAGATGGGCACCGGTCCGCTGGACCTGGCTGGGGCCCTCGAGCTGATCGGGATGCTGCTGGACCTCGGTGGCGACGGAGGTGCACAGCCGCGCCGCCACCTCGAGCGCGCGCTCGAGATCCGCGCGAGCGACCGCCAGCGCTCGCCGAGCCTCCAGACACACCTGGCCTACGCCACCACGGCACAGCGGCTCCTGATGCTCGATCCCGGGGACCCCCACCAGGCCAGGGGCGTGTGGCGCAGCGCCCGGGAGAGCATCTGCGCGGCCATCGAGGCCGAGGAGCCTCTCGACCCGTCCCTGGTGGAGGTAACCCTGGATCTCGCGGAAGCCGCTTCTGCGCTGCGGCTGGGCGGAGAGGCCGTGGCGCTGGCGGAGCACGTCCTGTCGCAGGCCTCGGAGCTCACGGCCTGGGCTTCCCAGCCCGAAGAGCTCGCCGAGCGGCTGGCCGCCCTCGCGACCTGGCGGGCCGCGCAGGGCCCCTCCGCCCCCACCCCAGAGGAGCGCGCCGCCACCCGTCGCGAGCGGTCACGCGCTCGCAAGGAGCGACGGAAGAAGCACGCACGACGGTGCTGACCACGGCGCCGCACATCCCCTCACCGCGCTCCCTGCCGGTTCCGCACCAGCGCCGCGGGCCGCACGACCCGCGGGTTGCGCGGATCGCGCAGGCGCTCGGCCAGATCGTCGTCGTCGAGCGCGTGGGTGGCCGCCAGGAAGGCCTCCCAGGCGTCCTCGCGCACGTAGTGGTAGCCATCGCCCAGGGGCAGCGGGCGGGGTGCGTCGAGGTCCAGCGGCAGCCAGGCCAGCCACTCGCCGGTGCGCACCCCCCAGACGACCCGACCCACCGTGGTCCGATCCAGCTCCAGCTCCGGCGCCCAGGCCATGGCCTCAGCGCCCGTGAGGTGGTCGTAGTAGAAGCTCATCCCGGGTTCACAGATGAGCAGCGCGGGCAGGGGGCGGGGCAGACGCGCGATCTGGGCCTCGTAGCGCGCGTAGGGCGGCGTCTCCCCGAGGTCGATCCCGCCTGGCGCGCAGATCGGCGCGGCCAGGAGCACCAGGGCCAGGACCCGAGGCGGCCGCAGGCGCGCCAGGACCGGGGCCAGCAGCGCCAGCCCCAGGGGCGCGGCCAGCAGCGGCGCCAGCAGGGAGAGGCGGTAGCCGAGGTCCAGCTCGTCGTAGCGCCAGCCGGGGAAGATCAGCACCGCCAGGGGCAGCCCCAGCGCCCCCGCCACGGGTCGCGCCGCGGGGCGGGCTAGAGCCACCGGCAACGCCGCCAGCAGGGGCAGCCAGGCGGCCGACAGCTCCAGCACCTGCAACGGACCGCGGGGCCGCAGGGCAAGCCAGCCCCAGGGGGCGGGCCAGTGGGGCTCCAGGCGGAGGTGACCCTGCAGGCGCGCCAGGTCCGCCGGGTGCAGCAGGGCCGGCAGCGCGGCGCTGGCCGCCGCGAACAGGGCGGCCCCCACCGCCAGCAGCGCCAG
>JBDRKM010000503.1:0-30424 GCA_043814015.1 Pseudomonadota bacterium
GCCACTGGATGACCTTCCTGTTCCGACGAGCGGTTGTAGTCTACTTTCTGTTTCACAATGAGTCAAGACCAGACTACACCATTCCGCAATACAGCGGCCGCGCGGGGCGCCCAAGAAGATCGCCCCTCACAGGCTTACTCGCGCCACGACCCCCGACGGGGCCCGGGGACGCCCACAGGCCTTGCCGCCTGGTTCGGTTAGTCGCCGGGAAATCGGCCCTGAACCAACGGTATTCTCCGTCGCGCGACCACGCGCCCAGGCGCACCAGGAGGGCGCGGGGGAGGGGAACCCGTGGGGGGCGGTGAGCCCCCCGCAAGGCAAAAAAAAGGGCAGCGCGGGTGGGTGCGATCACTTTGGGTTGCGGGCGGAGCCCCGCGCTGCGCTGGCGCGGTCGTTGTAGCTGATGACAGCTGACAGCTGATGCCTGGCGGCTCTGGTGGTTACGTGCCCGACGCCATGAAGCTCGAACAGCACCTCGAGATCCGCGCGCCGCTCGATCGCCTCGAGCAGGAGGCCGTGCGGCGCGGCCTGGCCAGCCCCGACGAGATCGGGCGCGAGGTGGAGGCCGGGCTGCGCTACGTGCTGTCCTTCGCGCGCATGACCGTGGTGCGCAACCGCGACGGCCAGGATGTGGAGGTGGCGGGGTTCCTCGCGCCCCACGCCTGGCGGGTGCGCAACGCCCTGGAGCCCCAGCTGAAGCCGGGCGGCGACAAGGGGCTGTGGGAGGCGGTGCGAGAGCTGCCCACGCTGGTCGCGGCCACCCGCGAGCAGCGGCGCGCCCTGCTGGAGCGCTTCCCGCTGGACCGCGAGAGCCTGGAGGCCGAGGTCTGCGAGCGCAAGCTCGTCCTCGCCGCCGGCGGCGGCGGCGGCGCCGGGTACGGATACGTCGGGGCCTACCTGTTGTTCCACAGGAACAACCTCGACCCGGCCCTCATCGCCGGCACCAGCATGGGCGCCATCATCGGGCTGTGTCGTGCGCGGCGGCGGCGCTTCGACGTCGCGGCCACCTTCGAGATCGGCAAGCGCCTGACCTGGCAGAACCTCTTCCGCGTGCTGCAGAGCGGCAGCCAGTACGGCCTGCCCGCCGGCCTGCGGCTCAACCTCCACGCGGTGCTCGGGCCCCTTTTCCTCAACGATCAGGGCGAGCCCCTCACCCTGCGTGAGCTGCCGGTGCCCATGCGCATCGTCACCACCGGCATCAAGCTCGACGCCCTCAAGCACGATCTCTCCTACTATGAGCACTTCCTGGACGACAGCCTCACCCCGGGCTTCGACCTGGCGCGCGGGCGCCTGCAGCGGGTGGCCCAGGTGGGCCATCTCATCCGCGAGCTGACCGAGGATCCGGAGCTCTTGACCGAGATCGTCTTCGGCGCCTACGCGGCCACCCTGGACGCCGACGTGCTCGACGCGGCCGGGTTCTCCTCGGCCATCCCGGCCCTGATCCATTACGACGTGCTGCGCGAGGACCCGCGCATGCGCGATCTGCTGGACCGGCTCTATGCCCAGCACGGCATCGCCCGCATGGCCGAAGGTGGGCTGGTGAACAACGTGCCGGCGCGCGTGGCCTACCAGGCGGTCATGGAGGGCGCCCTCGGGCGCCGCGGGGCCTACGTGGTGGCGATGGACTGCTTCGCCCCGCAGGTCCGGGAGCTCATGTTCTACCCGCTGCAGCAGTACGTGCGGGCCAACGTCTCGCGGAACCTGCCCTACGCCAACCTCTATTTCCCGCTCAAGCGGGTGCTCAACGCCTTGAACCTGGCCCCGACCGTGCGCTCGGTGGAGAAGGCCATCCGCTGGACCTCCGAGGAGCTGCGCCCGCACCTGCCCCTGATCAAGGCCATGGTGGCGCCCCTGCCGATTCTGCCTGATCGTTGACGACGCGAGCGTTTCCGGGGGGCTCCCTGCCCGGTCGGGCCGGTTACATGGCGCGCCCGCATGCCGTGAGGTGAAGCCGTGCCGAAGCTCGTGCTGCGCGTGGAGGCAGAAGGACGCCTCCTCGGGGAGTTTCCCCTGGAGGCTGGGCCCCTCACGCTCCGGCTGCAGGAGGCTGGCTCTGGGCGGGTCATCTCGACCACGACCTACTCGGGCGGCGACCCTGGGGCCGAAGCCCCGGCCGATGGGCCGCCCGTGGGCGCAGACCTGTACCGTGACGAGACCGTGGATCTCTCCCCGGCCATGGCCGCATCCCTGCGGCTCGAGCTGCCTTCCCCCGGGGGGGAGGGGGCGGTGCAGGAGGTCCACGGTGCCGTGTTCGCCGCTGCGGCCGAGGAGGAGCCCGAGGTGATCGAGGCGTCCGAGAGCCTCGATGCTGGCCTGCCGTCGGACGCCTCCATGCCCCCGCCCGCACCCGCCGGGGAGGAACCCCCCGCGGTCCCCGAGGACGAAGACGCGGGCGAGGAGTTCGAGGGCACCGAGACCCGAGGCACCGCCCTCCCGGCCGTGCCCGCCCCGCCGCGGCCCGAGCTGGACCGCTCCGTGACCCACGCCCTGCCCGACACCACCTACGACCTCCTGCAGGCCGCCGGGCTGGGCCTGCTGGAGGGCCCCCCCACCCACACCGATCCGATCCCCGAGGACGACAGCTCCCAGGCCACCCTGGTGGAGCGCCCGGTGCCTGACGCGGTCTCCCTGCTGGACGCGGGCCGCCCGACCACGGGGGGGCCTGACCGCGAGTCGAGCAGCGTGTCCTTCCTGGCTCCCGACGATCCCTCCGCCGCCGTGGGCGGCTACGGCCGGCTCTCGGCCGGGCCCACCATCATCCCCTCGGACTTCGCCGAGGAAGACGAGGCGGTCACCGTGGTGGCCCAGCAGCCGGGTGCGGAGCACGGTGATGGCCGGGGCGCGCCGGGACACGGCGAGTACGACGAGCTCCCTGTCCACGGCCACCGCACCCTGGCCCCGGTGGACGACGACCTCTCCCTCTCCCTGCCCTACGATCCCGGCAAGACCGACGCCTCCATCCCCGAGCTCTCCCTCGGCACCAGCCCGCTGGAGTTCTCGAGCTCCGATCTGGATCACTCGCTCTCCCTGCCGCTGCCCGACGGCAACCTCTACGGCCCCTCGGACGACGACGATCTCAGCCTGCCCATGCCAGAGGGCCTGGTGGTGGAGCCCCCCGAGCGCTCCTCGGCCGGCGATCTGCTCGCCGCTTCCCTGGGCCGGCCCCACGCGGTCACCCCGCGGCTCGACACCACCGGCGGGTTCGAGCGCGACCCGAGCACCGAGCGGCTGGAGGGCGCCGAGGTGTGGTTCCGCCGGGGCGGCGAATGGACCCCGCGCGGGGCCCTGAGCCTCGGCCAGCACGTCCAGGCCTTCGGCGGCATGGTCCGGTGTGACGACAGCGGCGGGCTGGTGGTCCTGGCGGGTCCACGCCTGCACGGCTCGGCCACCCTCCCCAGCGGGGAGCTGCGCCAGGTCCAGTCAGGACAGCAGGCCGTGCAGCTGCCGCCCGGGACCTCCGTGATCCTCTGGCAGGGCGAGCAGGGCATCTACGTGCGCTCGAACGTCCCCGCGGATGTCAGCGGGCCGTTGATGGCCCCGGAGCCCGCCGCCCAGCCGCGCACGACGCGCTCCCGCTCCTGGAAGCCGCCACGCTCCGACCTGGAAGACGAGCGCAGCTGAGGCGCCCCCAGGGATCTGCTTGGGGGGCGGGGCTACTTCGCGGGCGCGGGCGACGCCGCCGGGATGGTGCTGATCCGGTAGGTGGTGCGCAGCTTGTTCGCCATCTCGATGGTGACGTCGTACTGGCCTGGCTTCACGTCATGGAGCACGCCATCGACCGTCGGCGTGAGGATGCCGATCTCCGTGCCATTCACCTCGACCTTGATCCAGCCGAGGGTGTCGTTTTTGATGCGGAGATCGGCGCTGGCCGTGGCGCCCTGGGCCTCGGCACTCTCCAGCGGCGCGACGGGGGCGAGGCTCTGCACGAACGGATCGGGGTCGACGTACAGCCAGCGGAAGCCCTCCACCGCCCCCTTGCTGTAGTAGGGGTTGTTGGGGAAGGTGGTGGTGCCTTCGGCGTAGGCGGTCGCGGTGAGGAGGCTGCCGAGCAAGGCTAGGGCGAGAAAAAAGCGCATCGTGGTCACTCTCGGGGCCAGCGGTCAGTTCGAAGGTGTCAGGCCGGAGTATGAAGTTAACTCCCGGCTGAAGTAGGTGGAGCTGTCGCTCAGGTCGTAGTGGACCTCATGGACGAGGCCGAGCCCGCGGACCCACCACTGCTCGGCGTACAGGTCCAGCTCCTCGCCCAGCATGGTGTTCGACATGTGGTAGGAGTTGGTGAGCTTGTAGGTGTCGTAGCTGCCGCCGCTGGGGGCCGTCCACGTGCCCCAGCCGATCTCCTGGTAGGTGCCGCTGAAGCCCACGGAGTAGGCCTGGCCGTCGGAGGAGGTGGCCGACATGGTGTAGTCGTAGGACCAGGAGCCGCGGCTGCCGGTCTCGGCCTCGGAGGGCAGGTAGAGGCGGGCGGGGCTGTCCTGGGCCGTGAGCTGCTGGGCCATGGGGTAGCCCATCATGTCCACGTTCACCGACCCGACCCAGCCGTAGACGTACATGCCGTCGCCGGAGCCGCCGGTGCAGGAGACGAAGGTGTCCACGTCCCAGGCGTTGGTGCCGCTGATCACGTCGGCGTACCAGTAGCCCGAGACGCCGTAGGCGGTGTCGCGGCTGCCAGCGGACTGGGTGCCGGTGGTGGCCTCGCCCTTGTAGGTGACGGAGTAGCTGCGCGACCAGCCCGCCTGATCCACCGGGTCGTAGCCGGAGGGGCAGGTGCCGGGATCGGTGTCGGCGTCCGCATCCGCATCCGCATCGGAATCCGCGTCGGCGTCGCCATCGGCGTCACCGTCGGTGTCCGAGTCGGCGTCGGCGTCGGTGTCCGTGTCGGAGTCGGTGTCGGGGTTCGAGGTGTCGTCGCTGGGGCCCTGATCGTAGGGGTTGTCGGAGGGGCAGCCGACCAGGCCGACGAGACCGAGCAAGAGGATGGGGAGCGCGCGCATGGTGCCTCGGGGGGCGGGGGGTTGTCGGGACCGGGGGTGGTGGTCGGTTAGGAGGTGTTCGCGCGACCGGCGCTGGCCTCGTCCAGGTGGGCGGGGGCGGCCTCCGGTCAGGCGTTGTAGCATCGGCCCTCGCGGGTGGCAACCGCGCATTCATCGGGCAGATCCCCCTCTCGCCCCGCTGCCCGTCGGGGCGCGGTGAGCCCCAGGAGGCAGCACCTTGACCGCCGATATCCTCTTCCACAGCGTCTCCCTGCTCATGACCGGCGTGGCTGGCCCGCCTTTGCGGGATGGGGCCGTCGCGTTCACCGCGGGGCAGGTCGTTTTCGTCGGACCCAGCGGTGCGGCGCCCGCCGCCCGGGAGACGGTCGACTGCGCAGGGCTGGTGGGCCTGCCGGGACTGGTGGACTGCCACACCCACACCCTGTTCGCCGGCAGCCGCGCGCTGGAGTTCTCCCGGCGCCTGGCCGGCGCGACCTACACCGAGATCCTGGAGGCGGGCGGCGGCATCCTCTCCACCGTGGCCGCCACCCGCGCGGCCAGTGACGAGGCGCTGCGCGCGGTCCTCGGGCGACGCCTCGACGCCATGCTCGCCCTGGGGGTCACCACCGTCGAGGTGAAGAGCGGCTACGGGCTGGACCCCGACACGGAGGAGCGCATGCTGCGTATCGCCGGCAGCGCGCCCAGCGCCGTGGAGGTCCTGCCCACCTTCCTGGGCGCCCACGCCGTCCCCGTCGAGCACCGTGGCCAGCGCGAGGCCTATGTCGCGCAGGTGATCCACGAGCAGTTGCCGCGCTGTGCGCCCCACGCGCGCTTCATCGACGTGTACTGCGACCGGGGCGCCTTCACCCTCGAGGAGGCCCGCGCCATCCTCGTGGCGGGCCGCGCCCGGGGCCTCCTCCCGCGCGTCCACGCCGAGCAGGTGGCCTGGACCGGCGCCGCGGCCCTCGCCGCCAGCCTCGGCGCCACCAGCGCCGACCACCTCGAGCACCTCGACGAGGCCGGCATCGCCGCCATGGCCGAGGCCGGGACGGTGGCGGTGCTGCTGCCGGGCGCCCAGCTCTACCTGCGCGATCCCGCCCCGCCCGTGGAGGCTCTGCGTCGCGCGGGCGTGCCCATGGCCGTCGCCACGGACTTCAACCCCGGCTCCAGCCCCGTGCGCGACCTCTGGTGCTGCGCCACCCTGGCCTGCCTGCGCATGGGCCTCACCGTGGAGGAGGCCCTGCTGGGCATCACCCGCCATGCAGGCCGCGCGCTCGGGCGCTCCGACCTCGGCTGGCTCGGCCCCGGCTCGGCCGCCGACCTGGCCCTGCTGGCGCCGCCCCCGGGCGAGCCCCCGGAGCTCTCCGTGCTGGTGCAGTACCTGGGCGGACATCGCGCCACCCACGTGGTCAAGCGCGGCCGCTGGGTCCTGCGGGACGGACGGATGGCCGCCGCCGGCGCTGCTGGCTAGGGGGTGCTGTCCCCTTCGCGGAGCGAGCCATGCCCACCCTCGGCGTCCCCGAGCTGCTGGTCATCCTGGTGATCGTCCTGCTGGTCTTCGGCGCGGGCAAGCTGCCCACCGTGGGCCGCGCCCTGGGCGACAGCCTGCGCGCCTTCAAGAAGGCCCAGCGGGAGCTGAACGAGGCGGTGAAGGAGCCGCATCAGCGCGACCCCGCCGAGCGCGAGGCCGACGAGGTGCAGCGGGAGGAGAAGAAGCGGGACTGAGCCGGCTACCTGCTCCTGGCGACCGGCGCTTCTCCGTCCAACCGGGAGCTCTCTTCGGCGGCCGCCTGTTCCTCGTCCTCGGTGGGCTGGGCGCCAGGAGCCGCCTCGCGAGCGCGGAGGCGCTGGTCGAGGGCGCGGCGGGCGGCCGTCTTGAGCTCGGGTGCGACCGGGATGGCGCTGATGAGCAGGCGCACGTCCTGCACCAGCAGCGTGCCCACCAGCAGGGTGGAGATGGGCAGTGGGGTGTAGGGATTGCAGACCAGCGCCAGGCGCACCCGGTAGCGCGCCGCCCAGCGGGGGTGGGCCGCCACGGCCGCCAGGATGGCCGGGCGGGTGGGGCGCATGGCCGTGATGCGCACGACATCGCGCTCCACCGCGCGAGGATTGTCCAGGAAGGTGGCGATCACCCGCGGATCCCGGTCGTGCAGCACCCGATCGAGCGTGAAGCGGTCGCGGCCGCGGGCCGCCGAGCGCCGCTGGCCCGCGGAGAGCTCCAGGTGTTCGTTTTCGATCTGCGCCTCGTCCTGGGTGGGGTTGGCGCGGTGGCGGTCGCCCAGGAACATCCGCTGGACCTCGGTGAGATCCGCGGCCACGGCGACCTCGTACAGGTCGGTGACGCGGTCGTAGCCGAGCTCCCGCAGCAGGGAGCCGTCGAGCGCCAGCTCCTGCAGCAGCTCGCGATGGGGCTCGCGCCCCAGGAGGCTGCCGCGCCAGAGGTGCTCCAGTGTGGCCACCACCGCGGCGTCGTCGCTCTCCTCCAGGCAGGTGAGCAGGGCCGCGCGGCGCATGCCGCGGTCGCGCAGGGCCCGCAGGCGACGGCCCAGGAGGCGTACCAGATCCTCGGCCTCGCCGTCGCTCTCGGCGAGCAGCGCGCGCAGGCGGATGAGGACGGGCTCCTGGGGCTCCATGACGGGCGCTGGCCTGGTGGTGGGGCGCCGGCATACTAGCCCGCCATGAAGCGAAGGGCCCTCCTGCTGCTGCTGCTCCTCCCGGTGCTGGGGGGGATCGGGCTGGCGCTCTGGCTGCGCCGGCCGCCGCCCCCGCCTCCGGAGGTGGCCCAGCCGGAGGATGGCGACACGGGCTTCTCCCGCCAGGCCACCGAGGATCGCATGCGCGCCATCGGCTACGTGCAGTAGGACGGCCATGTCCGGGCGCGCCTTCCTGCTGCTCTACCTGGCCTGCCTGGGCCTGTGCGTCGGCGCGGTGCAGGGGGCGCGCGCCGCGGTGGACAGCGACGGCGACACCGGGGAGGTCTACCAACCCGAGCCCGTGGCCGTGGCCATCCCGCCCAAGCCCGAAGGGGCTCGCGACGCCACCGCCGCAGGAGCAGGGGAGGGGACCCGCTACGACGAGGCCACCTGCGCCGCCTACCAGGGTGACTTCCGCGACGTCTGCTTCCACGCCCTGGCCCGCCAGCGTGCCCCCCGCGACCTCGCTGGTGCCCTGGGCGCCTGCGACGTGGTGGCCCGCAAGCGGCTGCAGCACGAGTGCCGTGCGGACGTCGCCGAGCTGCACGTCCCCACCGATCTGGCGGCCGCCCGCGGGGTCTGCCCCACCATCCCCGTGCGCAAGTGGCACGATCAGTGCTTCTTCGGCATCGCCATGGCCCTGGTCTCCATCGACCCGCGCGTGGCCCTGGCCGCCTGCGACGACGCCGGCATCTGGCGCGACTTCTGCCGCCACGACACCCTCGGCGAAGCCTCGGTCACCCACCTCGAGCTCGTGCTGGAGGCCTGCGGCCGCGAGGAGGGCGACCTGCTCACCCGCAAGACCTGCTGGCACGGCATCGGCAAGTACATCGGCCGCGTGGATCTCCCCCGCGCCGTGGCTGCATGCCAGCGCGTGCCGCTCGGACCCGACGACCTCTACCGCGAAAACTGCGTGCACGGCATCGGCTGGGCCGCGGGCGAGCGCTACGGCGCCGCGGGCATCGCCGAGTGCGCCCAGACCGCCCCCATGCAGGACTCCTGCCGCCTGGGCGTCGCCTTTCAGGTCCTCACGAGTCAGCCCGACCAGGCGGTGGAGCTCTGCCAGGGTGTGGAGCGCGCGGACCTCAGGCGCCACTGCCTGGAGTGGGTGGGTGGGCGCTGATCACATCCCCGAGCGAGCCCGCGCCACGAGCGTGACCTGCTTCGCCCCGGCCTCGCGGGCGGTGAACAGCACCTTGCGCACCAGGGCGTAGGGGACCCGCGCGTCCACGGCCAGCTCCACGGGGATCGCGCCGCGGCCCTGGAGGAGGGCGTAGAGCTCCTCGATCAGCACGTCGTCGTGCTCCAGGTAGTAGGGAGCGCCGGCGGTCCGCTCGCCGCCCACGTAGATGGCCTCGGGCGTGACGTGGATCTCGAGGACCGGGGTGACGGGGGCCTCGGAGGCGGAGGCGGGGAGCTGGAAGTCCGGGTCGTCGGGGCGGATGGGGGCGTCGACGCTGTAGGCCTGCAGCAGGCCCACCAGCAGGATGGTGATGACGTCCACCATGGGCGCCAGGGGGGAGGTGCCCGGAGCGCGTGGGGGGCGGCGGATCAGACGCCTCACGGCTGGACCTCCTCGGGCGCGGCCGGGGCCGAGAGGTCCGCGCCGCCCAGCACCACGTCGGGGAAGAGCTCCCTGCCCCGCTGGGAGCGCACGGCGTCCACCAGGGCGATCACCTTGGCGGTGGGGGTGTCGTCGGCGGGCACCAGCAGGACGCGGTGGTGGTCGGGATCCAGTGCTGCCACCGTGGCCAGCTCGCGCTGCAGGCCCGTGAGGTCCATGGCGCCGTCGCGCGGGGGCAGGGTGACCTCGCTCCAGGTGACATCCCCCTGGGAGGCGGTGACGTCCAGGGTGCGGACCGCGGAGCGCAGCACGAGGTCCTGGCCCTGGAGGTGCACCTCGACGGCCTCGACGCGCCCTGTGGGCAGGACGGCAAGGTCTCCTGGAGAGGCTGCCAGGCCGAAGGGCAGGCCGCAGAGCTTCTGCAGGGAGGTGGTCAGCAGCAGGAAGGGCAGCAGCAGGAAGAGCAAGCCGATGACCGCCATCAGACCCGGGCGCAGGTCTGGGCCGCCCCGCGGGAGGCGGGAGCGCAGGCGGCGCAGGGCCGGGGGGGTCACCCGCGTGGGCTCCGCAGGGAGGCGCCCAGGCGGCCCGCGGCGGCCTCGATGGCGGCCAGCAAGGCCCGCGCGCGGGCGTCGAGCCAGGCGTGGACGGCCAGGGCCGGGATCCCCACCAGCAGGCCCCAGGCGGTGGTGGCCATGGCGGTGGAGATGCCCTGGGTGAGCCGCACGGCGCGCTCTCCGGAGCTGGTGTCGCCCAAGGCGCCGAAAGCGAGGATCAGGCCGTAGACGGTGCCGAGCAGGCCCAGCATGGTGGCGATGTTGCCCACGGTGGCCAGGTAGGGGATGCGGCCCTGCAAGCCCTCCTCGGCCTCCGCCGCCGCGGCTCCCATGGCGTCCCAGGCGGCCTCGGCACCTCCCGCCTCCAGCCCGGCCTGCAGCACGCGCCCGAGGTGGGCGTTGCCGGCGGTCTGCGCCGCCTCGCGGAAGGCCCTGCGCGCGATGGCGGCCGCCACGGTGGCCCGGCCGCGTCCGTTCTGACGGAACAGGACCCAGCAGCGCTCCACCAGGACCGCCAGGCCGAAGGCCAGCAGGGCCGTGATGGCCCACATGAAGACGGCACCGGGGCCAGAGAAGGCGTCGAGCAGGTAGGCGAGCATGGGCGGGCTCCGGTCCATGGCGAGCGGTGGGCGGACCCCCCTAGTTGCATCCCCCGCCGCGGCGTGCAAGGCTCGCGGGTCGGAGGTGACCCTGGCGCTGCTCCTGACCCTGCTCCTGGTCGCCTGTGGCGAGCCCCCACCCGCGCGAGTGGAGGACTGCCCGTCGCTCCGGACGCCCGCGGCGCGGGACGCCTGCCTGCTGGAGTGGCTGCCAGCCCGTTTCCGCGACGACCCGGAGGGCGCCGATCGCACCGCCATGGAGGCGTTCACGGATCCGCTCGCGCGGGACATGCTCTACCTGACCGTCAGCCGTGAGATCGATCCCCACGGCGGCCTCTGGTGCGAGCGCATCGCGGCCGTGGTCCTGGCCGATCGTTGCCGCACGCTGGCCCGTCGTCCCCACCTCCAGCGGGGCGCATCATCATCGACGCCCTGAGCACGAACCGGCTCCGAAGAGCCGGTCGAGGAACATCGGGAAGCCCCCCCCGCGAAAACAACCCTCACCGCAAGAGATGGAGGAGACGCTGAGGCTTTGCCAGGTGGGGAACCAGCGGGGGGGGGAATCCCAATGGTGCGGCGCGGAAGTGCGCAGCCCGTTCGAAAACAAGCATAGCGGAGCCTCCGGCAGCCCGCAAGAAAAAGGTTTCAGCGCGTGGCGATGGGGGGGCGCCCGAGGATGGTCGAGAGGCGGCTGCTTAGATCGCGCAGCGAAAAAGGCTTGCGGAAGACCTCTTCTACCAGGGTACCCACGGCGCTGGCCGACACGACCTGATCGGCGTGGCCGGTGATGGCGAGGATGTGGCAGCCCGGCTGGGTGTCGCGGATCTGGGCCATGACGTCCGGGCCGTCGATTCCTGGGAGGGTCCAGTCCACGAGGGCGACGTCGAACCGCGTGTCCGGCTCTGCGCACAGGTCGAGGGCCTGCCGGCCGGTCTCCACCACGCTGACGTGAAAGCCCTTGGCGGTCAGGAATTCTCCGAGGATCTGCCTGATCTCGCGTTCATCGTCGACGACGAGTATCCGCGGCGCGTCGGTGCGCGGGGAGGTGGGTTTCATGCTTCACATCCTCGGGAGCCCTTCAGCATAGCGCCGGGCGCCGGAGGATGCACGGGTCAAGGCTGGAGCGTCGCGGCCAGGTCGTCATCCCACCGGTCGAGCCAGCCGCGGTCCTGCAGCTCGAGGAAGGCCGCGGTGATCCAGGCCCGGCGAAGCTGGGCATCCGCGGCCTCATCGGGGAGCATGCGGATGCTCGCGTCCCCCGGGGTCGTGGCGATGTTGGCGGGGTTGTCCGACCAGCCGGGGTCCTCTCCGAGGGCCTGTGTGAGGTAGGCGGCGTCGGGGTTGACCCGCACCCAGGCGGCGCCCACGGCCTGCAGGGCCACGGCCAGGCCGGTGATGTGCGGGTGGTCGGTCGTTCCCTGGGTGTGGTCCTGTTCGGTCCCCAGGATCAGGAAGGGCAGCCCCGGCTGGCGCGCCACCGCCTCGCGGACCAGCAGCGAGCCATCGCGCGTGGCCCAGAAGGCGTCCAGCGCTGCGCCGGTCAGCAGGTCGGGGCGGGTGGGGCCGCCCTCCGCCAGGGCCTGGGTCAGCTCCGGGGAGTAGACCGCGCGCTCCCAGCCCTCCATGTCCGGGCGAAGGCCCCAGATCCAGCCCTCCTCCTCATCACAGGCGCCGTCCTGGTCGAGATCGTAGAAGGCGGCGCCGTGGTGGCCGCGGTCGTCCTCGGCCCCCGCGTCCCAGGTGAGGGTGGCGGCGTCCACCGCGCAGCCCAGCCCCTGCGCCTCGTTCCAGGCACAACTTCCAGCCTCGTAGAGGGACAGGGGCCGCTCGGTCGAGCCCAGCTCCACCGTCACGAACTGCGCCCCCGCGGGGGTCTCGAAGGTGGTGATTCCGCCCAGCGGAGGGAGGTCGAGGCTGCTGTCTGCGAGGGTGGCCAAGGCCAGGTTGCCGCCGTTGGACTGGCCGTGGAGCAGTGGTGGCTGGCCGGAGAGGGCCACGTCGAGCCGGTCCGAGAGCCGGCAGCCCTCCTGGTCCACCTCCTGATCGGCGGCGTAGCGCAGCACCGCCGCGGTCGCGAGGCGCGCGCTGGTGCCGCGGTAGTCCCCTGGAGCGCCGCCCGCGAAGTCGATCCCATCGTGGGGGAAGGAAGGGTAGAGGGTCACGATCCCTCGGCCGCTCTGGGTCACGCGGTCGTCCCGGTCCACCGGGGTCATGGTGGCGTCGAAGCCGCCGAGCAGGGCAACCACGGTCGTCGCCCCGTCGGGCAGGCGCGTGCGGCCGGGGCAGGGATTGAGCTGCACCTCCACCGGCTCTCCGAGCCCTTCGACATCGAGCAGGATCAACAGCTCATCCGCGGCCTCCTCGCAGGCGGCGCGGCAGTGTCCGGGGCTGGAGTCCTCGGCGGGCGGATGGCAGCCAGCGCCGAGGGCCAGGGCGATGACGGGGAGGGGGCTCGTGGGAGGGATCACGGACGCTCGGCGCGTGGGCTGCGCGGGGGCGCGCTGCCCAGGGCTCTACGCCAGGCCAGCTCCAGCGCCACCAGGCTGCCCAGCAGGCAGAGCACGGGGAACCAGTTGCCCAGGCGCCAGTAGATCGTGTCGAAGGTGAGCAGGCGCAGGCTGTGCACCTCCGCCAGCTCCGTGAAGATGGGCGACTCGTAGGTGATGTCGCCGTGAGGCTCCACGATCATGCTGATGCCGGTGTAGGCCTCGCGCAGCAGCGGCCGGCCGAATTCGGTGCAGCGCACGGCCGCGAGCATGGCATGCTCCCAGGCGGCGGCGGAGTGCCCGAACCAGGCGTCGTTGGTGACGTTCACGAACAGATCGGCGCCCTTGAGCCGCTGCACGATGGAGGGCTGGATGGCCTCGTAGCAGATGGGCGCGGCGATCTGGTAGCCGTCGGCGGGCAGCAGCTTGGCCTCGGTGCCCGCGCGGAAGTCGCCGGGACCCTTGATCCACTCCTTGAGCTTGGGGAACACGTTCCCCAGCGGCAGGTACTCGCCGAAGGGCAGGGGCAGGAGCTTGTCGTAGCGGCCGGTGATGGTGCCGCTACGGTCCATCATGTAGACGCTGTTGTAGAAGACGACGTTGAGCTGGCGGCTCTGGGGATCCACCTCGTACTGGTAGGTGCCTCCGCCCACCATGAGCTCGAAGTTGCCCTCGCGGCACATACGCGCCAGGGCCTTGAGCATGTTGCCCTCGAAGGGGTTGTAGGGGCTGGCGCCCTCGGGCCACACCACGAGATCCACCGGCACGCCGCCCAGCTTGCGGGTGACCCGGAACCAACCGCGCACGACCTCCTCGGGGGCCTGGGCGTAGCGCTCCAGCATGGTGATGTTCTGCTGGAGCACGGCCACCTTCAGGGTGCGGCCGCGCGCCTGCAGGGCCTCCTCCACGTGGGCGTGGCGCCATGCGCCGAAGACCAGGTTGCCCAGGAAGACCCCTGCCACGATCAGGGTGGCCCGCCAGGGCCAGGAGCGCACCTCGCGCCAGCGGTAGAGCCACTCGGCGAGCACGCCGTTGACCGCCAGCAGCAGGAAGGACAGGCCGTAGACCCCCGTGACGCTGGCGAGCTGGATCACCCATGGAAGGCGGTACTGCGTGGCGCCCTGCTGGTAGGGGAAGAGGGCCGGGAAGAGCCACTCGGTGACCACCAGCACGGCCGGCACCGCCAGCAGCCAGCCCCAGCCCAGGCGTCGACGCAAGGGGTGGACCAGGCCGAAGACCAGGGCGAAGGGAACGGCGTGGCCCAGGGCGAAGATGATCAGGACGATCAGGCCGAGCCACATCGGCAGGCTGCTGAAACGCCCGACGGTGTCCACCAGCCAGAAGTAGATGGCGAACTCCGAGGCGAAGCCGAACAGGAAGCCCAGGGCCGTGTTGGCGCGGTTGGAGGGTTCGAACAGCTCCCACAGGAGCGGGAACAGGCCGTACCAGCGGCGCGGGCGGGGTGGGCGCGGGGGGCGATCGGCCCTGAGCGCCCACAGGAGCGGCACGAGGCAGATCCAGTGCAGCCAAGCCTGGCTGCGAGGCGGGGCCACCGCGACGAGGGCGACCCCGGAGGCGACGGCGGCCAGGACACGGGCGGAGAGGAGGAGCATCGCGATTCTCCCCGAAGGGGCGCCCGCAGGTCTAGCGCGCCATCATCCGCGGCACAAGCACCCGTGCAGGATGCAGTCGACCCAATCGCCGACCTCCGCGGCGGCGGCCGTGGGGAGGTCCATGTGGCCCGCGCCGGGGACCAGGGTCCACGTGCCGCCCGCGGCTCGCAGCAGGCGCTGGTGGTCGGCCATGCGCACGAAGGGATCGCGGGCCCCGCGCCAGCCGTGGACACAGACGTCGACGTTCGCCAGGGAAGCCAGGTAGTCGGTGCCGTCCAGCGCGGTCCACTCGCCCCGGCGCCCCCAGCCCACCAGCTGGCGCCAGAACGTGACGCTCTCGTCCACCCCGAGGCCGAGCCGGCGGGCCGGCAGGCGGTGGGCCCAGCGGACCACGGGCAGGGTCGCCGTACCCGCGACGCGCCTGAGGTTCCCGTACAGCAGGCCGGTACCGTGATGGCTCCAGAGCCCGGAGGACAGCACGCCGACGGCGTCCACGCGGCTGCGCCCGGTGCCCTGGGCGGCCAACGCCACCAGCCCGCCGAGGCTGTGGCCGATGCCCAGCAGGGGCACCTCCGGCGCCTGGGCTCGCACCCACGCCACGGCGGCGGGCCAGTCCTCGCGCACCAGGTGATCGAAGCTCCAGTCGTGGAAGCGCGCCTGCCCCTCGCTGGCCCCATGTCCCCGGAAATCCAGCCGCCAGACCGCGCACCCCAGCAGGGCGAGGTTGCGGGCCAGGGGGCGCAGCACGCCCGCGTGGGACATCATGGCGTGGCCCAGCAGCACGCTCGCGCGCAGCGGCCCGCGGGGCTGCACCCCGTGCAGGGTCAGGCGGAAACCCCCGGCCTGGACTCGGGCCTTGCGCGGGCGCTCCGGATCCTCACGCATCCCAGGCGGGCCTCCTGTGGGCGGCGCGGGCGGCCAGGCCCTCCAGGGGCTCGCCAGAGAGCAGCGCGTTGGCGCCGGCCTCGGTCTCGAGGACCAGCGCGTCGGAGATCTCCAGGTCTTGCGCCGTCCTGATGACGTGCAGCACCCCCTGGGCGCCGGTGGGGGCACCGCGTTGGATGTCCTCGGCCAGGCGCCGGGCCTCCACCAGGACCGCGTCGGGCTCGCACAGGACCTCCACCAGCCCGGCATGATGCGCTTCGGTGCCGCTCCACCCGCGGCCCGCCAGGGCCAGCAGGGCGGCGCGGCCCGGCCCCACCAACCGGGTGAGCCGCACCGTGCCGCCGAGGTCGGGCGCCAGCCCGAGGCGCAGCTCGGGCAGCCCGAAGTGCGCCTCGCGGCTGGCCACGCGCAGATCGCAGGCCAGGACCAGCTCCAGCCCGATCCCCACGCAGGCGCCCTCGATGGCGGCGATGGTGGGGGCGGGGAAGGCGGCCACGAGATCGCAGACGGACTTCAGCTCCTGGATGAGCGCGCGGGCCCCCGCGGCGTCGCGCTGCTGTACGACGGGCAGGACCCGGACCAGCAGCGGGTTGTCGGGCTTGAGATCGAGCCCGGCGGAGAAGTGCCCACCCTCGCCGGTGATCAGCAGGGCCCGCGGTGGGGCGTCGGCCGCCTCGACCAGGCGCTCGCGCAGCTGCTCCCACAGCGTCGCGCCGACGGCGTTGCGGCGCTCGGGGCGCGACAGGGTGATCGTGGCGATGGAGCCGTCATGCTCGAGGCGGACGAAGGGCATGGTGCCTCCTGGGGAGGAGGGCGTGTCTAACCCGAAGCAGCGCGCCCCCGCGGGCGGAGGCCACACGGGGGCGCTCGGGGCTGAACAGCCAGCGGGACTACATCATGCCGCCCATGCCGCCCATGCCGCCCATGCCGCCCATGCCGCCCATGTCGTCCATGCCGCCGCCACCACCGGCGCCGCCCTTCTTCTTCTTCTCGGGCTTGTCGCAGATGAGGGCCTCGGTGGTGAGCATCATGCCCGAGACGGAGGCGGCGTTCTGCAGGGCGCTGCGGACCACCTTGGTGGGGTCGATGATGCCCATCTGGAACATGTCGCCGTACACATCGGTGGCCGCGTTGTAGCCGAAGGAGCCTTCGCCCTCGAGGATCTTGTGGACGATGATGGAGCCCTCGAGGCCGGCGTTCTCGCAGATGGCGCGGGTGGGCTCCTGCACGGCGCGGCGGATGATCTGGACGCCGAACTTCTCGTCGCCGTTGGTCTCGATGGCGTCGATGGCGGGCAGCGTGCGCAGCAGGGCCACGCCGCCGCCCGGGACGATGCCCTCCTCGGCGGCCGCGCGGGTGGAGTTCAGGGCGTCCTCGACGCGCGCCTTCTTCTCCTTCATCTCCACCTCGGTGGCGGCGCCGACGTAGATGACGGCCACGCCACCCACCAGGCGGGCGAGGCGCTCCTGCAGCTTCTCGCGGTCGTAGTCGCTGGTGGTGTCCTGGATCTGGCGGCGGATCTGCTTGACGCGCGCCTTGACGTCCTTGCGGTTGCCGAGGCCATCGACGATGGTGCAGTTGTCCTTGTCGACCACGACCCGCTTGGCCTGGCCGAGATCGGCGATGACCAGGGTCTCCAGGTTGATCCCGAGATCCTCCATCAGGGCCTTGCCGCCGGTGAGGATGGCGATGTCTTCCAGCATGGCCTTGCGGCGGTCGCCGAAGCCGGGGGCCTTGACGGCGCAGACATTGAGCGTGCCGCGCAGCTTGTTGACCACCAGGGTGGCCAGGGCCTCGCCCTCGATATCTTCGGCGATGATCATCAGGGGCTTGCCGGCCTTGTGCACCTTCTCGAGCAGGGGGAGGAGGTCCTTGGGGGAGGAGAGCTTCTTCTCGTGGATCAGGATGTAGGGATCCTCGAGCACGCACTCCATGCGCTCGGAGTCGGTGACGAAGTAGGCGGAGAGGTAGCCGCGGTCGAACTGCATCCCCTCGACGATCTCGTGGGAGGTCTTGAGGCCCTTGGCCTCCTCCACGGTGATCACGCCGTCCTTGCCGACCTTGCCCATGACCTCGGCCAGGATGTCGCCGATGGTGGCGTCGCCGTTGGCGGAGATGGTGCCGACCTGGGCCATCTCGGCCTCGGTCTCGGCGGGGTGGGACATCTTCTTGAGCTCCTCGATGGCCACGGCGACGGCCTTGTCGATGCCGCGCTTGACGTCCATGGGGTTGGCGCCGGCCGCGATGAGCTTGGTGCCCTCGCGGAAGATGATCTGGGCGAGGACGGTGGCGGTGGTGGTGCCGTCGCCGGCCACATCGGAGGTCTTGGAGGCGACCTCCTTCACCATCTGGGCGCCCATGTTCTCGGCCTTGTCCTTGAGCTCGATCTCCTTGGCGACCGTGACGCCGTCCTTGGTGACCACGGGGGCGCCGAAGCTCTTGCCGAGCACGACGTTGCGGCCCTTGGGGCCCAGGGTGGCCTTGACGGTGTCGGCCAGCTTGTCCACGCCCCGCAGGAGGGCGGAGCGGGCGGTCTCGTGGAAGTCGATGTTCTTGGCGGGCATGTGTGGACTCCGTGCTTGAAGGTGGGGAAACGGCTAGCGCTCGACGACGGCCAGGACGTCGTCTTCGCGCACGATGACGTGCTCGACACGGTCGAGCTTGATCTCGTCACCGGAGTACTTGCCGAAGAGGATGCGGTCGCCGGGCTTCACGGGGATGGCGCGGCGCTCACCGTCGTCGCCGAGGCGCCCTGGGCCGGTGGCGATGACTTCGCCTTCCAGGGGCTTCTCCTTGGCGCTGTCCGGGATGATGAGGCCGCCAGCCGTGCGGGTCTCGGCCTCGATGCGCTTCACGAGGATGCGGTCGTTCAGGGGGCGGAACTTCATGGGGGGCTCCAAGGCTGGGATGGGTGGTCGTGCGATGCCGACAGGGGCGCTCATGAGCGCGTGCCGGAGGGCCGGAATCGCTACGCACCGTTGCCTCGTGCGTCAAGCCATGAAGTGCTGGGGGATGTCCGCCGCGCCGGGTGGGGTCAGGTCAGGGCACGGACGTTGGGGGGAAGGGGTTGGTTCGGGACCCGACGTGGCGGACGACCGAGGTTGTAGCAGGAGACGTGCCAACGGTGATAAGCCAATGAAACTAAAGCAAAAAATGAGACACGTCTCCTGCCGCCGCCCTGCCCCGGAGCGCGCGTGGTGTGGCGCCGATGTCGTGCCTCGTGCCCGCGGAGGCGGGAGACCGTCGAGCACGCGCTCACCGTGTGTCTTGACGCCCCCAAGGTCGCGATTAGCTTTGCCGCGTCCCCAGGAAACCCTGCGTCCGCATCTGATATTGACCAGGAAGCAAGCACATAGTACGGCTTCCTGGCCCGCTCTGGCGGCGCACCATCTCTCGGAGGTAATCATGGCCCGCATCATCGGCATCGACCTAGGCACGACGAACTCCGTCGTCTCCATCATGGAGGGCGACAAGCCCACCGTGATCGTGAACGAAGAGGGCGGGCGTACCACCCCTTCAGTGGTCGGCTTCGCCAAGGACGGCGAGCGCCTCGTGGGTGCGGTGGCCCGACGCCAGGCCATCCCCAACCCCGAGAACACCGTTTCCTCCATCAAGCGCTTCATGGGCCGCCGCTTCGACGAGTCCAAGACCGAGATCGAGCGCGTCCCCTACAAGGTGGTGCGCGCCGCCGACGGCGGCGTGCGTGTGGCCGTGGGCGGCAAGGAGTACTCGGCCCCCGAGATCTCGGCCATGGTGCTCCAGAAGATGAAGCGCGAGGCCGAGCGCTACCTGGGCCAGGAGGTCACCGAAGCGGTGATCACCGTGCCGGCCTACTTCAACGACTCGCAGCGCCAGGCCACCAAGGACGCCGGCAGGATCGCCGGGCTCGACGTCAAGCGCATCATCAACGAGCCCACCGCGGCGGCCCTGGCGTTCGGCGCCAAAGACGATCAGATCATCGCGGTCTACGACTTCGGCGGCGGCACCTTCGACATCTCCGTGCTCGAGGTGGGCGACGACGTGGTGGAGGTCAGGTCCACTGCGGGCGATACCCATCTCGGCGGCGACGACATCGACCATCTCCTGATCGAGTGGATGGTCAAGGAGTTCAAGCAGGAGACCAGCATCGACGTCGCCCGCGACAAGATGGTCATCCAGCGCCTGAAGGACGCCGCGGAGAAGGCCAAGATCGAGCTCTCCACCGCGCAGAGCACCAACATCAACCTGCCCTTCCTCACGGCCGACGCCACCGGCCCCAAGCACTTCCAGCGCGACCTCTCCCGGGCGAAGTTCGAGCAGATGGTCGAACCCATCGTGGACCGCACCCTGCAGCCCTGCCGCCAGGCCATCAAGGACGCGGGCGTCGCCACCTCCCAGATCAAGGAGGTCCTGCTGGTCGGCGGCTCCACCCGCATCCCGTTGGTGCAGCGCAAGGTCAAGGAGCTCTTCGGCCGCGAGCCCAACCGCACCCTCAACCCGGATGAGGTGGTGGCCCAGGGCGCCGCCATCCAGGCCGGCGTGCTCTCCGGCGACGTCAAGGACATGCTCCTGCTGGATGTCACCCCGCTGTCCCTGGGCCTCGAGACCCTCGGCGGCGTGCACACCGTGCTCATCCCGCGCAACACCACCATCCCCACCTCCAAGGCCGAGATCTTCTCGACCGCGGCCGACAGCCAGACGGCGGTGGATGTCCAGGTCTACCAGGGCGAGCGCCCCATGGCGCGCGACAACCGCCTGCTCGGCACCTTCCGCCTCGACGGCATCCCCCCCGCACCGCGCGGCATGCCCCAGATCGAGGTCAAGTTCGACATCGACGCCAACGGCATCCTGAACGTCACCGCCAAGGACAAGGCCACCGGCCGCGAGCAGCACATCACCATCACCTCCTCCTCGGGCCTGTCCAAGTCCGAGGTCGAGAAGCTGGTCAAGGACGCCGCCGCCAACGAGGCCGATGACAAGCGTCGCCGCGAGATCATCGAGAACCGCAACCAGCTCGACTCCCTGATCTACCAGACCGAGAAGCTCTTCTCCGAGAACAAGGACAAGCTCCCGGCCGAGCAGGCCTCCAACCTGGAGAGCGAGCTGCAGAAGGCCAAGGAGACCCTGGACAAGGACGACCCGGATGTCCTCAAGGCCGCCTTCGACAGCTTGCAGAAGGCCATGTACAAGCTGGCCGAGGTGATGTACAAGTCCACGGACGGTGGCCCGATGCCCGGCGGCCCGATGCCCGGCGGCCCGATGCCCACCGAGGGCGGCCCGATGCCCGGTGGTGCGCCTGGTCGTGACGACGTCATCGACGCCGAGTTCGAGGAGGCCTAGCCCCAGGCGGGGCCCCCCGGCGCGTCCGGGAGCCATCGACCGCGCGCGGCCCCCTGAGCGGCCCGCTGGAGGACTTCGTGGCAGACAAGCGCGACTACTACGAGGTGCTCGGGGTCGAGCGCGGCGCCAATCAGGATGAGCTGAAGCGCGCCTACCGAAAGCTCGCCCTGCAGTACCACCCGGATCGCAACCAGGAAGCGGACGCCGAGACGCGCTTCAAGGAGGTCTCGGAGGCCTACCAGGTCCTCTCGGATCCCCAGAAGCGCGACGCCTACGATCGCTTCGGCCACCAGGGCCTGGGCGGCGCGGGGTACTCGGCCGGCTTCCAGAATGTGGACGAGATCTTCAGCCAGTTCTCCGACCTGTTCGGCGATCTGTTCGGCTTCGGGGGGATGCGCGGTGGTCGGCGCGGGGGCGGGCGCCATGGCGCCGACATCGAGTACCCCCTCGAGATCGACTTCCTCGAGGCCGTGCATGGCTGCAGCCGCGAGGTCACGGTGCCCAAGCACGCCGTGTGCAGCACCTGCAGCGGCTCCGGCGCGGCCCCTGGCACCCAGCCTGCGGTCTGTGGCACCTGCGGCGGTCGCGGCGAGGTCATCCAGGCCCAGGGTTTCTTCCGCATCCGCGCGCCCTGCCCCGCGTGCCGCGGCGAGGGCAAGGTCATCAAGGAGCCCTGCCCAGACTGCAAGGGCCGGCGCCTGGTGCCCGTGAGCGAGAAGCTCAAGGTCACCCTGCCCGCGGGCGTGGACGACGAGATGCAGCTGCGCATCCATGGCAAGGGCGAGCCCGGCCTCACCGGCGGCCAGCCCGGCGATCTGTACGTCACCGTGCGGGTCAAGCCCCACCAGGACTTCAAGCGCCAGGGGCTGGACATCTACTCCCAGGTGCCCATGTCCTACGCCCAGGCCTGCCTCGGGGCCACCCTCAAGATCCCCACGGTGGACGGCACCGAGCCCATGGTGATCCCCGGTGGCACCCCTTCGGGCAAGGTCTTCACCCTGCACGCGCGGGGCGTGCCCGCCGTGCGCGGGCGGCAGCGGGGCGATCACTACGTCCAGGTGGTCGTGGCGGTCCCGAAGTCGCTCTCGCCCGAGGAAGAGCACCTGGTGTGCAAGCTCGCCGAGCTGCAGGATGAAAGGGTGCACGAGAAGGGTTTCTGGCGCGATCTGATGGACAGGCTCACCCACTAGCCCGGGCGCGTGGCGCCGAATGATTCGTTTCCGGGCGCGCGAAGCGCCCTTTTCCAGTTCAAGAGGTACCCGGCATGTTGAATCTTGATGGAATCGAGGCGCGCGTCGCGCAGGCCCACCCGAAGGTGCAGGCCATCCGCGACGAGCTTCAGAAGGCCCTCATCGGGCAGCGCGCCATGGTGGACGGGCTGCTCATGGGGCTCTTGTGCGACGGCCACGTGCTGCTGGAGGGCGTGCCCGGCCTGGCCAAGACCACCGCCGTGCGCGCCCTGGCGGGTGTGCTCGAGCTGGGCTTCTCGCGCATCCAGTTCACGCCCGACCTGCTCCCCGCCGACCTGATCGGGACGGAGGTCTACCACCTGCACGAGAGCACGTTCTCCATCCGCAAGGGGCCGGTCTTCACGAACATCCTCCTGGCTGACGAGATCAACCGTGCCCCCGCCAAGGTGCAGTCCGCCCTGCTGGAGGCCATGCAGGAGCGCCAGGTCACCATCGGCGAGCAGAGCTTCCCCCTGCCCAGGCCCTTCCTCGTGCTGGCCACCCAGAACCCCATCGAGCAGGAGGGCACCTACCCGCTGCCCGAAGCCCAGGTGGATCGCTTCCTGTTGAAGCTGAAGGTCGGCTACCCCAGCCGCGAGGAGGAGCTGCGGGTCATGCGCCTGGCCTCCGACGCGGTGGGCACCCTGCAGCCGGTGCTCGGGGCCGCGGACGTGCTGGCGCTGCGTGAGGTGGTGGCCGCCGTCCACATGGAGGCGGTCATCGAGGGCTACATCGTGGACGTGGTGCGCGCCTCCCGCAACCCGGCCGCCGTGGGCCTGGCCGAGCTGGTGCCCATGATCGAGTTCGGCGCCAGCCCGCGCGCCTCCATGGCCCTGTCCGCCTGCGCCCGGGCCCACGCCTTCCTCGAAGGGCGCGCCTGGGTCGGCCCGGACGACGTGAAGGCCGTCGGCCCCGACGTCCTGCGCCATCGCGTGCTGCTGTCCTTCGAGGCCGAGGCCTCCGAGCTCACGCCCGAGGCCGTGATCCGGCGCCTCTTCGATCACGTCCCCACTCCCTAGGCCGCGAGGGTACCGCCGTGCTCACGCCCGAGGAGCTGCGCCAGATCCGGCGTCTGCAGCTGCAGGCCGGACGACGCGTGGACAGCCTCTTCGCCGGCAACTATCGCTCCGCCTTCCGCGGCCGCGGGATGGAGTTCGAGGATGTCCGGCCGTATGTCCCCGGCGACGATGTGCGCCACATCGACTGGAAGGTCACCGCGCGCACCGGGATGCCCTTCGTCAAGGAGTTCCGCGAGGAGCGCCAGCAGGTGCTGGTGCTGGTGCTCGACATCTCTGGCTCCGTGGGCTTCGGCTCCGGCGGGCGCGACGGCCGCACGGACAAGGCGCTGCAGCAGGCGCGCGTCGGCGCGGCCCTGGCGCACGCCGCCACCCAGGTCAACGACCAGGTGGGGCTGGTGGCCTTCGCCCAGCAGGTGGTGGACTTCATCCCGCCCCGGCGCAGCCGCGGGCACGCCTGGCGCGTGATCCGCACCGTCTTCTCCCACCGTGCCCAGCAGCGCGGCACGGATGTGGGCGCGGCGGCCGAGTTCCTGAGCCGTGTCCTGCCGCGCCGGGCCGTGGTCTGCTTCCTGTCGGACTTCATCGACCCGCGCCCCTGGGGCCGCGCCATGGCCTCCCTCAGCCGGCGCCACCGGGTCAACGCCTTCGTGCTGCACGATCCCCGCGAGCTGGCCCTGCCGGACGTGGGCCTGGTGGAGCTCGAGGACGCCGAGACCGGGCAGACCGTGCTGGTGGACGCGGCCCGCGTGCGCGGCTCGCTCGGGGTCGAGGCCCGCCTGCAGCGCCTGCGCCGCGCCGGGGCCCATGTCACGGCGGTCGGCACGGGCGACGATCCTTTCCAGCGTCTGGAGGAGCACTTCCGGCGCATCGAGCGGCTGCGATGAGCCCCCGGGCGGCGCTCGGCGTCCTCGCGCTGGTCCTCGCGGGCTGCGGCAGCGATCTGCTCCCGCCCCTCGCCCGGCCCGACGCCGACGTGCGCCTGGAGCTGGAGGCCCGCCAGGTGGACGCCGGCCAGCCCGTGCAGGCGGTCGTGCAGATCCAGCAGGCCGATGGCATCACCCTCGACGTCGGGAGCCCCGCGGCCGACGGCCTCGAGGCCCAGCTCACCGATGAGCGCAGCGAACCCTTCGACGGCTGGAGCCTCACCACCCGCCGCTACGAGCTCACCGGGGAAGAGGGCAGCTACGTGGTCCAGCTGCCCACGGTGACCGTCACCCACCCCGACGGCCAGCAGGAGGCCCTCACCGTCGCCCCGGTCTTCGTGGACATCGGGGTCAAGGGCCCCTCCTCGCAGCTGGAGGGCCTGCTGGTGCCCGCGCCCCCGCCACCCCCCACCTGGCCCTGGGTGCTGGGCACGGGCGTGCTGATCGGGCTGGGCGTGGCCGGCGGGGCCTGGGTATGGCGCCACCGGAGGCGCAGCCTGCGTCGGGTGGCCGCCGAGCCGGCCGACCTGGTGGCCAGGCGTGCCTGGAAGGCCGTGCTGGCCGACAGGAAGCTCGACGATCATGCCCGGGCCCTGCAGTGCTCCGAGGTCTTCCGTGTCTACCTGCAGGCGGTGCACCCCATCCCCGCCTCGGCCCTGACCAGCCGCGAGATCGAGCAGGCCATCTACGCGCGGGGCCTCGTACCCGGCGCCCTGCTGGACCGCGCCCGGCGCCTGCTGCAGGCCACCGACCTGTTGAAATTCGCCCGGCGCGGCGGTGGCCCCGAGTTCTTCTACGCGCTCGACCAGGACTTCCAGGCCTACGTGGAGGCCACCCGGCCGCGGCCGGTCGAGCCCCGGGAGGGCGGCCATGCTTGAGTGGCACTCCCCCTGGGCCTTCGCCGGGCTCCCCCTGGTGGGGCTGGTGCTGTGGTGGCTGCATCGCGCCCGTCCGCGGCTGCGCTTCGCCTCCCTCGACCTCGTGCAGGTCGGGCAGAGCCCCCGGCGCCTGCTCGCCTGGCTGCCCAGACCCCTGCTGGGCCTGGGTCTCTGCCTCTGCTTCGTGGCCCTGGCCCGGCCCCAGGTCCCGCTGACCGAGACCGTCACCAAGGCCGAGGGGCTCGACATCGTCCTGGTGCTCGACACCTCCCAGTCCATGGAAGCCCCGGACTTCACCATCGGCGGGCACTCCGCCTCCCGGCTGGATGTGGCCAAGAACGTGGTGGCGCGCTTCGTGGCCAGCCGCGAGCACGATCGCATCGCGCTGGTGGTCTTCGGCGAGGAGGCCTTCACCCAGTCCCGCTCACCCTGGACCACCTCGGCCTGGCGAGCTTCCTGGGCCAGGTGCGCATCGGCCAGGCCGGCGAGCGCCGCACCGCCATCGGCGACGCCATCGCCATCGCATATCAGCGCCTCGCCAAGCTGGAGGCCCCCAGCAAGATCGTCATCCTGCTCACGGATGGCCGCTCCAACGCCGGCAGCGTGGAGCCGGTCAAGGCCGCCGAGGCCGCCGCGGCGCTCGGGGTCAAGATCTACACCATCGGCGTAGGGTCGGAGCCGGGCCAGGGCGGGGGCTTCCTCGGGCTGTTCAGCTCGCGCGGCGGCGATCTGGACGAGCCCACGCTCGAGGCTATCGCCGCCAGGACCGGCGGACGCTACTTCCGCGCCCAGGACTCCGACACCCTGGCGCAGGTCTATGAGACCATCGGCCAGCTCGAGCCCAGCACGGCCGAGATCAAGGAGCTGACCCACTACGAGGAGCGCTTCGCGCCCTGGCTGTGCTGGGGGCTCGGCATGCTGGCCCTCTGGGTGCTGCTGGAGACCACCCTGTTCCGGAGGCTGCCGTGACCGCGGGGTCGCTCTTGACCTGGGGCGCGGGTCCCCTGCGCAACCTCCTCTGGGCGCTGCCGGTGGTGGCCCTGCTGTTCTGGTGGGCCCAGCGCCGTCGCACGGCCGGCCTGGCCCGCATCGCCAGCGCGCCGGTGCTCGCCGGGCTTGCTCCCGCGGATCTCGGGGCACGGCGCACCTGGCAGGCGGCCTTGCTGCTGCTGGGCCTGGCCTCCCTGATCATCGCCGCGGCCCGTCCGCAGCTGGGCTTCCAGTGGCGCGACGTGGAGCGCCACGGCATCGACCTGGCCGTGGTGGTCGATGTCTCCCGCAGCATGGACGCCGAGGACGTCAGCCCGAGCCGCATGGAGCGCGCCCGTCGCGAGGTGCTCGACCTCTGCACCCTCATGCCCGCGGACCGCATCGGCCTGGTGGTCTTCGCGGCCGGCGCCTATCCGCGCGTGCCCCTCACCCTCGATCACGACGCCCTGCTGACCATCCTCAAGGAGGTCGACACCGCCACGCTCCAGGCCCAGGGCACCTCCCTGCCGGCCGCGCTGGACGAGGCCTTGAAGCTCCTCACCAACGAGGACACCACCGACAAGGCCATCGTCCTCCTCTCCGACGGCGAGGTCCCGGTGGAGGACGAGGCGGTCGCCGCCGCCGATCGCGTCGGCGCGGCCGGGGTCAACGTCTTCGTCATGGGGGTCGGTACCTCCGCCGGTGCGCCCATCCCGCTGGAGGGTGGGGGCTTCAAGAAGGACCGCTCCGGGCAGGTGGTCATGTCGAAGCTGAACGAGCCCCTGCTGCGCCGGTTGGCCGCCCGGGCTGGCGGCGCCTACGTTCGCTCCATGGCGTCGGATGACGACATCGCCGCCCTGGTGGATCAGATCCGGGGCCAGACCCAGGGAGAGCTCTTGGGCGTGCATCGCGAGAAGGTCCCCAACGAACACTTCCAGTGGCCGCTGGGCGCGGGCCTGGTCCTCTTCGTGCTCGGCCTGGTGGTGGGCCTTCCGAGCCGCGCACGGTCCGCCTCGGTGGCCTTCGGGCTGCTGCTGGTCGCCGGCCTCTGCGCCTCGCCCGCCCAGGCCGGCGCCCGGCAGGACGGCCTCGATGCCCTGGCCGCCGGCCAGTACGAGCAGGCCGTCCCCCTGCTGATGGACACGCACGTGGCCCACCCCGACGATCTCGACCTGGCCATGAGCCTGGGCCAGGCCCTGCTGCTCTCGGGGCGTCCCAACGAGGCCGAGCGGGTCTGGGAGCAGGTGGCCGAGCGCTCCATCGACACCAGGCAGCGCGCCCTGGCCCGCTACGACATGGGGCACGCCGCCTACCAGGGCGGGCGCCTCACCGAGGCCCGTGAGCACTTCATGCGCGCCGCCGAGATGGATCGGGAGCTCGAGGCCGCGAGCAAGAACGCCGAGGCCGTCGCCAGGGAGATCGCCGCCCGCACCCAGGACGAGGACCAGAAGAAGCCCTGCGACAACCCCCAGCAGGGCGAACAGGGCCAGCAGGGCCAGCAGGGCCAGGATCAGAACGACCAGGACCGGAACGACCAGGACCAGGACCCGCAGAGCCAGGACCAGCAGGACAACTCCGCGCAGCAGCAGCCAGCTCCCCCCAGCGACGGCACGCGCCCCGATGGCGAGGAGCAGCAGCCCATGGAGGGCGACATCCAGCCCGCGGGCGGCGAGCAGCAGCAGCAGGCCCAGGGCCAGGCCCAGGAGCAGCCCCTGGGGGTCATGGACGGCGATCTGGAGGCCGAGCAGGCCGCGAAGCTGCTGGATGGCGTCGAGGAGGGCTCACCCCGCGTGGTGATCCAGGGCCGCTCCGACGGCGATCAGGACTGGTGAGCGCCATGCGGTCTGCCCTCACCCCGCTCTTCGGCCCGTGGCTGGCGCGCTGTGCTGGCCTGGCGCTGCTGGTGGCGCTGGCGCTGCCCGGCGTGGCCCGCGCCGTGGAGGCCCACCTGGAGATGGACGCCCAGCAGCTCCAGGTGGGGGAGATGGTGGCGCTGCGCCTGGTGGTCACGGGTGGCAGCGCGGACAGCGTGCCCCGGCTCCCGGAGATCGCGCCGCTGCGCTTCGCGTTCCAGCGCCCCGAGCGCCAGATCGTCAGCATCAACTTCCGCACCACCGTGGTCATGACCTACACCTGGTCCGCCACCGCGGTCCAGGCGGGCGAAGCCAGGATCGGCCCGCTGCAGATCACGGTGGGCGGGGCGCCGCTTAAGGTCGCCCCCCTGCGGGTGGTGGTCAGCATGCCCGCCCCGGGTCGGTCAGGCACCCGTCAGGTGACCGCGCACCTCGAACCCACGCCCGAGGGCTTGGCCGAGGGCGCCCCCGTGCCGCTGTGGCTCGGGCAGACCGTGGTCTACCGATTCTCCTTCGCCTACGCCGAGAGCGTGCTGGACGCGCGCTGGAGCCAGCCCGAATTCACCGGCTTCACCGCGGCCCCCGGGGTGGGCCAGGCCCAGCGGGACTACGCCCTGCAGCGCGCCGGCCAGAGCTGGACCGTCCACGACGTGGACGTCCCCCTGGTGGCCACCTCCCCCGGCACCGGGGAGATCGCGCCCTCGGTGATCAACGCCCAGGTGCCGGCCGAGGCCAAGCGGCCCAGGCGGCGCACGGGCGATCCCTTTTTCGACGAGTTCTTCGGGCGCTCCATGTTCCAGGAGACCGCCCCCCTGGCGCTGGCCAGCCAGCCCATCCCGGTGCAGGTGCGCCCCCTGCCCACCACGGGCAAGCCCGAGGGCTTCTCCGGTCTCGTGGGCACCTTCGACGTGGACATGGCGCTCGGCGCCCGCCAGGTCCGGGCCGGCGACTCCGTCACCCTCACCGTCACCGTGCGCGGAGACGGCTCGCTGGCCGGCCTGAAGCTGCCCCCCGCACCCTCCGGCGCCGGGTATCGCACCTACGACGATGACCCGGAGGTCGAGGCCGGGATCGTCGGTGGGAAGTACAGCGCCACCGCGGTGTTGCGGCGGGCCGTGGTGCCCACCGAGGAGGGCCACCTGGAGCTGCCGCCGCCGGTCCTGACCTGGTTCGACCCGGCCCTCGGCCGGTACCAGGCCTACCAGGGCCCACCGCTGTCCATCGAGGTGCTCCCGGGCGAGCCGGGGCAGCAGGAGCTGACCACCTTCGCCACCCCCGCGGCGCCGGCCCCGCAGGAGGTCGCCAGCCTGGGAGAGGACATCCTGCCCGCGCACACCGACACCTCCGTGCGCGACCGCCGCCTGCGGCCCCTGCGTCCGTTGCCGATCCTGGCCCTCGGGTTGCCGGGCCTCGCCCTGCTGTGGCAGATCGCCCTGGACCTGCGTGTGCGCGGCGGGGCCCGCTCCCGTCGCCTGGCCGCGGTCAAGGCCCGCCTGGCCTCCCTGCCCGAGCCACGCGCGGAGCGCCTGGCGGCCCTCGAGGGGGCCTTCCGCGAGGCCGCCGGGCTGGCGCTCGGCCTACCCCCCGCTGGGGTGGAGCCGGCGCGCCTCCGGGCGGGTCTGCCCGAGCCCCTCGCCGAGCGAGCCGCCGCCCTGTACGGCAGGCTGGAGAGCGCTCGCTTCGCGGGGGCCGACGTGGGCGACCTGGAGCGCGCGGTGCGCGCGCTGGTGCCCGAGCTCCTCGGGAGGGCGCGATGAAGGCTGTCTCCCTGCGCGTGCTGGCCCTGGCCGCGGCGCTCCCGCTGGTGGCGGCCGATGATTTCCCCTCGCCCGAGGCCCGTTTCCACGAGGGTGCGGCGGCGTACCGGGAGGGCGACTACCCCGCGGCCGAGGCGGCCTGGCGCGGCGTGCTGGCGGGCGGCGCCGTGGACGGCCACGTGCTGTACGACCTCGGCGCTGCCCTGTACCGACAGGGTGAGAACGGCGCGGCCATCCTGGCCTGGCGGCGGGCCGAGCTGCTCATCCCGCGCGACCCGGACGTCCGCGCCAACCTGGAGCTGGCGCGCGGCAGGGTGCGCGACGCGGTGACCCCCCAGAGCGCCATCCCGGCCCTGTTGTTCTGGCAGCACAGCCTCTCCTTGCAGGAGAGCGCCACCCTGGGCTCGCTGCTGGCGGGCCTGGCGCTCGGCATCTGGGCCTGGCTGCGTTGGCGTCGGCGTGCCCACGGTGGCAGCGCGTCGGGCTACGGCGCGCTCGGCCCGTTCGCCATCCTGGCAGGCGTGCTCGGCGCGCTGCTGCTGGCCTCCACCGCGCTCACCGCCCGGGCCCGCGACGCCTCGCCCGCGGCCGTCATCCTGGCCCCCGAGGTGGCCGCCCGCTCCGCCGTGGGGGCCGACGGCGTGGAACTCTTCGTGCTGCACGAGGGCGCCGAGGTGCGCGCCCTGGAGCGCGATCTGGAGCACGTGCTGGTGGGCCTGCCCGACGGTCGCCGCGGCTGGCTGCCCGCGGCCGCCGTGGGGCTGGTGCTGTCGGAGGAGGCGTTTCCGGAGTAGCCCGGGGGTGGAAACCCGCGCCGTGGCCGGCTATGCGGGCCTCAACGCTGGAGGCACCATGCGCCGTCTCGTCTTCGTGCTCGCCCTCGCCCTGCTCGCCGGTGGCTGCTGGAAGAAGCGCGTCAAGCACCTCTCCCAGGCCGAGTTCGATCACTATTACGCCCTGCGCCCCTTCATGGATGAAGAGCTGCAGAAGGGTTTCCTCAAGGGGAAGACGGAGGAGCAGCGAAACGAGTTCCTCCGGACCCACACCTACCAGGAGAAGCCCCTCTGGGACCTCTTCTACCAGTACGACGAGGTCCAGCGTGAGGCCATC
>JBDRKM010000504.1:0-3914 GCA_043814015.1 Pseudomonadota bacterium
CACGGCGCGCTGGGTGGCGATGGCGGTGAGGCGCGCCGAGCCCGCGGCCGTGGCGGCATCCTCCACGTGGTGGGCTTCATCGAGCACCACGCGGCCGTAGGCTGGCAGGACACCCTGGCCACCGCCGTCGCGCTTGATGGCCTGGTCGGCCAGCAGCAGGCTGTGGTTGACGATCACGAGGTGGGAGGCGGCGGCCTTGCGCCGCGCCTGGAAGTAGGTGCAGGTGTCGAAGGAGGGGCAGCGCGCGCCCAGGCACTGGTGCCGATCGGAGCTGACGGCCTCCCAGACCTCGGCCGAGACGGGGAAGCCCAGCTCCTCGCGGGTGCCGTCGCTGTGGATCGTTGCCCAGGCCTTGATCTGGGAGAGCTGGTGGGCCTCGGAGGCGTCTCCCTCGGAGGCGGCTCCGCCGTGCTCCAGGCCCTCATCGAGGGCGTCCTGGAGGCGGCGGCGGCAGAGGTAGTTTCCCCGGCCCTTGACGATGGCCCACTCGAACTGCAGGCCGGCGGCCCGGAGCTGGGGGAGGTCGCTGCCGGCGAGCTGGTCCTGCAGGGCGCGGGTGAAGGTGGAGATCACCACGCGGTCGTCGTTCGCGGTGGCCCACAGCACGGCGGGCAGCAGGTAGGCGAGGGACTTGCCCGTCCCGGTCCCGGCCTCGGCCACCAGGGCGCCGCCCTCGTTGAGCCGCACCGCCACCGCCCGCGCCAGCTCCAGCTGCCCCGCGCGATGCTCCCAGCCAGGCAGGGCGGCCGGCAGCTGCTCCTGGAAGAAGCGATCGAGCTCGCCCAGCTCCACGGGGCGCTCGCGGTGCGCCAGGGGTTCCACCACCCACAGATCGCGCTGGACCTCGTTGTCCACGATGACCACGCCCACGCCCTGCTCGCCGTAGGTGGAGGCCAGCGCGAGATCGGCATCCGAGGCTTGCAGGACGCCCGAGGGGTGGTTGTGGATCACGACCTGGCCCGGCTTGACACGCCTGAACAGCGCGGTGACCGCGTGCGCGTTGCCCCGCGCGTGGACCTCCGCCTCGCGCACGCGCCCCTCGGCGTCCACGGCGCCGATGGCGAAGACCTCGATGCCGCCAGCCTCGGCGATGGCCGCCCTGAGTTGGGCGGCGGGCTCGGGGTGGAAGCGCAGCCGGTGGGGTTCGGACAACGTGCTCTCGGTGGACTCTCGGTGGGCTCTCAACGGGCGATCAACAGGCCGGCCGGCACATAGCGCAGCAGGTACTCGGTGACCCGGCCCAGGAACATGTCCCCCACGCCGCGGCCGCGGTAGCCCAGCGCGATGAGGTTGCAGCCGAGCTCCTCGGCCGCGGCCACCAGCACCTCGCGGGGTTCGCCGGCGCGCGCGTGGGTGTGGACCTCGGCCCCGAGGCCGGCGAGATGCTCGCGCACCTCGTCGAGGTGGCTCCGGGCGCCAGGGCCGTCCAGCACCTGCACGGCGTGGACCGGCGCCTGGACGGCCCCCAGCAGCAGGCGGGTGGCGCGCAGGGCCCGCGCCGCGCCGTCGCTGCCGTCGTAGCTGAGCAGGATTCCGGTGAGGGGGCCCTGATCCTGGGGCACCACGATGGCGGGGGAGCCCAGCGAGCGCACCACCCGCTCCACGGTGGTGCCGCCGTGGCCGGGCCAGTCCAGCTCGCCCTCGCCCCGCGCGCCCAGGAAGACGAGGTCGGCCCGATCGCCGTGGTGCACCAGCCGCTCGGCGGCGTTTCCCTGCTCCAGCAGGGGGCGCCCAGCGACCCCGGCGGCCGTGCAGGCCTCGGCGAAGGAGGCCAGGATCTGATCCCCGTGCCGCCGGTAGAAGGCCTCGACCTGCTCAGGCACGAGGACGGGCTCGAAGCCGAGGAAGCTGGCTAGATCGCGCAGGTGACGGCCTGAACGGCGGGTGACGCTCAGCACGTGCAGGCCTGTGAGGCGATGGCGCGACCGCTCACCGCCGAGGCAGGAGAGGGCCGCCCGCGTCGCCGCCTCGCTCCAGGGGGTACCGTCCAGCCCGACCAGGATGTCCATGCGCGCTCCACACTCGTGACCTGGGAGCTTGCCCGCTCCCGGTCGGCTCCATTATCCTCTGTGCCACGTGATCCGCCCCCGCGCACGCCCGTGGCGGAAGACAACCCTTCGCCGGGTGAGGCCCAGTTCCATGTCTCCTGCTCGCTACCTGTCGCTTCTGCTCGGCCTGCTCGCGCTCATCGCCACGGCCTGCGTCCCGCCGCCCTTCCCCGAAGACAACCTCCCCGCCTACGAGGAGCGTCCGGTCTACGGTAACTTCAACGCGGACTTCCAGGCGGTGTGGGATGCCTCCCTGCAGGTCATGAGCGACCGCTACCCGGTCTCCAAGGTGGATCGCGAGAAGGGCATCATCTCCACCGAATGGGTCCACGGCACGTCCGACTACATCTTCACCACATTCGCCGGCACGCGGATCCCCGAGAAGATCCGTTTCCGCCTGCTGATGGAGATCCGCAACCGCTCCGGGCGGGTCGAGGTGCGGCTGGTGATCCACGAGCAGGTCGAGAAGGACATCATCTCCGCCAACCTCGAGTTCACCGGCGCCATCTACGAGTGGATCGACGTCCCCTCGTCCACCCGCAAGGAGCGGCAGATCCTGGAGGACGTGCTGGACATCCTCGAGGGCCGCACCGCCGCCACGGGGCCCAGCTACTACCTCGACTGAGCCATGGCACCGCCGCGTGAGGGCGCTGGGCGGGGCGGGGTCCGCGGGCTGATCACCTTCGGCGCCGTGTTGCTGCTCGGGCTGGGGGCGCTGGCCTGGCGCCTGCGGCCCCCCGAGGTGCCCGACCAGGGGTTGGAGCTCGACGCGCGGCTGACGAGCTACAACTGGGCCCACGGTGCGGACCTGGCCTCCGCCGAGGCGGACCGGCTGCGGCGTGCGCTCGGGCCGGCGCTGCTGGAAGGGGAGGAGGAGACCCTGGCTCAGCTCCTGCGCATGCAGGCCGAGAGCGCCGACCTCTCCCTGGGTCCGGTGCGCTTCGGCGCGGCCGCGCGCGAGGACGGCGCGCAGCGGGTGGGGCTGACCCTGGACCTGCTGGGTGCCTACTACGACCTTCCCATCTTCCTCGACGGCCTCTACCGCCAGCGCCACCTGGTGGAGATCGATCGGGTCACGGTGGAGGCCCGCGGCGCCCACGGGGTGCGGGTGGCCTGCCATGTGGAGGCCCACCTGTTCCGACCCGTCTCGGTCCCCGCCATGGACGGCCTGGCCGCCCGCGCGAGCGCGGAGCCCGGTGCGCGCACCTTCGCCGGCGCCGCCCTGCGCGACGCCGCGGCCATCGTGCGGCGTGAGCGCTTCATGGCCCGCCTCCCCGGCCTCGAAGCGCGCAGCCAGGCCAACCGCCACCTGGTCATGCGCACCCTGCCGCGCCTCGTCCGCCAGCTCGCCAGCTCCTCCCTGGAGTGGGCCGGCGCCACCTTCGAGGGAGGCGAGGCGCGGTTGACCACGGCGGTCGGGGGAGGGGGCTGATCGGAATCGGGTATGCGGGCCCTCCCGTGGTGTTTCTTGATAGTTCCCCATGCCGCGGGGGTCGCGGCTCCCGGAGCCATGAAACAGGAATTTCGCGCAAAGACGCAAAGACGCCAAGGGCAGAGCCAGGGTCGGATGCACGCTCGCCCGGTGCGATGTGTGGGCAGTTACCCATGCGGCTCCTGGTCGTCGGAGGCGGGAACAAGCTTACTTCGGCCCAAGTACGTTGGTGGCTGCCGATTGGCGTTGGTGGGGCCTTGAGGCGAAGCAACACGGCGTGTACCGACCCCGTTAGCCGCCGACGGTCCGCGGACGGCGCGGCAGCCCCTCCAGCCCAGGCCGCGCGGACCACGTCGCCGCTCGTCAGACGGGAGGCCGCTCGCAGGCTCTCAGCGTCTCTGCGCCTCTGCGTGAGATCCTGCGAGGCCACGCCT
>JBDRKM010000505.1:0-29972 GCA_043814015.1 Pseudomonadota bacterium
TCGTCGCGAAAGTACTCGGCAAAGGCCACGTTATAGGCGAGCGGGTCCTGCTCGCCCCGGATCAGTGGCAGCAAACTGCGCCCTTGCATGGCAGCTGGGGTCTCAACGCCGGCCAGCGCCAGGATGGTGGGCATCACATCGGTAAGCTGGACTAGACCGGCCACCCGTTGCCCCCCGGGCAGGCTCCGGGGGTACCAGAGCACCAGCGGCACGCGCAGCACCGTCTCAAAGAGATGCTGCTTGTGGTCCAGCAAGCCATGCTCCCCCAGGAACTCGCCGTGGTCGGCGGTGACGATGACCAGGGTGTCGTCGCGGTGGCCGCCCTGCTCCAGGCCCGCGAGCAGCTCGCCCAGGCGGGCGTCGGCCCAGGCCACCTCGCCGTCGTACAGGCGCCCCAGCTCCTCCTCCACTTCGGGGGTGTAGTCGTAGCCCTGCTCGTGGGCGAGGATCCAGCGGTGATGGATCCCGGGGGTGGGGCCGCCGTCGGGCAGGGCCACGCCGTGGGCCTCGTAGGGGGCGTGCGGCTCGAAGTAGTGTACCCAGAGGAAGAACGGGCGGTGGCGCTCTTTGCGCAGCCAGCCCAGGGCGTGGGCGTTGGTGGCCTCGGCGGAGCGCTCCAGCAGCCAGGGCAGCTTCGTGGGGTCGCCGAAGCGCATGACGGCGCGCTGGGCCAGGGCCACGAGCCGGATCTCGGCCAGGCCGTGCAGCACGGGCAGAAAGTCGTCATCGTACAGGCCGAAGCCCTGATCCAGGCCCGTGGTGGAGTCCACGGCGAAGGAGCTGACGAAGGCGGCGGTGTCGTAGCCCTCGTCGTGCAGGCGCTCGGCGAGGGTGGTGAAGCGTGCGCCCAGCGGCGTGCCGTTGGCCAGCACCCCGGTGCGCAGGGGGTGCAGGGCGGTGAACATGGCGGCGTGGGAGGGGGCGGTCTCGGGCAGGGGGGTGATGGCGTCGGTGTAGAGCACGCCTTCGGCCGCGAGGGCGTCGAAGGCCGGGGTGGGCACGGCCTGGGGCTCGCCGTAGGCGGAGACGTGGTCGCGGCGCAGGGTGTCGATGGTCACCAGCAGGACGTTGGGATCGCCCTCCAGGGCCTGGCCGCCGTGGGCCCGCGGCCCCCTCTGCAGCCAGGCGGCATCGCCCAGGGCCAGGAGGAGCGCCAGCCCGAAGGCGAGGAGCGCGAAGCCCACCTTCGGCTCCCAGCCGATCTCCACCTTGCGCAGCCAGTGGCGCGCGTTGAAGTGGACGGTGCCGAAGAAGCCGATGGGGACGAGGAAGGAGGCCGCGCCGCCCGCCCAGCGGCCCAGCCGCACCAGGTTCCAGCCGATGGGCCAGAAGTACCAGCAGGCCAGGGCCAGGGCCACCAGGCCGAGGGAGAGGGCCTGGCGGTGGGAGGGGGTGCGCTCCCGACCTCCGAGGGAGGCCAGCAGGGCGGCGGGCGCGAAGGCGCAGAGGGCCAGGAGGGCGGTGAGCAGCACGCTGCAGAGCGCCAGCAGCAGGGCTTCGGGGAAGGAGAGCTGCAGGCGGACGCCGTGGGCGATGGCCGCGCCCTCCAGCGCACCCGCGATGCCGCCCAGGGCGGCGGCCTGCAGGGCGCGGCGCGGCAGGCTCGGGGAGGGATCGGTCATCTGCGCGCTCCTCTCACTCGAGGTAGCCCAGGGCCTGCAGGGCGGCTCGTGTGGCGGGATCGAAGGAGGGGGCCAGGATCTCGCTCCCGCTCACGTGGGCGTCGAGGATCGCCCGGAGGGCCGAGGCCTCGGCGGGGCGCTCGGCCGCCATGTCCACGGTCTCGCCAGGATCGACGCAGAGGTCGTAGAGCTCGGAGCGGCCGCCTTCGTGCCCGATGAGCTTGCGGCCCCGGCCGCGCACGGCGTAATCCAGCGGGGGGCGCTCCATGAGGCGGCCGGCCACGGTGGTGGCGAAGACCTCGCCCTCGGCGCAGGCCTCGGCGCCCTGGGCGAGGGGCAGCAGGGAGGCCCCGTCGCGGGCGGGGGTCAGCGGGTCGAGCCCGGCGGCGTCGAGCAAGGTGGGGGCCACGCCCACGGTCGACACCTGGCAGGGCACGCGGGTGCCCGCGGGCAGGATGCCGGGATGCCAGAGCAGCAGCGGAACGCGCAGGGATGGGTCGAACAGGTCGTCGCCGTGGTCGAAGAGGTAGCCGTGCTCGGTGAGGCTCTCGCCGTGATCGCCCACCACCAGGATCAGGGTGTCCTCGAGCTGGCCGCGGGCGGCGAGGGCCTCGAGCAGGACGCCCAGCGCGTGGTCGGTCCAGCGCACCTCGCCCAGGTAGGCCTCCGTGAGCCAGCCGGTGCTGGTGACCGAGCGCAGGCCCGGGGGCCAGTAGGGGGGCAGCTCCAGGGGGGCGCCGTCGCGGGGCGGCGGGCCCGTGGGGCGCCAGGCCTCCGGGGGCTCGTAGGGGCCGTGGGGATCGAAGAGGTGGACCCAGGCCAGCCAGCGGCGGTCGCCCTGGCGCTCGATCCAGCCGAGGGCGCGGTCGATGACGAGCTCGGCCGTGCGCTCCCGCAGGGTGTGGGCGGGGAGGGTGAGCTGGTCCCAGGCCTTGACCAGCGAGAGGCGGTGCAGGCCGGGCATGGCGCCGAAGTCGTCGTCGTAGACGTCGAAGCCCTGGGCCCAGCCCCAGCGGCCGGAGAGGGGGAAGCCGGCCACGAAGCCGCCGGTGGCCAGGCCCGCCCGCTGGAATGCGTGGGAGATGAGCGCGGGCTGCGCGCCGATGGGTGTGCCGTTGGACACCACGCCGGTGGTGGTGGGCTCGAGCCCGGACAGCATGGCCAGGTGGCTCGACTCCGTGAGCGGGGCGGTGGAGATGGCCTGCTCGAACACCACGCCCTCCCGGGCGAGGCGGGCGATGGTGGGGGTGTCGTTGGCGTCGCCCCAGGGCTCGAGGGCGTCGGCCCGCACCGTGTCGAGGGTGACCAGCAGCACGTTGGGGCCGGCGGGGGCCGCCACCACGGGGCGCGGCAGGGTGCGGAGCACGGCCACGGAGGCCGCCATGGCGGCGATGAAGAGGGCGGCCAGGTCCAGACGCCCGCGCAGCCGGCGCAGCGGGCGATCCAGGAACCAGGTCAGGGCCGCGCTGGCCAGGAGGATGGCGCCCAGACCGCCGAGCAGGCGGGGGTCGGAGCCGAAGGCGTTGACGAACAGCTCGAAGCGCCAGGCCAGGGCGGCGTGCAGGCAGACCAGAACGCCCAGGACGAGGCCCGGACCGGGGACGCGCGGGAAGCGGCGGCCCAGCAGGGCGGCGGGCAGGGCCGCGGCGAGCGCCAGGCCGAGGGAGAGGGCGGTGGCCACGGCCAGCCAGGCGGCCATCTCTCCCAGGCCCAGGCCGAGCCGCGGCCGCGCGCGCAGGGCCACCTCGAGGCAGCCGGCCGCCAGGCCCAGGGAGAGGGCACCGCGGAGGGTGGAGGCCGGAAAGGGAGCGGGCACGCTGGTCCGGGGAGGGGGAGGGGGGCGCTAGCCTTCCGGCGCGGGCGGGTCGCAGTCGGGCTTGGGGTCCACGCGGTTGCAGTCGCCTTCCTCGCCCGCGCCCGGGAGGAGCTGCAGGCCGGGGATGACGGTGCCCTGGAGCCTGGGAGGCGCGGGGACGGGCGCCGTGGCCTCGGGGGCCAGGAAGGGGGCCGGGTCCGGGACGGGCGCGGGCTTCGCGGCGGGTGCTGGCGCCGGCGCGGGTGGCGGTGAGACCTCCGGCGCGGGCTGCGACGCTGGCTGCGGCGCTGGCTCCAGCGCGGGCTCTGGAGGGGCCAAGGGGGCCGGTTCCTGCGCGGGGACCGGCTCCGGCGCGACGATCGGTGCCACCCCTGGTGCGGGCGCATCCGCCGGCGCGCCGCAGCCGCCGAGCCCCAGGACCAGCGCGAGCAGCCCAGCGCGCATCACGGGTTGAAGCTGGTCAACACGGTGACGTTGGACTTCACCTGGCCCACATCGCGGGCCACGTTGGAGAAGCCCTCGCCGTCGCCGGTGAACTCCACCAGCAGCGTGTCCCAGGTGCCCGCGGGGACGGTGACCTGCTCTGCGCCGGTGACCTCCTGCTGCACGGTGCTGGAGAAGTCGGAGGCGCCGCTGATGCTGGTCTCGGTGGTGCCCACGTAGGCGGTGGTCCAGGTGGTGCCGACCTCCATGTCCGCGGGCATCAGCAGGGCGGGCGGGTCGTAGGTCATCTCGGTCCAGCCGTCGAAGTCCTGGCCGGACATCTGCATGGAGTACTCGGTGTACTGGTGCGTGATCCAGTACCCATCGCCATCGCAGAGGTACTCGGTGGTGGTGGTCGAGGTGATGATGTAGTCGGCCGTGCTGAGCACCGAGAGGCTCTCGGTGCCGACGGTGCCGACGAGCGGGTCGTAGGCCGTGACCTCGTTGTCCACGGTGCCCGAGAGATCGCCGTCGGCGAAGGCGTAGCTCCAGGTGCTGCCCACGCGGCTGATGCCGGTCCAGGCGCTGCAGGCGCCCACGTCCGCGTCGCCGTCGGCGTCCGTGTCCGTGTCGGTGTCCGTGTCGGCGTCGGCGTCGCCCTCGGGGCTGGATGTGTCGTCCTTGTCGCCGCAGGCGATGGCCAGGGGGAGGGCCAGGGACAGGGAGAGCAGGAGGAAGCGCCGCATGGGGGGACTCCGGGGGAGGGGATGTCCCGGCACTAACCCGTCTGCCTAGCGCTGCCTCCGCACCGCCGCGCCCGCCAGGGCCAGCAGGCCGAGCAGGACACCGCCCGCGGGGCCGTGCCCGGTGGCGCAGGAGCAGGGCGGGGTGATGACGTGGGACTCGCCGTCCTCCGGGCGCACGGGCGGATCGTCGATGCGTTCGTAGCCCGTGTCGTCGCCGCCCGTGTCGCCGGTGCCGCCGTCGCCCAGCTCGGCCTGCCAGGTGTAGGACCAGGAGGGGGCGCTCGTCCAGTCGTAGTGGTAGCCCATGGCGTCGTCGTCCCAGGGGCTGACCACGAGGTAGACGTCGTCGCCGCGGAAGGCGATCCAGGCGTCGCCCTCGCCGCTGCTGACGTCGATGGGGACGACCTCGCCGACCTCGCTGCCTTCGACGGAGACCAGCTGCACGAACCACTGCTCCGGGCCGCTCTCGACCTGGATCGTGACGTGCAGGTCGCCGCCCGCGGCCAGGCTGTCGTCGAAGCGGATGTAGTTGGCCCCCAGGGACTGGGGCTCGTCCGAGGCCGAGGAGGCGCCCTCACCCGGCAGGGAGGTGACCTGCTCGTGGCGCGTGATGGTGGGGAAGGTGGCGTGCTCGGTGTAGTCCATCACCGTGTTGGCCGCGAGGAAGGTGCGGTAGACCTCCTCCCAGTCCAGCCCGATGCCCTCCACGTTCTCCCAGACGGGGTAGTCGTACTGGCTCCACTCGTGGGAGGCGTCCTCCCACATCTGGCGCACGAGGTCCGGTCCGCCGAACCAGTTGTCAAGGAGGAAGTTGAAGATCGCCGCGCCGTACATGTGGTAGAAGAGGGTCTGGTCGCGGTCGTCGGAGGCGGTCAGGCCGAGGTCGGGGCGCTGGGTGTAGGCCTCGACGTAGTAGGCCCACCAGTTGGCGGCCGGGTAGACCTGCTCCTCCATCCAGATGGCGGTGGCCTCCCAGTACCAGAACTCCGGGGCGTAGGAGGTGGAGAACTGGATGGTGTGGTTGAACTCGTGGGCGGCCATGGTGTCGGCCCAGGAGGCGGAGGCCCAGGAACCCGAGTAGGCCACGATGTAGGGCACGTAGCCGATATTGGAGCAGCGATCGACGGTGGTGTAGGCGCCCTGGTAGCGGTCGTCGTGGGCCAGGTAGGCCAGCATGGGGTACTGGTCGGTGCCCAGCGGCCGGGTCCAGCCCAGCTCGTTCACCTCGCGCTGGAAGGAGTGCTCCAGGGCCTCGGCGAAGGCGTCCACCAGATCGGCGTCGGCGTCGCTCTCCCACTCGATGGAGAAGTGGTCGGTCAACCGGTAGTTGCTGCTCTGGTGGCCGAAGCAGGGGGCGTCGTGGGTGGCGGGGGGCGGGGCCGGGGGGGCGTCGCCGCGCAGGGCGCCCCGGACGCTCAGCCCATCCCCCTTCCACGGGGCCAGGAAGCCGGCGACGCGCTGCTGATCCGCGGGGGTGAGCAGCTCCCAGTTGGCCTTGAGGTCCATCACCAGGCCGGTCAGGCAGGCGGGGCGGCGCTCGGGGTCCAGCGGGCTGGCCACCGCCGCGTCGAAGGCGGCCAGCAGGCCTTCGCGGGTGACGGGCTGGGCGACGCCGTGGTCGGCGGCCTGGGCCGCGAAGGCGAGGAGCAGGGGGAGCGCGAGGGGCATGCGGGTCTCCTGGGGGAGCCTGGGTGTCGCGGGCGGAGCGAGAGTTGACCTGTGCTCCGGGCCGAGGTGTGGGTCAGCCTAGCCGCGCCTCGCGGGGGCAGCGAGCCCAGGCCAGGAAACCTGTGACCTGTCCGGGAGGTTTCGCAGGGTTTTTACGACTTGAGGAGAATCAGGACTTTTCGTTGACAGGCGGCCGAGCGAGGTCCAGCAGGCAGCCCAGGCCATAGCGCAGGGCCCGGCGCGGGGAGATGGAGAGGACCTCGGGGCCGTAGCGCATGGGCACCGGGCGCTGGACCACGCGGGCACCGCCGGCGATGAGCGCGCTCAAGACCTGGTGATCGAAACGGTAGTCGTCGGAGAACCGATCCACGTCGAGGGCGGCGATGACCTCGGCCCGGAAAGCCCGCGCACCGTTGTGGAGATCCGTGAAGTGTTGCCCGAAGCGCAGGTTGGCGGCCATGGTCAGCCCGTGGATGCCCAGGCTGCGCCAGGCGGGCACGCGCTGGACGAGGCGCTCATCGAAGCGGGTGCCCACGGCGGCGTCGGCGCCATCGAGCGTCTCGGCCAGGGCGAGGGTGGCGGCCACGTCGTACTGACCGTCGCCGTGCAGCAGCACCAGGCGCTCGGCGCCCGCGCGCAGCGCCGCGGCGTAGCCGCTCTTCTGGGCGGCGCCGTAGCCGCGGTTGGCGGGGTGGCGCAGCAGGGTGCCGCGGGCGGCGCCCAGCGGCACGGGGCTGCCGTCGTCCACCACGAAGACGTCGAGGCCCGCGGGCAGCGCCGCCAGCAGCGCGTCGAGGGCGGGCTGCATGCCGAGGCAGGGGAGGATGACGGCGGTGCGGGGAGGCATGGGTGGGGAATATCGCACGCGGTGGATACTGGCTGGACGTCGAAGGGCCCGCGCGGCTACCTTCGCGCCCATGCGATGGCTGATCACCGGCGGCTGTGGCTTCATCGGCAGCGCCCTCGTGCGGCGCCTGCTGGGGGCGGATCCGCCGGCGGCCGGGGGCCTGGCGGTGGCGGTGGAGCGGGTGGTGGTGCTCGACGCCCTGACCTACGCCGGGCACCGCGCCCACCTCGCCGACGTGGCCGCGGATCCGCGCCTGCTGCTGGTGGAGGGAGACATCGCCGACGCGGGGCTCGTGGCCGCCCTGCTGCGCGAGCAGCGCCCCGACCTGCTGCTCAACCTGGCGGCCGAGTCCCACGTGGACCGCAGCCTCGAGGGAGCCTGGCCCTTCCTGCGCACCAACGTGCAGGGCACCCAGGTCCTGCTGGACGGCTGGCGGGCGGCGGGCGGCGGGCGCTTCCTGCAGGTCTCCACCGACGAGGTGTACGGCTCCCTGGGGTCGGAGGGGTGCTGGGACGAGGCCGCGCCCGTGCGGCCCTCCAGCCCGTACGCCGCCAGCAAGGCCGCCGCGGACATGCTGGTGGGGGCCGCGGTGCGCTCCTGGGGCCTGGACGCGGTCGTCACCCGGGCCTGCAACTGCGTCGGCCCGCGGCAGCACCCCGAGAAGCTGGTGCCGCGTCTCATAGCGCGGGCCCTCGCCGGCTGGGAGCTGCCCGTGTACGGCGATGGCCTCAACGTGCGGGACTGGATGTGGGTGGGGGATCACGCCGAGGGCATGATCCGCGCCGCGCTCCGTGGCCGCGCCGGGCGGGTCTACAACCTGGGCGCGGGCCAGGAGCGCACCAACCTGCAGATGGTCGAGGCCCTCCTGGCGCGCCTCGGTCCCACCGGCGCCCGTGTGCGCTTCGTGGCGGACCGCCCCGGGCACGACTGGCGCTACGCCCTGGACAGCACCCGGGCGCGCGACGAGCTGGGCTGGGCTCCGGGGACCTCCCTGGAGGCCGCCCTGGACGCCACGGTGGCCTGGTACCTGGATCGGCGCGCCTGGTGGGAACCCCTGACCGCGGGAGAGACCCCATGAACGACCCCACCCTGCCGCCCCTCCCGGCGGGGGTGCGCGTCAAGCGCCTCTGCCCCATCCCCGACGAGCGCGGGCGGCTGATGGAGCTGTACCGTGCGTCCGACGATTTGTTCGTCGGTTTCGCCCATTCCTACCTCACCACGGTCTATCCGGGCGTGGTCAAGGCCTGGCACCTGCACCGCGTGCAGACCGACACCATGGCGGTGGTGGCCGGCATGCTCAAGCTCGCGATCTACGACGAGCGCGAGGGCTCTCCCACCCTGGGGCTCGTCGCGGAGCTGTTCCTGGGCGAGCACAACCCCCTGCTCGTGCAGATCCCGCCGGGCCTGTGGCACGGGTTCAAGGGGATCGGCGCGCGCGAGGCCCTGGTGATCAACTTTCCGGACCAGCCCTACCACCCGGAGGATCCGGACGAGCACCGCCGCCCTGCCGACGATCCCGCCGTGCCCTACACCTGGAGCCTGGTGCACCGGTAGCCGCGCGGCACTTGCGCCCGAGCCCGGGACAGGCGAAGATCGGAGCGTTCAGCCGCCCGGCCCAGGAGCGACCATGCCCGAAGAGACTCCCGCGCCCCCCGCGCCCGACCTCTCCCAGCTCGAGCTGCGCCAGCGCGGCCTCGTCGGCGAGTTCTGGGATTTCATCATCCACAACAAGGCGTGGTGGATGACCCCGATCGTGCTGGTCATCCTGGCCATGGTGCTCTTCATCCTCTTCGCCGAGTCCGCCCCTGTGCTGCCGTTCATCTACACGGTGATCTAGGGCGATCTAGGGCTCGATGGCCGGGGTGGGGGCGGCGCCCGCCAGCCAGTAGCGCGCGGCGCCGAAGCGCCAGCCGGCCTCGAAGCCGGCGCGCAGGCCCGTGAGGTCCGTGTCGGGGGCGCGCAGGGCGACCGCGTGCAGGTCGGGACCCTGCAGCTCGGCCAGGTAGACCCCCATGCCCCAGCCCGCGGGCCAGGCGGGCAGGCCTGGCAGCCAGGTCTCGCAGCCCGGGCCCCAGGTCAGGCCGTGGCGGCCGGGGGCCTGCAGCTCGGGGAGCAGGCAGGAGGTGCTGGCCTGGGCGCCGCGGGCGGCGGCCAGCAGGGTGGCGGCGGCGGGCTCGTTCCAGGCCCCCTCGCGGGCAGCCCAGGCCCGGGCGATGGCCGGATCGCGGGCGCCGAGCAGCGCGGCGCGGGCGTGGGACCAGGCGGACTCCAGCAGGATCTGCGATGGCGTCTCGGGCGCCACGCCGGCAGACACCTGCGGCAACCAGGCCGCCGGATCGCCGTCGGTGGCGTCCCAGGCGGCCAGGGCGACGCCCGCGACCAGGCCGCGGATCCAGGCGGACTCCTCGCCGGTGCCAGGCGCGGGGCGCTGGAACGCTGCTTCGGCCGCCGGATCCTGCTGGGCAGCCACCACCTTGTGGGGGTCGCCCTGCACCAGCCCGCCGGTGAAGGGCACCAGGGGCCAGGGGGTGGCGCCGGCCGCGCGCGCCAGGGCCGGCAGATCGCCGGTGCCGCGCTGGGCCAGGAAGGGGAAGTCGGGGGCCAGGCGCAGGGCGGAGGGGGCCCAGGGGAACTGGAGCAGGACGCGCGCGCGGGCCCCGAGGCCGGGCACAGTGAGCAGCACCAGCGCGGCCACGGCGGGCCGGCGCCAGCGGGGGTGGGCCCAGGCCAGGCCCACGGCGGTGGCGGCCACGGCCAGGGCGAGGGGGGCGATGACCCCGAGGTAGCGCACCTGCTGGGGCAGGGGCGCGGTGGCACCGTCCATCCACACCGAGAGGCGGAAGCCGGCGTAGAGGGCGACGAACACGACGAGGGTGCCCATCGCGGGCCAGGCCGCGCGCGGGGAGGGGCGGGCGCGCAGCAGGGCGACGGCGAGGCCGGCGGCGAGGCCGAGCCAGGCCGCGAGGGCCACCAGCCCCTCCCAGCCCTGCAGCGGGCCCTGGACGTCTCCCCAGATGCCCCTGATCTGCACCGGGAGCAGCAGGCTGGCGAGGTTGTGGGGCGCCACCGAGAGGGAGAGGTGCCACTCCTCGGCCTGGTAGACCGGCTCCAGGGGCCAGGTGCCGATGATGGCGCGGATGGCCAGCAGGGGGGAGGCGCCCAGGGCGAAGGTGGCCGCGGCGAGAAGGAGACGCGTGAGGCGGGCGCGCCAGGTGCCGGCGGCCAGCGCGAGGGCGAGCGCGAGCAGGGGCAGGCCCATCACCAGGGAGCGCAGGAAGTAGAGGCCGAATCCCACGCAGAGGGCCAGCAGGGCCAGGGCGGCTTCCCGCACCAGGGGGCGGGGCGTGCGCAGTGCGAGGGCGGCGAGGACCACCTGGAGCATGAGCAGCGCACCGCCTTCGGGGTGGTTGCCGTTGCAGATGAGCGCCAGCTCCTGGTAGGCGGGTGGGGCCAGGGCGAAGAGCAGGGCGGCGGCGAGGGCGCCGGCGCGGCCGGAGGCGAGCCAAGCAGCGGCCATGGCGGCGGTGAGCGCGAGGGCGAACCAGGTCACCCCCACCAGGCGCCAGGCGAAGACGGATGGATCGAAGAGGCCGAACCAGCCGGCTCCCAGCACGGCATCTGCCGTGCAGCCCCCGCAGAACCACTGGTACTGGAAGGGCAGGGCCTGGGCGAGCCCCCCCATGTGCACCAGCCAGGCGTGGGCCGCGTTGTAGAGCTCCTCGCGCTCGTGGATGCCCAGCGTCGTGGCCGCCGCGGCCGCCACCTGCACCGTGACGGCAGCGGACCAGGCCAGGAGGAGGGAGAGGGCATCGCGGCGGGGCATGGGGGGGGTCTAGCCCGAATCGTCGGCTGCGCCGAAGAAGCCGTCAGGTATCGGCGGTCAGCTATCAGCTCTTTCGGTACCGACCAAATCAGCCGACAGTCCAGGGCTGCCGGAGAGCTGTCAGCTATCAGCATTCAGCCGTCAGCAAGATGGTTTTCGCTGACCACTCCGAAAGCAGCCGGCACCCAGACTGTGTTTCAGCAGCTTCGGTCGTAGCCTTCTCGGTATCGAACTTCGTACCTCGTTCGTAGCTGATTGCTGACCGCTGACCGCTGACCGCTGACCGCTCCCGCTCTTTCGAGCAGCAGCCGGCGTTCGCGCACTTCACCCGCCGGGTGAACGGGCCCGAGCCGGGTGGGTCGCGACGAAGGTGCTCGCTGAAACCTGATACCGCTGAACCGCCGGGTGCAGCGCGCGACATCCCCGGAGGATGATCGCGCTCCCGCGCGATACTCCGCTCGCGAGGAGGTCCCCATGGCGCTCTGACAGCTCAACTGGACGGCGGACGGCCGGCGCACGTTCTTTCCGGAGGAGGCCGGCGCTCGGCGGGCGGTGCGCGTGCTGGTGCGGGTCTGCGGGCGGCGGGCGGTGCTGTTCAACGTGGTGGACGACCACCTGCACCTGGTGGCCCAGTGCGACGAGAGCGATCTCGGGCACCTCTGCCGCTCGGTGCTGCTGGCCCTGCACCCGCTCACCGAGGTGCCCTTCGCGCCGGTGTACATCAAGCCGGTGACCGATCGCGGCCACCTGGGGACCCTGGTGCGCTACGTGCTGGAGCAGGGGCCGCACCACGGGCTCCCTGTGCACCCGGCCCTGGCGGTGGGTTCCTGCTTCGCCGACCTCATCGGCGCGCGGGTGCTGCCGGGCTTCGAGCAGCGCCTGCCCAGGCTCCTGCCGCGCTTCCGGCTGCGCAGCGCCTTCGCCGCGGTGGGCATGCGCCTGGAGCAGCCCCTCGCGCCGGCCAACGACGATGCCCTGGCCACCGCGGGCGCCGCGCGCATCCGCGCCGCCTGCGCCTTCGCCCTGGCCGCGCCTCCCGATCTCCCCGGACGCGAGGCCTGGGTGGTGGACGCCCGCGCCGCCTTCGTACAGCTCGCCCATGCCGCCGGGCTGCCCACCCGCGTCATCGCCCAGGTCGGCGACATGCCGCCCCGCACGGTCCAGTTCCTCGGCCACCGCGCCGTCTCGCCGCCCCTGCTGGCCGCCGCCCGGCTGCGGATCGCCCTCGAAGATGCGGTCCATACCCTGCCCTCGCTCGCCCGCGAGCCGGAGCCGCCCGTCTACGGTGAGGCGGGTCCACAGGAGCCAGGCGAGGAGAGCACCGAGCCCTGGTAGCACCTTGGGGTGCGCAACAACTCGAAGGGTGGCGCCTCACCCCGGGACTTATTGCGCGAATTACGCAACAATTCGGAGGGTGGCGCCTCACCCAGGGACTTATTGCGCGAAATGCGCAACAACTCTGTGGGTGAACGGGCGCCCCCCCCAAGAGAGCCCTCGCTCGGCCCCACCAGGATAGGTCCAGCCCATGTGGCTGCTTTTCCTCGCCGCCTGCGCCCAGCCCGACGCCGCTCCCCAGGAGCCGAGCGCCGCCTTGACCGAGCCCTGCCCCTTCGGGATGCTCGACATGGGCCCGGGTGAGGCCTGGCTGGGCGCCGAGGAGGTGACCCACGCGCCCAACGAGATCCCCCTGATGGAGATCCACGTCGAGCGCTTCTGCATCGGGGAGCTGCCCTTCCCGGGTCAGCAGGGCGATCCCTGGCTGGAGTACGGGCTGGCCTTCCGCGAGGTCGCGGCCTGGGAGGCGCTGCTGGCGCGCTACGGGCGGCGGCTGTGCACCCCGGAGGAGCTGCTGTGGGCCACCGCGGCCGGGCCCGCCAACCTGCCCCATGGGGCGGGGGCTGCCCACTGGGCGCTGTGTGAGCCCTACGACGACTGGGAGCGCGTGGCGCCGCTCGGCAGCCGCGCGGGCTGTGTGAACCCCTACGGTGTGCGCGATCTCGACGTGTTCTCCACCTGGGCCAAGGCCTCCCCCGCCATCGACCGGGCCCGGGGAGAGCACCGGCCACAGCCCTACGTGGTGGTCGGGGGCACCAACCGGGACGACACGTTCTACGCCGCCTCCAACTTCGGCATCCACACCCACGGGCCCGCCGACGCCCCCTACTTCGACGATCAGCTCCGGGTCTGCGCGGATCCGGGCGCCCACGGCGACGAGGCGGCCTGGGATCTGTTCGTGCAGGCGGCGGCCAACCAGGGCTCCTACGACGCGGCCTACGGCTGGGAGCGCGCCTTCGGGCTCGATCCCGAGCCCTGGGAGGTCTGGACGGCCCCCATGATGCCCGCCCGCGACCCCTGGTGGTGATCAGCGCCAGATCGGCTCGACGGTGAGCCCCCGGCCCGCCAGCCCGCCGACCTGGTCGAAGACCGGGCCGGTGCAGGGGAGGGTCTGATCGGTCTGGTCCGGGGCGACCATGAGCAGCTGGTAGCAGGAGGTGTCGTGCTCGTAGGTGGCCTGGATTTCGTAGGTGGTGCCGTCCACGGCGAACGCCAGGGCGCTGTGGTTGACGGTGGCGCCCTCGTCCCGGCCGTAGCGCAGGGGGGCCGGGGCGGCGATCACCGCGGAGTCCTGGCTGGCGTAGCGGGCGGTGAGCTCCCAGTCGCCCTCCTCCGCCCGCGTGCCGCATACGGAGACCATGCCCACGCCGCCCTGCAGGGTGCAGGTGAACACGACGCTCTCCGGGTCCTCGCACAGGTGGCCGAGGGAGGTGGCCCTGGCGGCCTGGGGGCCGCGGCGGTAGTCGGGCTCGGTGGGCGCCTGAGCGGCGTCGGGCGCGGCCACGGTTGGGCCACCGGGCCCCTCCGGGCTGGGCGCGGGGCCCGCGGGGCTGGCGCACCCGGCGATGAACAGGAGGGGAAAGAAGCGCTGCATGGGACCTCCTCGGCCGGTCCTGTATCCCGCCCGCAGCAGGAATCGGCTCACACCGAGAAGAGCAGCACGAACGCCAGCAGCGCCAGCCCAGCCAGCGCGGCGCCACCGCAGCCCAGCGCGGTCAGCGCCCAGCCCAGGCTCGCGCTCCGGTCGATGCCGCCGTTGCGCAGGACGACCACGAGCCCCACGGCCCCGAGCGCGGTGCCGACCAGGGCGAGGATCACGAGGATGAGCAGGGCCATGAGCATGGTCCTGCGCTAACCGACCACGGGACGCGGGCGCGATTCTTGATACGTCACCCCGTCTTTCGCCCCCCACTCCATGGACCCCCTCCCCGTGGCCACCGCCGAGCCCTCCACCGACGACCGGGTCGACTGGCGCCCGGTGGTCTGGCTGCTCGGCGCCAACCTGCTGTCCATGCTGCTGTACTTCCTCGGCTCCTCCGAGGGCTTCTCCAACTGGGAGGAGCTGCACACACCTTCGGCCGCGCTGATGATCCTGCAGGGCTACTTCGGGGATCTGCTGGGGATGCAGTACATGCCCTTCTGCGGGGGCTGCTCGGTGGACGCCCTGCTGGACATCCCGCTGACGGCCATCGCCGGGCCCTCCCTGCTGCTGTGGAAGCTGGTCCCCTGGGCCTTCTCGATGCTGGCCATCGCGGCGGGGTACTGGGTGGTGCACCGCCAGACCGGCCGCCAGGCGGCGATCCTGTACGGGCTCATGCTGGTGCTGGCGCCCACCGCCTACCATCACCTGGTGATGATGGGGTTCAGCAACCACGTGCAGGTGATGGGGCTCGTCTGGCTCGCCCTGGTGGCCTGGACCCGGGCGCTGGAGACGCAGGGCTGGCGGTGGCCGTTCCTGCTGGGCCTCTTGCTGGGGACCTCGTTCTACTACTGCTACACCGCGGCCTTCGCGCCCCCGGTCCTGTTGCTGCTGTACCTGGCCTGGCGGCCCCGGGATCTGCGACGCCTGCGGGGCCTGGCGCTGCTCGGCGGGTTGGCCCTGCCCCTGGGCTGGTGGGCCTGGGCCCAGGCGCACATGCCCTCGCGGGCGGGCACGGACGTGCCCTTCTTCGCGGTCTACAAGAGCGGTGCCGCCAGCCTGTTCGCCTTCAGCCACGTCCTGCAGCGGCTGCCGCGGCTCGGCCCGACCTGCTGGCGCTCGCTCTTCGCGCCCTCGCTCGGTGAGGAGACCGTCCTGGTGGGGGCGGGCGTCGCCGCCGTGCTGGCGCTGGGGGTGGTCGCGGTGACCTGGCGCGCGCTGCGGGGGTTGGTGCGGCGCGATCCCCGCCCCCTGGACGTGGCCCTCCCGGCGCTCACCCTGGCCTTCCTGGCCATGTACCTGCTGGTGGACAGCGGCGCGTCGGCGCCCCTGGCCCGGTCGTGGCACCCGGAGATCCTGCGCTACCAGGCGCCGCTGCTGTCGCTGGCGGCCGCCTGCGCCGCTGGCACCATCGCCCGGCTGTGGCGGGGTCGGGCCCGCGGTCTGGCCCCGGTCCTCGCGCTGCTGGTCCTGGGCCCGGGCCTCACGGGCCGCCTGGTCGCCATCGAGCCCGATCGCCTGACCCTCCGCCCCCTGTTCCTGCACGGGACGGACTGGGGCACCATCAGCAACCGCATCAATGTGCCCGAGGTGGAGTCCGTGGACGACGTCGGCGCCTTCGTCGCCGGGCGCGATCGCATCGCGCGGCGGGTGCTGCTCGGAAACCTGGCCGTGAAGCTCGGTGATCGGATGGCGCCCGAGCACCTCGACGCGAGCATCCGGCGTCTGGGCGTGTGGATGGGGCAGCTCGAGGAGGAAGACCGGATCAACCTGCTGCGCGGGCTGACGCCGCGGGTCGAGGAGCTGGCGCGGCGCGCGGGGCCGGGCGCCACGCCGCTGCAGGCGGTGTTCGCCGTCCTCGATTCGCCCTCTGCCTGCCTCCTGCAGCGCGAGCGGTATCGCTACGACGCCGATCTGCAGGGGGCCTTCTACCAGGCCCTGGATGGCCTGGAGCCCCTGGCCGGCCCGGCGCTGGAGGGGCCCTGCGGCGCGGAGGCCGCGGACTGGTTCCTGGGGTACCTGGCCATGAGCTCGGCGTTCATCGCCAACGAACGCGACCAGCACGCCTCCCTCGAGGCCCTGACGCGGGTCCAGGCCAACCTGGTGCGCTTGCAGCCGGAGCAGCGAGCGGTCTTCATCGAGGGCGCCGCCGAGCGGGCGGGGGAGCTGTGGGGCTACGATCCCTGGGCTCGCAGGCGGCTGCTCGACACGATCCCCGCCTACGCGGAGCCATCCTTTGAGGCCGGTTTCACGCGGGGTGCCCGCTGGTCCTTCGTGTGGCCGCTGGGCTCATGGCAGGCGATCAGCCGGCGGTGTCCTCGCGCAGGGCCACCCAGTCCACGGTCACCAGCACCAGGCGATCGGGCAGGACGATGGCGAGGGTGCTGCCGTCGGCCGAGGCCGACAGGGAGCGGGCGGAGGGGCCGGCCTCCACGGAGGTGAGCTCCTCGGCGCGGATGGCGTCGATCAGGTGGACGCGCACCTGGTCGCCCTCGCCCGCCAGCACGGCCAGGGCGCCGGCACCGTCGAGGGCGGCCAGGTCGAGGATGGGGGCGTCGAGGGTGAGGGAGAAGACCGGCCCGCCCGCGGTGGTGAGGGCGTGGACCTGGGTATGGCCGGGGTCGGCGGCGTAGAGGGTCTGCAGGGTGTCGTCCCAGCTCAGCAGGCCGATGGGGCCGTCGATGGAGAGCATGGCCCCGTTGGGATCGAGGCGCAGGATGCCGAGGCCGCCCCCATCGTCGTCGCGGCCCAGGAAGAGGGTGCCGTCGGCCGGGATGGCGGCCATGTCGCGCAGGTAGCCGCAGGCCTCCAGGGTGATGGTGGGCAGGCCGTCGCGCAGGAAGCGGCAGGTGTCGCCGCGGCGCCCGACCCAGGCCAGGCCGCCGTCCCAGCCGCGCGCCATGGAGGCGCTGGCGCTGGCCTCATCGTCCACCCGCTCCTCGTAGCCGGTCTCGCCAGGGGTCCAGATGAAGACGCCACCGCCGCTGCTGCGGTCCACGATGGCCACCCGCTCACCCACCCAGTCCTCCACCGCGGGCTCGGCGAAGTCGCCCGCGGGCGTGCTCGCCAGGGTCGCGCCGCTGGTGGTGTCGAAGGACGAGACGGTGCCCTCCGCCGCCATGACGCCGACACCGCCGTGCACGGAGAGCAGCAGGCTGGAGGCGGCGAGGTTGAAGGTGCGGATGTGGATGGGGCCATCGCCTTCGGTGCCGGTGTCCGGCCCGCCGTCCTGGCAGGCGACGGCGACGAGCATGGCGAGCGGCAGGGTGCGTCTCATGGTGACCTCCGGAGCCCGATCCCGGTAACCCGGGTCAGGGGCGGCGGACCGGGAGGGCGGGTTACCCGGCCTCTCGCGATCCTCGGAGGTCCCATGGCCGCCCCCGCCCGCCGTCCTCTCCCCCTGTGGGTCCGGCTCATGCTGTGGATGGGGGCCGGGCTCGGCCTGCTCGGGCTGCTGCTCACGCTGGTGCCGCTGCTCTTCCTGCTGTGGGTCATGGGCAGCGGGGAGCAGCACGACACGCGCGCCCTGCTGGTGCCCGGCACGGTCGCCGCGGTCCAGCTCGCGGCCGACCTCGACGACCCCGGCACCGCCGCCTTCCTCGATCAGCTCGCGGTGGCCTATCCCGACATGATGGTGCGCCTGCGCCGCGCCCAGGGCTACCCTGAGCCCCTGGCCCGGCTGGAGGCGCTGCGCGACAGCGGGAGCCTGCGCAACGGCTTGCCCGGGATCGTGCCGAGCCAGGCCACCGTAGCCCTGGTGCCCCGTGACGAGGGGGAGGGTTTCACCACCGCCGCCGCCATCGACACCCCGCGCTGGGGGCGCGCCCTGGGCCTGGCCATGCGGTTCGCGGCCTGGGCGCAGCAGCAGAGCGCCGCGGCGGATCCGGAGATCGAGCCCTTCCTGGCCGAGGACCTCGCCGGCCATCGCCTCTACCGGAGCCGGGACGCGCGGGGGGACACCCTGTGGGGCACGGTGGACGGGACCCTCTTCGCCGGCGCCGGGGCCTCCCGCGTCCTGGAAGACGCGGTGGCTCGGCTCGGAGAGGACCAGCCGCCGGCCCTGCCAGCCGCCCTCGAGGCGGCCCACGATCGCCTGGGGGACGCGCGCTGGGAGCTGTGGGCCGTGATGGACTACCAGGCCGCGGTGGTGGACGAGGTCTTCCCCTGGCCGTACCAGGCCGAGCCCAGCGCCGAGGACCTCCGGCGCATGGAGGCCGCCCTGCAAGCACCCGAGGGCGTGCCCGTGGAGATCCCGCCCGTCGAGCAGCCCACTTCGCCCCCGCGGCGCACCTGCCTGGCCCTGCAGGACCCAGCCCTGGTGAGCGCCGTGGCCGGTGGCCTGGACGTGGTGGGTCCGGACGAGCTGGCCCTGGCCCTGGTCTTCTCCCTGCGGGCCCCCGAGGGCGCCGAGCCGGCCCTGGCTTGTCTGCAAGCCCTGTGCGACGAGCGCGCCCCCTCCATGGCCGAGCAGGGCATGGAGCTCGCCTGCAGCATGGAGCCCGGCCCCGACGCGGTGGTGGGCCGCGCCCGGATCACCGGCATCGGCCGGGCCCTGGACCACTGGGCCACGCGGATGGAGCAGGAGGTGGCCGCGGCCCGCGCGCGCCAGGAGGCCCAGCCGGCACCGTTGCCGGCACCGTTGCCGGATCTGCCGGACGATTTCTAGGTCGCCAGCCCCTGCAGCGCCCCCGCGGCGGCCAGCAGGCGCTGAAGCTGGGCCTCCGGCAGGGGGCCGCCGATGTGGCTGCCGGCCTGGAAGCCGGAGAGCAGGGCGTTGGCGTTGCGCAGCTGCAGGCCCAGGGTGGCGAGCATGCATGCCTTCCAGGCCAGGCGGGGGCGGTCGTCGAGGCCCCGGTAGGCGGGCCGGTCCATGCGGTAGAGCCAGCCGGCGCATGCGGCCTGGCAGGTGGCGGTGCGCGGGCCGGGCACGACCAGGGTGAGGCTCCCCAGGACGCCGCCCGCGTCGAAGGTGGCCAGGACGTCGGCCATGCGGTGGCGCACGTGACGCAGTACCTGCACCTCACCGCTGGCGATGAAAATGGCTGACTCGCCCGGCTCGCCCTCGCGCAGCAGCATCTCGCCTTGCTCGAAGCTGTGGGGGGTGAAGGCGGCGGTGAGCTGGGAGAGGGCGGGCTCGGGCAGGGACTGCAGCGCGAGCTGCCGCTTCAAGAGCGGCAGCAGGGGGGGGCAGCCGTCACCGGAGGTGGCGCGGCGGAGGGCTCGCCACAGGCGCGCCAGCCCCGAGGTGGGCGTGCCCGAGGGCGCGGGGAGGACCCCCTGGGACATGCGCGCGATGCGGAGATCGGTGGCCCGGATGCGCTTGGCGGCCGTGCGCAGGCCGAGGTCCAGCATGGCCTCGTGGAAGCTGGGCAGGGCCAGGCGCAGGCGCCCCAGCTCGAAGTCGTCGATCAGCAGGACCGCGCTGGGCTCCGTGGCCTGCAGGCTGGCGGAGCGCTGGGCGCCGGGGCAGAAGGCCGAGGCCTCCCCCAGCGCATCACCGGGCTCGACCACGCCGATCTCCTCGCCGTCCACGAAGACGGCCAGCCGACCGGAGGCGAGCACACCCAGATCGGTGGTGGGCCCGCCCTGCTCCCAGAGCATCTCCCCCGTGCGCAGCCGCAGCTCCCGCCACGCGCGCGTCACCAGCGGGATCTGATCGAGGCTGAGCCCCAGCGGGGGCAGGGTCGAGAGGAGCGTCGTCTCGTCCACGGGCATCGCGGGACCTCCGTTGGAGTGGCCCTATCAAGAAAAAGCCGCAGGCTCTCGTGCCCGTACCCGTTCCCGTTCCCGCGTCCGGAATCGAGCCCCGGTGCCCGCCCGCTATTCCTCGTTGACCTCCGGGATGACCCCGGGCTCCTGGCCGCCCTTGGCACCCTCTTTGGTGCCGAACATGCGCAGCTTCTGCGTCCACTCGTCGTCCGACGGGTCGAGGGCGGCGGCCTTGCGGTAGGCGGCGCGCGCGTCCTCCCGTTGGCCGAGGGCCAGGTAGATGTCGCCGAGGTTGCCCCACAGCTCGTCGTGGGTGGGGAAGCGCTCGCTGAGGTCGAGCAGGATCTGCAGCTTGGGCTGGCCGCTGATGGCCACGAGCTTGTCGAGCCACTCGCTGTCGCCGGGGTCGAGCTCCAGCGCGCGGCGGTAGGCCTCGATGGCTTCCTCGTTGCGGCCCGCGGCCAGCAGGGTGTCGCCCAGGGTGCCCTGGACCTCGTCGTCCTCGGGGTTCTCCCGCGCGCGGGCGCGCAGGGCGTCCAGCAGGCTGGCGGCGGCCCGGGAGCTGTCGCCGCCGGTGACGCAGCCGGCGACCTTGTCGTTCCACTCGCTGTCCCCCGGGTCGAGCTGCTGGGCGCGCTGCCAGGCCAGGCAGGCCTCCTCCTCGCGCTCCATGTTGTGGAGCAGGTCGCCGTAGTCGCCCATGATCTCGTCGCTCTCGGGGTGGGCCTGCATCTGCTCGCGGTACAGCTCGAGCATGGTCTCCTGGCCGCCGAGGGCCAGGACACGGTTGATCCACTCCTCGTCGTGGGGATCGATCCGCAGGGCGTGGATGTAGAAGCGCAGGGCCTTCACCTCGTCGCCGGACTCCAGCAGCGCGTCGGCCGCGTCGCCCCAGATCTTGTCGTTGCCCGGATCGCGCAGGGCGCGCTTCTCCAGGCGGCGGATGCGGTGCCGGGGCTGGATGTCCGCGATGGCCGCGTGGGCGCCGGGGAGGCCCGGATCGAGGGCCAGGGCCTTCTGGTAGGCCTGACGCGCCTTGCGCGGGGAGTGGGCGCGCTTGAAAGCGTCGCCCAGGGCCATCCAGCCGGCCGCGGAGTCGGGGGCCTCGAGCACCTGCTGCTCTGCGACGTGGATGCGGTGGGCGGCCCAGGGAGTGTGGATGCAGCCCCCGAGGCCGATGGAGAAGAGGACCGTGATGAGGGCAGAGCGACTGGACATGCGTGCCTCGTCGACGTGGGAGGAGCAGGCTAACGGGTTGCGCGCCTGGTTGACGGCGGGGACGGCGCCGGTGATGCTCAGCGACCCCCGGCAGCTCCCGGCGGTTCCATGCCCGCACCGTCCTGGCCGTTTCCTGACGATCTTCGCTGCGCCCTGGTGGGCATGGTCCACCTGCCGCCCCTGCCCGGTTCTCCGGGCTGGGCGGGCGATGTCGGTGCCGTCGTCGCCGCCGCGGAGCGCGACGCGGAGCGGCTGGCGGCGGGGGGCTGCGATGCCCTGCTGGTGGAGAACATGGGCGATCTGCCCTACCTGCGCGGGCGGGTGGAGCCCGCCACCGTGGCCGCCATGGCCATCGCCACGGCCGCGGTGATCCGCTTCGGGCTGCCCGTGGGGCTGCAGGTGCTGGCGGGCGCCAACGAGGAAGCCCTGGGCGTGGCGGTGGCCGCGGGCGCGCGCTTCCTGCGGGTGGAGGGCTTCGCCTACGCCCACGTGGCCGACGAGGGCTGGCTCGACGCCTGCGCCGGCCCCCTGCTGCGGGCCCGCGCCAGCCTGCGCGCCGTGGTGGCCATCTGGGCGGACATCCGCAAGAAGCATGCGGCCCACGCGGTCACCGCCGATCTGTCCCTGGCGGAGGTGGCCCGCGGCACGGCCTTCTGCGGGGCCGACGCCCTGATCGTGACGGGCACGGCCACCGGTGCGGCCACGAATCCGGCCGACGTGGCCGAGGCCCGCGCCGCCGGCCTGCCGGTGGTGGTGGGCTCCGGGGTCACCGAGCGGGACGCCCCCCGCCTGGCGGGGCTGGCCCAGGCCTTGATCGTGGGCTCCTGGCTCAAGGAGGGCGGCGATTGGCGGCGCCCCGTCGAGCTGGCGCGCGTGCGCCGGCTGCGCGAGGTGCTGGATGCCGGGCTCCCCTGAGGCGGGAGTGGCCTGCCCGCGGCGCAGCACCTGGCTCCTGGCGCCGCGCCCCTGGAGCGCCGACGGCGCGGCGGCCCGCTGGCGCGCGGGGTTCACGGTGGCGCTGCTGCTCCTGGCGGCCCTGCTCCGCGCCGGGCGTGCGTTGGCCCGCTGGGAGGAGGTCTCCATCGCCTACTCGGCCTACCAGGCGCCGCTGGTGCAAGCCCTGGAGGAGCCGGGGCGGCTGCTGGGGACCTGGGTCGGGCTGCACCCGCCGCTGTACGGCCTCTGCTACGCCCTGCTGGAGCGCACCGCACCCCGGCCCATCCTGTTCCTGGGGTTCTCGGCGCTCTGCTCCTGGCTGGCCGTGCTCGCGGCCTGGCGCGCCGCCCACCTGCTGGGTGGGGAGCGCGCGGGCCTGGTGGCCCTGGCCCTGGCGAGCACCGCCCCGGTAGCGCTGCACTACGCCGCCGAGGTGAACGACTACCCCCTGCTGCAGGCCCTGCTGGCCGGGCTGCTGTGGGCCTGGGCCCGCTACCGCACGGGCCTCTCGGGCTGGATGCCCGTGTCCCTGCTGGGGATCGCGGCCGGTTGGACCCACGTGCTCGGGGGCCTGGCGGCCGGGATCGTGGCCGTCGGGGTGTTGGCACGGCACCGCGGGGACGGCCTGCGCTGCCTGCTGGTGCTGGCCCTGGGCGCCGCGCCGGTGGTGGCCGGGGCGCTCGCCCTGCTGGGTGAGGGAGACACCTTCGGCCAGCCACCCCTGCGCCTCGACCTGAGCGTGGCCGACTGGGTCCGGCGCTTCAGTTGGCTGTGCCTGCCTGCCCTGGCCCTCGGCCTGCCCGCCCTGCGCCGGGTCTGGCTGCCGGCCGCCCTCTGGCTCGGGATCGCGGGCGCCACGGTGGGGATGATCCTGGTGGGGGTGGCGGCGCCGCACCAGTTCCCCTACTGGAGCCTGCTGATGCCCGCCGGCGCCGTGCTCGTGGGCCTGGCGAGCGCGCGGATCCGCGGCTGGTGGGCCCTGGCGCTGGCGCTGGCCGTGGCCCAGGGTGCCTGGGTGGTGCCAGAGGAGTGGGCGCGGCTGGGCCGCATCTGGCGCGATCAGGCCCGGCCGCGGGCGGTGGACCTGGCCCTGGCCGAGGCGGAGCCGGGCGATGGGCTGTGGCTGCTGTCCCCGGCGCTGGAGCCCGACGACGACAAGCGCGCCGTCTCGCCCACGCTGTGGCGTCTGCGGCCCTGGCGGCCCATGCCCATGGTGGCGCCCTTCCCCATGGAGTACACGGACTACCGCTATGGGCAGCCCCGCGCCTACGGCGATCTGACCTTCTACACCTTCACCGATCTATGGCCCGACCGCATGGACGCCATCCTCAGGCACCACACGGAGGCCGGCCACCGCGTGTTCATCGTCGTCTACGACTACAGCCCGGCCCAGGCCTTCCTGGTGCGGCTGCACCGCCTGCTCAGGCCCTGGGCCAGCGAGGAGCGGGCCGTGGGGACCGATGAGGGCCTGGGGGTGGACCACCTCCTCGTGGTCTCCGGGCGCGCCGCGCCGGGGGTGCCGTGAACCCCGTGGAGCCGGCGGCCACCTGGACCACGGCCTGGCCCGCGGCCCTGGCCCTGGTGGGGCTGGTGGTGGGGCTGGTGCAGGCCCGGCGGGCGCTGGCGCCCCCCCGCGGGTGGGTCGCCCCGGCCCTGGCCTTCGCCATCCTGGCCCTGGCGGTGCGCTTCCTGTGGCTGCCGGCGCTCCCGGAGCACGCCTTCGACGGCCACGAGGCCGACTACCTCGATCTCTTCCTGGGCAGCCGCGCCCCCACCCGGGGCGGGACGGTCCTGTACCCGGCCATGCAGTGGCTCTACTGGGGCCTGGGCCGGGTCCTGACGGGCCCAGGCTGGCTCCTGGTGGTCTCGGGGGGCGTCGCGCTGGTGTCCATCGCCGCGGCCGCGGGGCTGGCGTGGCAGCTGTTCGGGGGGCGGGCGGCGGCCTGGACCGCGGCGCTGCTGGCGCTGTACGGCAACCACGCCTTCTGGTCCTCCTCGGCCTACAACGTGATGATCCCCCTGGCGCTCACCCTCGTGTCCCTCTGGGCCCTGGTGGTGGCGGGCCGCGGTGGTGGTTGGGGGTTGAGCCTGGTGGCGGCCTCCGCCGCCTCCCTGGCCGTGGCCACGCGGCTGGAGTCCCTGGTGGCCGCCCTGCCGGCCCTGCTGCTCGTGATCTGGCGCCCGCCGCGGCCCCTCAAGGTCCACCTGCCCCTGCTGCTCGGGGGCGCGGCGCTGGCCGTGGCCGCGGTGCTGCCGCTCATCTTCCCAGGTGGGTTGCCCGGGGAAGGGGAGGGGCGCTTCATGTGGCCGGTGAACGTCGGCCTGCGGGACTACCTCGCCCCGTGGGCAGGCCCCTGGCTGCCGGTGCTGGTGGCGTTGGCCCTGCTCGCGCCACCCGCGCCCGGCAACCGCCTGCGCGCGCGCGCCATCTCGCGGGTCCCCGTCCTCATCCTGCTGGCCTGGGCGTTGGCCGTGCACCTGGTCATGGCCGCCTTCGACGACGCCGCTTTTCGCCACTGGCTGCCGGCCGGTGTGGCCCTGGCGCTGGTGACCGGGGCGGCGTTGGGCGCGCTCAGGCCCTGGCCGGCCGGCCTGTGTGGGGCCACCCTCATCACCCTTCTGGCGCTGGACACGGGGCGCATCGCGGGGTTGTACTACGCCCCCGAGGAGCGCTTCGCCGCGGCCCTGCCCGCGGCCCTGCCCCGGCTCGATGCTCGGGAGCGGCCGCCCTGCACCCTCGTCTCTGAAGACGACCGGGTGGCGCAGGAGCAACAGTTGTCCCACTTCAACCTGCTCGATCCGGCGGAGTCCGAGCGGCTGCGGGGCGCGGGCGGCGGCTGCCTGCAGTGGTGCCCGGATCTGCAGGACTGGCGCTGGTCCAGCCGCGGCGTGCGCGCGCGAGCCCTGCGCATCCTGCACCTGTACCCGGCGACGGCCGTGGCGGTGCTGACCGACGAGGAGAGCGGCTACGCCTGCCTGCTGCTGGAGCTGGGGGGAGCGGCGCGGGCAGGTGGAGGCCTGGCTGACGCCGGTGGGGTGGTAGCGCTCCGGGCTACGCCCGTTCACACCACCGGATCAGCGTCCGCTGCAGCGTCGCGAGCTGGATGGGCTTGGCCAGGTACTCATCCATGCCGGACTCCATCCCCTGGGCGCGGTGCTCGGGGGTGACATGGCCCGAGAGGCCCACGATGGCGGTCTCGGGCGTGAGGTGGCCGGCGGCGCGCAGGCGCCGGGTGGTCTCGAAGCCATCGAGATCGGGCATCTCGGCGTCCATCAGCACCAGGGCGAAGGGCTCGGACGCGGCGCGATCGAGGGCCTGGAGGCCGCCGGCGGCCAGGCCGACGCGGCAGCCGAGGGTGACCAGCATCTCGGCCAGGACCAGCCGGTTCATCTCGTTGTCGTCCACCACGAGCACGCGGTGGCTGGAGCTGAGGGGCGCCGGGGCGGCGCTTTCCTGGGCGGGGCCGGCCTCGTCGGGCGCGAGCAGGGCGTCGACCAGGCCAGGCCGAACCGGCTCGACCAGGGGCCGCACGTGGGGCACGGCGGTGGCCGTTTCCTGGCTGTCGTAGGGCCGCAGCTCGAACACGCTCCAGCGCGTGGCGTCCAAGCGGGCGGGCAGCGGCGTGCCCGAGCCCAGCACGAGGGTCCCCGCGGGTTCCGGGGGCAGGGCCGCGAGCAGGGCGTTGCAGGCGGCGGGATCGCAGGCCCGCCGGAGGGAGAGCCCGGCGGCGGTGAGCTGCAGCGCGAGGGCGTCGAGCGCGGGCCCCTCGCCCACCAGGACCACGGGCCCGGTGGCCCGGGGGGGGCTGGCGGCCACGACGGTGGGCGCCACCACGTCGAGGAGGAAGCGCGCCCCGGCGTCGGGCTGGCTCACCACCTCCAGGGTGCCCTCCATGGCCTCGACCAGGTGGCGCGAGATGGCCAGCCCGAGGCCGGCCCCCCCATGGGTGCGGGTCATGGAGGAGTCCACCTGGGTGAAGGGCTGGAAGATGGTGGCGGCCTGCTCCGGGGAGAGGCCTGGCCCGGTGTCGGTGACCTCGAAGGTGATCCGCCCGGGCGCGCAGGGGGTGGGCGAGGCGCTCACGCAGACGCTGCCGCGATCGGTGAACTTCATGGCGTTGCCGACCAGGTTGACCAGCACCTGCCGCAGCCGCAGGCTGTCCCCGCGGACCACCGCCGGCAGCCCAGGGCCGGCGTGTACGGTGAAGAACAGGCCCTTGCACACGGCGCGCCCGGCGAACATGGTGGCCAGGTCGTCCAACAGGGCGAAGAGCGGCACGTCCTCCTCGATCAGCTCCAGCTTGCCGGCCTCGATCCGGGAGAGATCGAGGACGTCCTCGATCAGGGCCTGCAGCGTCTCGCCCGCGCTGCGGATCGCCGCGATGTAGCCGGCCTGGCGGCTGGTGAGATCCTGCCGGCCGAGGAGCTCCGCGGTGCCGAGGATGGCGGTCATGGGGGTGCGCAGCTCGTGGCTGACCGTGGCGAGGAAGCGCGACTTGGCCCGGGAGGCGCGCTGGGCCTCTCGACGGGCGAGCAGGGCCTCGCGGGCCGCGACCTCCAGGCGCTCCCCGAGGCGTTCTGCCAGCAGGCGACGGTGCCGGGCGAGCAGCAGGGCGAGCAGGGCGAGGGTGGCCAGGCCGACGGCCGAGATGGCGAGGTACTGGAGCTGCTCCCAGCGGAAGGCCTCGCGTCGGGTGAGCAGGGAGAGCTCGTCGAAGGCGCCTGTCATCTCCCGGTCGATGGCGCTGACCATGGCTGTGCGCGCTGCGTCGCGCGCGTGCGGGACCTCGAGGGTGTCGCCGAGCCGCGCGACGGCGGTGAGCAGGCCCTCGGGATCGCCCGTCGTGGGCGCCAGCGCGTGCCGTTGCTCGGCGACCAGGCCGATGCGCACCAGGGCCTGGCGGATCTCCGGGTCCTCGGGGCCGGTGGTCAGCAGGGTGTGCTGGGACTCCTGCAGGCGCGCGATCCAGGTGACCCGCTGGGCGCTCTCCCGCTGGATGTGGCGCGCGGCGCTCACCACGTGCAGCCCCCAGCCGGTGTAGAGGGCGAACACCGCCACGGCGAGCAGGCTGCGCCAGCCCAGCAGCCGGAGGGTGTACTGCGGCAGGTCGCGTGCCACCCCGGGCTCGATGGACTGGCTCACGGGCGCCACCCCACGTCGGGTGGGCGGTGGCGGGTGGGGAGCGCGAGGCTGACGAGCGATCTCATCCCGGGCCTGGGTGGAGCGTCCCGGACATCATACAGCCCTGGGGCTGGAGGCTCCATGATCACGCGGGAAACTCAAATCGTCGGACACAGAGCCATCAGCTTTCAGGTATCAGGATTCAGCAAGCACATTCTTAGCGAGTCACCCCGCTCGGTCCCGTTCACCCCGAGGGTGAAGTGCGCGAGCGCCGGCTGCTGCCCGAAAGAGCTGATTGCTGACGGCTGATACCTGACGGCTTCGTCGGCGGAGCCGACGATTCGGGTCTCCGCTTGCCCTCCGCCGAAAGAGGCTGTACCGTGCCCCCATGGGCCATCCGGGTAGCTTCTCTTCGCTGCGGTTGTACCTGCTCGTTGGCGCGCTGCTGGCGCCGGCCGGCGCGCGGGGCGCGGAGAGCTTCGAGGGCCACACCTTCTACCTGGGCGATCCCCACGTCCACACCGGGATCTCCGGAGATGGCCACTCCGCCGATCTCGGCGCGGGCTGCGGCGCGGGCTGCGGCGCCCTGGCCGACGCCCTCGACATCGCCCAGGACAACGGGCTGGACTGGGTCTCCTTCACCGACCACGTGAACGGGGCCTTCGCCGCCTCACCGGTCCTCTGGACGGCGTTCTTCAGGGATGTCCTCGCGCACGACGACGAGGGCACCGGGCTGGTGGTGGTGCCGGGCGCCGAGCTGTGGCTCGTCGGCCCGAGCGGCAACCTCGGCCATCGCAACCTCATGCTCTTCGGCTCCGACAGTGAGCTGGCCGGCCTCCGGTTCACCGACACCCTCCCCCTCGGCAGCACCTCCAGCAGCATCCCCGACTGCGGCACCCTGGAGACCTGGCTCGAGGGCCTGCAGGCCACCTACGGGGATCTGCTGCTCGTGCCGCATCATTCCTGGTACGCCACGCCCATGGAGGTGGATTGGACCTGCCTCTCGGAGCCCTTCGAGCCTATCGTGGAGGTGTATTCGTCGTGGGGCGAGAGCCTCGGTGGGCCGCTCGGCTACGAGATCAGCACCGGCAGGACGGTCGCCACGGGCGCGGTCCACTACGCGCTGGACCCCGACGGGTTGGCGCTGCGGATGGGCTTCTGGGGGGGCACGGACTCCCACTACACCTGCCCCGGCGACCTCTGCTCGACCCTGACCCCCACCGGCCTGCACGTCAGCACCGGCGGCCTCACCCTGGTGGCGGTGCCCGAGGGCGAGCCCTGGGACCGCCAGGCCATCTACGAGGCCTCCCTGGCGCGCCGCGTCCTGGCCACCTCGGGCCCGGCGCTGCCCGTGGCGCTCGAATTCAGCTCCGACGGAGCCCTGCTCGGCACCCTCGGCGAGGATCTCTCACTGCCGGCGGGCGAAGCCCTCGACGCGGAGGTCCGGGTCCCCGCCGCCTGGGCCGCCTCGGTGCTGGCGGTCTACCTCGTCTCCATGGACGACACCTGGGAGCTGGCCGCGCTCGACAGCGCCAGCTGGGGCGCCGCCATCCCGGCCGAGGAGGTCCCGGAGTGGCTCTACCTCGCCGTCCAGATCGACGGCCCCACCGCGGCGGGCTCCGCCTGGTGCGACGACGGGAACGGGCTGACCGAGGAGTGGGTCTGGGCGAGCCCGAGCTGGATCGAGCTGGTGGACCTCGACGGCGATGGCGTGACCGCCGACGAGGGGGACTGCGACGACGAGGACGACGCCATCAGCCCGGCGCTGGACGAGGTCTGCGACGGGCTCGACAACGACTGCGACGGCACCGTGGACGAGCCGGACGCCAGCGACGCGGGCACCTGGTACCCGGACGCGGACGGCGATGGCTGGGGTGAGGCCAGCTCCCCGGCGTTGGCCTGCACCGCCCCCGCGGGCCACGTGGCCGAGCCCGGCGACTGCGACGACGGCGATCCGGCGTTCCACCCCGGCGCCCCCGAGGACTGCACGGACCCGACCGACTACGACTGCGACGGCGTGGTGCTGTGGGCCGACGACGACTGGGACGGCTGGGCCGCCTGCCTGGACTGCGACGACGAGGACCCCTGGGCCCGTCCCGACGGGGTGGAGCGTTGCGACACCAGGGACAACGACTGCGACGGCACCATCGACGAACCCGACGCGGTCGATGCCCCGACCTGGCACCTGGACCTGGACGGCGACGGCTGGGGAGCGCCCGCCACGTCGCTCGTCGCCTGCAGCGCCCCCAGCGGCTGGGTGGCGGACGCGGGCGACTGTGACGACGCCGACGCGCTGGTGAACCCCGACGGGGTGGAGCGTTGCGACACGAAGGACAACGACTGCGACGGCACCATCGATGAGCCCGACGCGGTCGATGCCGCGATCTGGCGCGCGGATCGGGACGGTGACGGCTGGGGCGATCCCGGCTCGGGCGTCGTGGCCTGCGTGCCCCCCACCGGCTGGGTGCTGGCCCAGGGCGACTGCGACGACGCGGACGCGGGGGTGAACCCCGGCCAGCGCGAGCGCTGCGACGGCCGCGACGACGACTGCGATGGCGCCATCGACGGGCCCGATCCGGTCGACGCCGCCACCTGGCATGCGGATCTGGACGGCGATGGCTGGGGCGATCCAGCTTCGAGCGTCAAGGCCTGCGAGCCCCCCCCCGGCTACCTGGCGGACGCGCGCGACTGCGACGACGCCGACGCGGAGGTGAACCCCGGCCAGCGCGAGCGCTGCGACAGCAAGGACGACGACTGCGACGGCATGATCGACGAGCCCGACGCGCTCGACGCCCGCGCCTGGTGCCTGGATCGGGACGGCGATGGTTGGGGCGATCCCAACGCCGTCACCATCGCCTGCGCGCCCCCGCGGGGGTTCGTGGCCGACGCCACCGACTGCGACGACGAGGACGCGGGCGTCCACCCGGAGGCCGAGGATGCTCCGGGCGACGGCGTGGATCAGGACTGCGACGGCGCGGACGCCCCCGGCGACGGGAGCTGCGCGGGCTGCTCCCAGGGCGCGCCCGGCCCGCGCCTCGGCCTGCTGCTCGGCGGGCTGGCGCTGGCGC
>JBDRKM010000506.1:0-19817 GCA_043814015.1 Pseudomonadota bacterium
CCCGGCGCCACCGAGCTGTGCAACGGCACCGACGACGACTGCGACGGCACCACGGATGAAGACGATGCCGCCGACGCCCTCATCTGGTACGCCGACGCCGACGGAGACACCTACGGCGATGCCGCCAGCGCCACCGAGGCCTGCACCCTGCCCAGCGGCCACGTGGCCGACGCCACCGACTGCGACGACACGAACGCCGCGGTGAACCCCGGCGCCACCGAGGTCTGCAACGGCACCGACGACGACTGCGATGGCACCACGGATGAGGACGACGCGGCCGACGCCCTCACCTGGTACGCCGATGCCGACAGCGACGGCTACGGCGACGCGGCCAGCACCACCCTCGCCTGCACCCTGCCCGCCGGCTACCTGGCCGACGACACCGACTGCGACGACACCGACGCCGCGGTGAACCCCGGCGCCACCGAGCAGTGCAACGGCACCGACGACGACTGCGACGGCACCACGGATGAAGATGATTCCGCCGACGCCCTCACCTGGTACGCCGACGCCGATGGCGACACCTACGGCGATGCCACCAGCACCACCGTCGCCTGCTACTTGCCCACCGGCTACCTGGCCGACGACACCGACTGCGACGACACCGATGCCGCCGTCAACCCCGGCGCCACGGAGCTGTGCAACGGCGTGGACGACGACTGCGACGGCACCACGGATGAAGCCGCGGCCGCCGACGCCCTCACCTGGTACGCCGACGCCGACTCCGACAGCTACGGCGATGCCGCCAGCACCACCGTCGCCTGCACCCAGCCCAGCGGCTACCTGGCCGACGACACCGACTGCGACGACACCGATGCCGCCATCAACCCCGCGGCCACCGAGGTCTGCGACGGCGCGGACAACGACTGCGACGGCACCACCGACGAGGCCGACGCGGCCGACGCCCTGACCTGGTACCTGGACGCCGACAGCGACGGCTACGGCGACTCCGCCAGCACCACCCCGGCCTGCAGCCTGCCCAGCGGCTACGCCGACAACGCCTGGGACTGCGACGACACCGATCCTCTGGAGCCCGTCTTCGTGGACATCGCCACCGGCTCCACCGCGGGCGACGGCTCCCTCTCCAACCCCTACGCCGCCATCCAGGACGGCATCGACGCCTCCTCGGCCTGCGTGCTGGTCCTGCCCGGCACCTACGACGAGAACATCGACTTCAACGGCAACGACATCGAGGTCATCGGGCTGTACGGCGCCGAGCTGACCATCATCGACGGCGGCGCGAGCGGCTCGGTGGTCTCGGTGGATTCCGGTGAGACCACCGCGGTCCTGCAGGGCTTCACCATCACCAACGGCGATGCCTCCTACGGAGGCGGTGTCTATGTGGACAACGCCGACCTCGCCCTGCTGGACCTCATCGTGGAGGCCAACGTGGCCGATTACTACGGCGCCGGCGTGTACGTGAGCTACGGCGCGGCCGTGCTGGACAACGTCCGTGTCCTCGACAACGTGGGGTACCTGGGCGTGGGCGTGGTTGGCTGGGAATACAGCGATCTCGTGGTCCAGAACTCCGTGATCGCCGGCAACACCGCGAGCTGGGCCTGCGGCGGGCTGGGGTCGTTCTACTACAGCACCGCCACGCTGGACAACGTGCTCGTGGCCGACAACGACGGCGGCACCTACGGCGGCGGTGTCGGGATCGAGATCTCCGTCGATTTGACCATCACCAACAGCGTGATCGTGGACAACATCGCCTCCTACGGCGGCGGGCTCGTGCTCTCCAGCAGCACGGACACCGTGCTCGAGAACTCGGTCCTGGCCTGGAACTTCGGGACCAGCAGCGCGGACGGCGTGTACTTCTTCTCCACCAGCTCCACCACCCTGTCCTGCGCCTACGACGACCTCCTGGACGACTTCGGCAGCACCACGGTCCCGGTAGGCTCCGACGGCAACATCGGCGACTTCCCGTTCTTCCTGGACACCTCCTCCGCCGATCCGCTGGATTGGGACCTGCACCTGGACGACCGCTCCACGCTCATCGACGCCGGAGACCCAGCGCGGCTCGATCCCGACGGCAGCACCAGCGACATCGGCCTGTACGGCGGCGCTGGGGCGGAGTACTTCGACCTGGACGGCGACGGCTACTTCGAGTGGTGGCAGCCCGACGCCTACGACTCCGCCACCTACCCGGCCCTCGGCTGGGACTGCGACGACCAGGACGCCTCGGTCTACCCCGGCTCTGGCTGCTGATCGGCGCCGTCCGATCCTGCGACCGCCGCGGCCGGGTGCCTTCGGGCACCCGGCTCTCTTCGTCTCATCCCGCGCCGGGCGTGCGGTCTACCAGGCGACCCCGGGAGCGAGGGCGCTCGAGGCCCCGCGGTGGGGTCGCGCGACCTCGTTCCGCCGGGGTGAGGGCGCGGCGGGTGCGAGCGGCTGGGCTTCCGGACGCAGGATCTGCTGGGGGTCCTCGACCAGCGCGGTGGCGCTGATCAGGTGCAGCCCGTACCGGCGAGAGCTCTCGGCCAGATCGCTGAGCATCTGCGAGCGCGTGGCCACCAGCCAGGCCTCGGCGCCCAGGGCGTCGCGGACTCCGGCCAGCTTGGTCAGATCGGCGCTGTTCCATCCCCCGGTTTTGCACTCCAGCAGCAGCAGCTGCGAGCCGGTGGAGGCCATCACGTCGATCTCGCGCTGGGCGTCGCCGATCAGCAGCTGGGCCCGCAGCCGGACGTCCGTGACCCCGGTGATGCGGCCGACCGCGTCGGCGGCGGCGTACTCGAGCCAGAGGCCTTGTTCGAAGAGCCGCGCGATGTCGTCGGCGTCCTCCAGCTGGGCCCCCCAGCTGTTGGCCACGTTCCTGCTCTCGAAGGAGCGCGTGACGATCCCACCTCTCTCGAGCTCGGAGAGCAGGCGCCGGGTGTGGGCCTCCCCGGGTCGGTCCTCGCAGAACCACACCGGCCGGTCCATCCGGGCGCGCTGCTCGTAGCGCTCGCGGAGGGTGGCGAGGATGCGCCAGTCGCACTCGCAGTGCTCCGCCAGCGCGCGGCATCCCAGCAGCACCCTCCGGGCGCGACCCCCGCTGGGTAGAAGGGAAGAAGAAACCAGGGTGACGCCGGGCCGCAGGCCCAGCAGGTCCTCGATGCCGAGGTCGATGGAGGTCCGGAAGGCCACCGCCATGCTCTCGGCGTCCATCAGCACGCCTGGGTCGCCGTGCACCAGGAAGAACAGCGGCACCCCGCCGCGCCGCGCGGCCAGCATCGCGCCCAGGGTCTGCTCCCGGTTGGCCTCGTCGGTGACGACGACCGCGGCGCCACCCTGCGCGGAGGCCAGCGCGGTGCCGTACTGGGCGACCATGTGCTCGGCGGTGTCGGCCTGGTGGACGAACACGGTCCGGATCCCGGCATGGTCCCGGCTGAACTGGTTGAAGGCTTGAGCCGATGCCAGGGGGTCGAAGGCCAGCGCCTGGGGGTCGAAGGCTCGCTGGCTGGTCAGCATGGCGAGGAAGGAGGCTGGACCGGCCAGGAGCACCAGCCCCGCCGGGGGCGGGCGGTGGGTGCCGGGCGCGGGGAGCGCGGGCGTGGGGGCGATGCCTCGGGGGTGGGGTTCATCGCGGCCATCGGCCGGCTGGGTGCCTGGGATGGAGATCACGATCCTGCGCTCGGCGGCGAGCAGATCCTCCACGACGACCTCGCAGACTTGACCGCGATCGAGCCCGGGCTCGCCCGTGACGGTGGTCCCGGCGCGCAGCTCGTAGCCAATCAGTCCGGGATCCAGATCGAGGACCACGCGCACGTGGCCACCCTTGTTGGTGCGTAGGCCACGGACCGTGGCCTTCACGCGCTGGCCAGGCCGCAGCCGCGCCGGGATGAGGCCCTCCCAGGGATCCTCGGCGAGGTCGGCCCGCCTTTGGCTGACCACCAGCCGGCCCCGCTCGTCGGCGCCGGTGACCAGGACCGTCACGGTCTGGCCCACCTGCAGGCGGTCGGCCGGCCGGGGGAGGTCGATCGTCCAAGAGATTTCGTCCCGGGGCAGCACGCCGGGTTGGCCTCCGGGCAGCGACACCAGGGCGACATCGCCGTCGAAGTCCAGCACCTCGACCGGGACGACCGCGCCGGGGCCGAACGCGGAGGGAGTGGGCGCCGTGAGCTCGGCACCGCATGCGGGGCAGCAGATCGACAGGCCCGCGTGTTCGTCGGCGCACTCGATGCGCGTATCGCAGCGCTCGCAATTGAAGATCATGGAACATCTCCCTGGCTCGGTGTGGAGCGCCAGGTGCCGGGTGGGGGGCGGAGGGTCCCCGACGGCCTCTGGCGATGACCAGACGCTCCGGCTCATCGGGAACGGACACAGCTCGCGCGTCGCATGTGCCCGAATCGTCGGCTGCGCCGACGAAGCCGTCAGGTATCAGCGGTCAGCTATCAGCTCTTTCGAGCGGCAGCCGGCATCAGCGCACTTCACCGGCGGGGTGAACAGGCCCGAGTCGGGTGACTCGCGGGGAAGGTGCTTGCTGAAACCTGATACCTGAAAGCTGATGGCTCAGTGTCCGACGATTCGGGCATGTGCCCCGGCCCGTACCGACCTCCCCGGATGGAGTATCCTGTGTGCCATGCTCCCCACCCTCCTCTTCATCCTCTGCGCCTGCACCCCCATCGGGATTGTGCCCCATGGGTCCGACTCCGAGCCCTTTGCCGCGGAAACCGGCCTCGAGGACACCCTCCCCGACACGGAGATCGTCGAGGACACCATGGGGGTGGCCCTGTCCGTCGCCCACGGCTTCTTCGAGGCCCCCTTCGACCTCGTGCTCACCGTGGAGGAGCCCGGCGCCACCCTGCGCTTCACCACCGACGCCAGCGACCCGCGCACCTCGGCCCGGGTCCAGGAGGGGACGAGCCCCGTCACCGTGACCGTAGACCCGTTCTCCGACGACCACCGCGACCCCACCCCCGGCTTCGTGCTGCGGGCCTACGCGGTGAAGGCCGGCAAGGGCGACGGCGCCGTCATCACCGCCACCTACCTTTTCCCGGCCCAGGTCTGCGCCCTCTCCCCCGACGACCGCGCCCCGGGCGAGGGCTGGCCCGAGCCCTACGAGACCGACTACTACCGCGACTCCCGGGTGGCCATCGACTACGGCATGGACCGGAGGGTCTGCGACGATCCCGCCTACGCCGATCTCATCGTGCCCGCGCTCGTGGACGTGCCCACCCTGTCGCTGGTCACCGATCTGGACAACCTCTTCGACGAAGAGACCGGCATCTACACCAACCCCATGGGCCACGGCGAGGAGTGGGAGCGGCCCGTCTCCCTGGAGCTGCTGGAGCCCGAGGGCCTGGGCTTCCAGATCGACGCGGGCCTGCGCATCCGCGGCGGCTGGAGCCGCTGGGCCCACTGCCCCAAGCGCGCCTGGCGCCTGTTCTTTCGCGGTGAGTACGGCGAGACAAAGCTGAACTGGCCCCTCTTCGGCGCCGAGGGCGCCGAGGGGTTCGACACCTTCGACCTGCGCACCAGCATGAACTACGCCTGGGCCTTCTACGGCACCTCTGGCGAGGAGAACACGCTGACCCGCGACGTGTTTTCGCGGGACGCGCAGCGCGAGCTGGGCCGCCCCTACACCCGCAGCCGCTACTACCACCTGTACCTGGACGGCGTGTACTGGGGCGTCTACCAGAGCCAGGAGCGCGCCGAGGCCAGCTTCGCCGCCACCTACCTGGGGGGCGAGAAGGATGCCTACGACGTGGTCAAGGTGGACGGCGACGACCCCACCGCCCGCGTCATCGAGGCCACCGACGGCACCCTCGAGGTCTGGGAGGACATCTGGAACCGCTGCCAGGCGGGTTTCGAGTCGGACGAGGACTACGAGGCCCTGCAGGGCAACACCCCCGACGGCACCCGCGACCCCGAGCTGCCCGTGCTCGTCGATGTGGACAACCTCATCGACTACATGCTGGTCATCTTCTGGACCGGGAACTTCGACGCGCCCACCGGGGCCTTCACGGGCAACAAGGAGCCCAACAACTTCTACGCCATCCGCGACCGCAGCGATGTGGACCACGGCTTCACCTTCTACGCCCACGACTCCGAGCACTCGCTGCTCGTCCAGGCCTGGTCCCCGGGCGTCGGGCTGACCGAGGACCGCGTGAACATCGGCACCCGCGCGGACTCCTACCAGATGAACGTGGCGAGCTTCCCCTACTTCCACCCACAGTGGCTGCACGAGAAGCTCACCGCCAACGCCCGCTACCGCACGCGCTTCGCCGCCCGCGCCGCCGCCGTGCTGCAGGGCGACGGGCCGCTCACGGGCGCGCGCACCCAGGCCCTGGCTCAGGCCCGCGCCGACGAGCTCTCGCTGGCCATCGTGGCCGAGTCCGCCCGCTGGGGAGACAGCAAGCACTTCACCACCAGCGATGGGCGCACCTGGCGCACCCGGGACGACGACTGGATCCCGGCGGTGGCGCGCATCACGGAGCAGTGGTGCCCGGCGCGAACCGCGATCGTGATCGAGCAGCTCCGGCAGCGGGGGTTGTGGGAGGAGGATCGGTAGAGAGCGGTGGGCCGGGGACCTGGTCGACCGCCTGCTCGCAGCCGCACTCAGGCCAGTGCTCGGCTGCGTCCTGGCATGCGGCCGCCGCCGCCTCGTCCATCGAGATCAGCGGGTCGGCCGGAATCGCACCTCCGCACAGGGCGGGGACGAGGAAACAGCGATCGTCGGTCGTCGCGACCGCCCAAGCCATGTCGTCACAGGGGATCGATGATCCCGTCGCGTAGTCTGACCAGTAGGCTCCGTCCAACTCCAACGTCTGGAATGCCCAGCACCCGCTGGCCGCAGTGCTCACGAACAGACCGACCTCGACCAGCCCCGTGGAGGCGGAGTCGTCGGCGAACGGAGTGCCGTTCCCGGTGTCCGCCTCGTGAATCACGCCACACGCGAGCAGGAGCAGCAGCATGTCGCACCTCATTCCGGTCGGGGGGTGACCCAGAACCATACCCTTGCCTCAGCGTACCCGCCCCCGCCGCGAGCCTCGGCTGGTACCGCCATCTCCGCACGCCGAGTGCCGAGTGCTGTCCGCGTGGCAGCCCTCGCCCCCCTTGGATAGCCTGCCGGCCCCCGGGCCCACGTGGCCCTCTCAGGAGGCAGGCATGAGCAGCGTCAGAGGCGAAGCGGGCGTGCGCGGCAAGGACGTGCGCTCCGACTGCTGGGTGGCCTTCGAGCCCCGCGAGGCGGGTGGTCTCGAGCTTCGGGTCAACTCCAAGGTCGAGTCCATGTACGGCGCGTCCATCCGCGCCCAGCTCACGCGCGGGTTGGCCGCGCTCGGCCAGGAGCACGGGCTGGTGGAGCTGGACGACTCCGGCGCGCTGCCCTTCGTGATCGACGCGCGCCTGGAGGCCGCGGTGCGCCGCGCCCTGCCCGGGCTCACGGCCCAGATCCTCCCCGAGCGGCTGGTCATTCCGAAGCCCACCGCCAGGGACCGCTTCCGCCGCTCGCGCCTCTACCTGCCCGGAAACACCCCCAAGCTGATGTACAACGCGGGCCTGTACGGCGCCGACGGCGTGATCCTCGATCTGGAGGACGCGGTGGCCCCGGCCGAGAAGGACGCCGCGCGCTGCGTCATCCGCAACGCGCTCAGGGTCATCGACTTCGGCGGCGCCGAGCTGATGGTGCGCATCAACCAGGGCGCGCGCGGGCTGGAGGACCTGGAGTGGATCGTGCCCCACGGCGTGCAGCTCATCCTCATCCCCAAGGTGGAGAGCGCCGCCGAGGTGCAGGCGGTGGACGCCCGCATCGGCCAGATCTGCGACCGCCTGGGCATCACCGATCCCGTCTGGCTCATGCCCATCATCGAGAGCGGCCGCGGGGCGCTTCTGGCCCTGGAGATCGCCGAGGCCAGCCCCTACGTCTGCTCCCTGGCCATCGGCCTGGAGGACTACACCGCCGACATCGGCGTGCAGCGCACCAAGGAGGGCTCCGAGAGCCTCTGGATGCGCGGCATGATCATCAACGCCGCCCGCGCGGCCCGGGTCCAGCCCATCGACACGGTCTTCTCCGATGTGGCCGACGACGAGGGGCTGCGCGCCAGCGTGCTGGAGGCCAAGGCCATGGGGTTCGACGGCAAGGGCTGCATCCACCCGCGCCAGATCCCCATCGTCAACGCCGCCTTCGCCCCCACGGACACAGAGATCGACAAGGCGAAGAGGATCGTGGTGGCCTTCGATGACGCCACGGCCCGCGGGCTCGGGGTGGTGAGCCTGGGCTCCAAGATGATCGATCCGCCCGTGGTCAAGCGGGCCCTGCACACGGTGAAGCTGGCCATCGCCACCGGCAAGCTGGTGGCAGATTGGAAGGAGGTGCGCTCATGAGCCCGATGGTGAAGAACGCGGCGGGCCGCCTGGTGCCCACCGTGGTCAACGGGGTCCCCCAGATCCCCTACAAGGGCGTGGGCCAGCATCAGCCCGACGGCCGCAAGGCCGCCCCGCCCGTCCCCACCGCGAGCGACTTCCCCCGCTCCGGCGACAAGCGCGTGGCCTCCATCAAGGACGCGCTCATCAGGTGCGGTCTCCGCGACGGCATGACCATCAGCTCCCACCACCACTTCCGCAACGGCGACCTGCTCATGAACCAGGTCTTCGACGCCGCCGCGGAGCTGGGCGTCAAGGGCCTGCGCTGGTTCCCCAGCGCCGCCTTCCCTTGCCACATGCCCATCATCCAGCACATCCAGAACGGCGTGGTGCGGCTGGTGGAGGGCTCGCTCAACGGCCCGCTCGGCGATCACGCCAGCCACGGCCGCATGCCGGGCACCGCCATCCTGCGCTCCCACGGCGGGCGCTGGCAGGCGGTCCAGGACGGCGAGGTCCACATCGACATCGCCATCCTGGCGGCCCCCACGGCCGACGCTTTCGGCAACGCCACGGGCGACCGCGGCAAGAACGCCTGCGGCAGCCTCAACTTCGGCCTGGTGGACTCGCTGTACGCCGACAAGGTCATCGTGGCGACCGACAACCTCGTGCCCTTCCCCTGCCTGCCCTGGCAGATCCAGGGCAACAACGTGGACTGCGTGGTGGAGGTAGAGAAGATCGGCGACCCCGCCAAGATCATCTCCGGCACCACCGAGATCACCAAGAGCCCCGACCGCCTGCTCATCTCCGAGCTCACCGCGAAGTTCATCCGCGCCACCCAGCTCTACCGCCCTGGCTTCTCCATGCAGGCCGGCGCGGGCGGCACCGCCCTGGCCACCGCCATCTACCTGCGCGATTTCATGCTGCAGGACGGCGTCAAGGCCGCCTGGATGCGCGGCGGCTCCACCAAGTACATGGTGAAGATGCTGGAAGAAGGCCTCATCGGCTACATCCTCGACGGCCAGACCTTCGATCTGGAGGGCGTGCGCTCCATGCGCGAGAACGCCAACCACGTGGCCACCAGCCCCTTCACCTCCTACAACTGGCACGGGAAGGGCAACTTCGCCTCGATGGTCGATTTCGTCGTGCTGGGCGCCACCGAGGTGGACGTGGACTTCAACGCCAACGTGGTGACCCACACCGACGGCTTGATGCTGCACGGCATCGGCGGCTGGCAGAACTGCCTCGACGCCAACATCACCATCCTGCCCATCCCCTCCTTCCGCAACCGGGTGCCCATCCTGCTCGACCGGGTCACCACCCTGGTCGGGCCTGGCTCGCTCATCGACGTGATCGTCACCGAGCGCGGCATCGCCATCAACCCCCGGCGCACCGATCTCTTGGAGCAGGTGGCGGGCAAGGGCCTGCCCATCCGCCCCATCCGCGAGATCCAGGCCGAGGTGGAGGCGCTCTGCGGCGGCAAGCCCGAGCCCGCGCGGGTGACCGACGAGGTCATCGGCATCGTGAAGTGGGTGGACGGCACGGTGATGGACAGCGTGTACCGGGTGGTGGAGTAGGCCCGGCCTCGTTCGTGGGCATCGAGTTAGCTTCTCGAAGCCGCTTCCTGCGGCAGGAGGAGCGTCGCCATGATCGTCCCTCGACTCAAGTCGCGACCAACGGCCGACACCCTTCCGATCGAAGACATGCTCGGTCACGTTCGCGACGGTCGGCTCCGCGTACCGCCGTTCCAGCGCGCCTTGAAGTGGCGGGGTCAACACGTCCTGGATTTGTTCGATTCGATCTATCGTGGTTTTCCGGTGGGGGATCTGCTCCTCGCCGTGATGCCTGGCGGGGAAGCGGTGCTCCATTTCGGCCGCCTGCGGATCGATGCCGCGGAGACCGGGGATGCGTGGTTCATCGTGGACGGCCAGCAGCGAATCACCGCTCTCGCCGGCGTGTTGCTCCACCCCGATCGGGCTCCCTACGGCGACATTCACGCGGTCTGGTTCGATCTGGAGGCACAGGAATTCCGTAGACTGGACCGTTCGAACGCCCCCATCACCTGGGTTCCCCTGAATCTCCTGTCGAACACGGTCAAACTGCTCGCCTGGCTTCATTCCTGGTCGCTTCGAACCGAGCGGGCGGACCTTGTGGAGCGTTCTCTCGAACTCTCGAAGACCATCCGGGAGTACAAGATCCCGATCTACCTTCTGGATGGCTCCAACGAAGAAGCCCTGCGCCTCATCTTCAAGCGGGTGAACACCTCGGGTGTGGGGATGGAGGAGTCCGAGGTCTTCGACGCCCTGCATGGTCGAGGCGACAGTCGGCCCCTCGAGGATGCCTGCGCTCGGCTCGAAGAGACCGGATTTGGCCCGGTTCCTCCGCGTTGGTTCGAGCGGGTCGTGCGGGTTGTGTCTGGAGACAACCTCCGACGAAAGGGCGAAACCAGGCGTGATCCGGAAAACGTGGTCATCGCCGAGGCCGCGACGGCGAAGACGATCTCGTTTCTCAAGGCGGACGCTGCCATCCCGCACTTCAGCATCCTCCCGTACCGCCTGCCTCTGGTCGTCCTGGCCCGTTTTTTCCACCTCCACCCGCGACCGTCGCGGCGCGCCCTCCAGTTGATCACGCGCTGGGTCTGGAGAGGAGCCCTGTCCGGTGTCCACGCCGCCAGCAGCGACGCCGCCATCACCCACCTCTGTGCGGGGTTCGATGGTGACGATGCCGCCGCGGCCGATCATCTCATCGCGAACGTGCCCCGGGAGTGGGAGGAGATCGATCCCAGGGGAGGCTGGAACGCGCGCTTCGCCGCGAGCCGCCTGTTCGCGCTGGGGCTCCTCGCCCTCGAACCGAGGACCGCTGACGGTGCCCGGGTGGAGCTGACGAGCAGGTCGTGGCAGGAACTGAGCGACCTGATCGCCTCGCCGCTCCATGGGAAATCGACCGCGATGGCCGAGCGAATGATCCTCACGGAAGGTGGCGTGCCGCTCGATCGAAGGGCGTGGCGATCCGCCCTGCGCGCTTTCAGTGGCGCTTCGCAGGAGGTGCTCGACTCGCACGCTCTGGACGAGAGGAGCCTCGACCTGCTGCTCGCGGGCCGGCGAGATGAATTCGTCGAGGCGCGTGCGTCACTGCTGCGCCGCCGCCTCCAGGAGGTCTTCTCGGTCAAGGCTGGGCTCGGGCACTCCGATCGCCCCGCGATCCGGACCCTCGTCGAAGCCGCCAACGGCAGGCCGAAGCCATGACCGCGACCGCGACCGCGACCGCGACGGCTTCGGTGTCGCTCCGTGGGCGGACCGTCGGTTGGCTCGACTACTTCGCGGGCGAGGAGGCGTACCGGCTGGAGTTCGCGCCCGGCTGGCTCTCCGATCCGGATCGTGAGGTGCTCGCCCAGCAATACGAGGACCTTCTGCCAGAACCGGTGGAGAGCCGCGGGCTCCCGCAGTGGTTCCAGGAGATCCTGCCGCAGGGGCCTCTGCGCGGGTTCCTCACGCGACGACTCGGCCTCGAGGAGTTCGATGAGTTCGAGCTCCTGCTCGCCCTGGGGGCGGATCTGCCGGGTGCGGTCACGGTGGCTCCCTGCGCGCCTCGTTCGACCGCACGCAGGCCACAGGTTCCTCCGCCGAGACCGCCGCCCTCGCCGGGTATGCGCCTCGCCTTCAGCCTGGCAGGGGTCCAATGGAAGCTCTCAGTGAAGAAGAACGGCCGAGGACTCGTGGTGCCCGCGCGGGGTGAAGGTGGAGACTGGATCGCGAAGTTCCACGACCCCACTTACCCGGATCTCCCCAGGATCGAATTCGCGACCACTGAGTGGGCGGCCGCCTCGGGCATCCCGACTCCGGCGACCCGCCTCGGACGAGTCGAGGAGTTCGAAGAACTTCCGCCTGGAATACCTCTCGGCGACGGCACCGTGTTTCTCAGCGAGCGGTTCGATCGCGCGCCCCTCGTGCACATGGAGGACTTCGCCCAGGTGCTGGGCAGGGCGGACCAGTTCCGTGGTACGGCCGAGGAGGTCGGGGTCGTGCTGCACGCGCTGGATCCTCGGAGCACCAAAACATACATCGAACGCCTGGTGTTCTTCACTCTATGCGGAAACGGGGACGCCCATCTCAAGAACTGGGCGATCCGGTACCCCGACGGGCGAACCGCCGAGCTCTCGCCCGCCTATGACATCGTGCCGACGATCCTGTTCCTGGAGGGCCAGGGGTTGGTCCTGCCGCTGGGCGGAACGAGCGAATTCGGCGCCCTGACCCTGCGCTCGTTCAGGCGCCTCGCGGAGGTCTGTCGACTACCCCTCTCCGACGTCCAGGAGTGGGGCGCCGACATGGAGACGCGCACGAGGCGGGCCTGGAAGGACGGCCGACCGTTCTCGCTCCGCGAGGAGGAGGCGCGCCGGATCGACCAGCACCTCGGGCAGGTCACGCTTGGCGGCGCCGGCTCCTGAGACCATGCCCCCCACTTCCCCCCGCCTCGCCCTCCTCGCCCCCCTGTTCGTCCTCACGGGCGCGGTGGCGCTGGTGGCCGAGCAGGTGTTCGAAAAATTGCTCTCCACCGTGGTGGGCGCCTCCACCCCAGCCGGGGCCCTGGTGCTCGCGGTCTACTTCGCCGGGCTCACCCTCGGCGGCCTGCTCTACCCCCTGGCCGCCGGTCGGCTGCGGCGCCCGCTGTGGGTGTACGCGGCCTGCGAGGGCTTCGTGGGCCTGTGGGCGCTGGGGCTGGCGCTGGGGTTCTCCTGGTGGCAGGTGGCGGGGGGCGCGCTGGTGGCCCTGGCGGGGGAGGGGACGGCTGCGGTAATCCTGGCCCGGCTCGCGGTGGCCTCGGCGTGGATCCTGCCACCCACGGTGGCCATGGGCATGACCTTCCCGGCCATGGTGGGTGCGCTGGAGGCCGCCGAGGTGCCCGGGCTGCACCGGCGCATGGCGCGCTTCTACGCCTTGAACCTGCTGGGCGCGGCGGCCGCGGCCGGGCTGGCGCCCTACCTGCTGTTCCCGCGCCTGGGGCTGGTGGGCGCCCTCTACACCTGCGCCCTGGCGGAGGCTGGCGTGGTGGCGGCGGTGCTCGTGCTGGGGCGGGTGGCGGCGCGGCCGGGATCGGTCCGGCCAGCCCTGTCCTTCGCGGCGCTGCGCGTGCCCGGAGCCCTCGGCCTGGTGACGCTGGCGGCCGGCTCCGGCGCGGTGGCCTTCGCGCTGGAGGTGCTGTGGCTGCATCTGGTGGGGGCGGCGCTGGGCACCTCGGTCTACGCCTTCGCCAACATGCTGCTGGCGGTGCTGCTCGGGCTGCTCGCCGGCGGCTGGCTGGCCTCGCTCGGGCGCGATCGTGGCGCGGCCCTGCCCCCGGCGGTGGTGGCGGCGGCGCTGCTGGTGGCGGGCTGGCTGCTGCTGCTGACCCTGCGGGTCTGGGACGACGTGCCCCTGCTGCTGCCGCGCTTCGAGGGCTGGGCCACGGGCTTCGCGCGGGGCGAGCTGCTGCGCATCGCGTTCTCCCTCGCCCTGGTGGGCCTGCCCGCCGCGGCCCTGGGCGCGGTCTACCCCCTGATCTTCCGCCTGCGCGCCTACCCCCGGGAGGGAGCCGACACCTTCGCGGGGTTGCTGGCCGCGGCCAACGCGCTGGGCTGCATCGCGGGCGCTCTGGGCACCGGCTTCGGGCTCATCCCCGCCCTGGGCGCCGAGAGCACCCTGCGCGGTCTCGTCGCCTTGGTGCTGGTCGCCGGCCTGGGCCTGCTGGGCGGTGCCCTGCGGCGACCCACCGGCCGCCTCGGCCGCCCCCTGGCCATGGCGCTCGGCGTCCTGGCCGCCCTGGGGCTGGCGGCCCTCGTCAAGGAGCCCCCCTGGGACCGGCTGGCCCTGACCTCGGGCACCAACGTCTACTTCCGGCCCGTGCACGTCATGGCGGGCTCCACCCTGCTGTTCTGGCACGAGGACACCCGCGGCGGCTTCACCACCGTGGTGGAGAACCGGCTGCCCAACGGCGCGACCTGGAAGGTGCTGCTGACCGACGGCAAATTCCAGGGCAACGACGCCGGAGAGCGCGCGGCCCAGGCGGCCTTCGCGCTGGTGCCCCTGCTGCACACCGGGGCTCGGGGGCGCGCCCTGGTGGTCGGTCTGGGCACCGGTCAGACCGCCGATCTCGTGGCGGCCGCGGGTTTCGACGCGGTGGAGGTGGCCGAGCTGGCCCCTGGCATGGTGGCCGCCGCGCGCGGGCCCTTCGCGGAGGTGAACCGCGGCGTGCTGGACCGCCCGGGGGTCGCGTTGTTCGTGGAGGACGGGCGCAACCACCTGCTGCGCAGTCGCGAGCGCTACGACCTCGTCACCATCGAGCTCTCCTCGGTCTGGTTCGCGGGCTCCTCCTCCCTCTACAGCCGTGAATTCTACCGTCTGGTCCGCGAGCACCTGGCCCCCGGGGGGGTGGTGGCCCAGTGGATCCAGCTGCACCACATCGCGCCCGAGGAGGTGCTCTCCGTGGTGGCCACCCTGCGCGAGGGCTTCCCCCACGTGGCCATGTGGCAGGTGGGGGGGCAGGGCATGCTGCTGGCCTCCGCAGAGCCTCTGCGGGCCGCGCCCGCGCGGCTGGTGGATCTGCGGGCCCGGCCCGCCCTGGCCGACGCCCTGGCCCTGGTGGCGGAGGGGGTGCCGCCCGAGGAGCTCGTGGCGCGGACCGCCATCCTCGGCGAGGCGGAGCTCGAGGCGCGCCTGGCCCAGGCCCCCGACGTGGTGATCAACTCGGACGGCAACCGTTACCTGGAGCTGGCCACCCCGCGGCACAACCTCGAGCCCGGCGACCACCGGGCATGGGTGTTGGCCTCGCTGCTGGAGGGGCTCGATCCCACCGAGCGCGCAGCGCGGCTGGAGCGCCTGGGGCGTTGAACCCTACCGGCCTTCCAGGGCGGCCTACTTGGAGGGAGGTGGTGGCGGCGCGCCCCCGGACCCGTCGCGGGACGGACCGCTGCCCCGGGAACCCTCGCGCGGGGGGCCGCCGGGGCCGTCGCGTGAGGGGCCGCCCTGCTCCGTGCGCTCGGCGCGGGGGCGCTGGGCGGCCATCAGCCAGCCACCCTCCGGGGTGGGGATCACCGAGGGCGCGGCCAGGCCGGGCGCGGCGCGCTGGCCGGGCTCGGGGGCCCATGTCGCGCCGCCGTCGTCGGAGAGCTGTGAGAGCAGCGGGGCTCCCTCTGCGACGCCGTTGTAGTAGAGCCGCAGGCGCTGGCCCGGCAGGGCGACCAGCTCGGGGCCGAAGCCCTTGTCGGGGCCAGGCCCCGTGAGGGCGAAGCTGAGCCCACCGTCGGAGGAGAGGCCTCCCTCCATGCCGAAATAGACCAGCCTGCAAGCCCCATCGCGAGCGCAGTGGACCGTAGGGCCGGCGGCGGGGCCCTGCGCCGCCTCGCCCTCGAGGCGCCAGTGGCGCAGGTCGGTGGAGGTGGCCGTGATGACCCGGTAGCGATTGCTCGGGTCGAAGGCGTCGCGTTCCACCAGCTCCGGGATGGTCAGGTGGACCAGGTAGAGCCGGAAGCCGCCCGCGGGCAGGGCGACCACCGCGGGGTCCCGCACCATGCCGGGCTCCAGGCCGTCGATGGTCAGCGCGCGGTCGCGGCTCCAGGTCGCGCCGCCGTCGCGGGAGGCGTACAGCTGCAGCACGCCGTAGCCGGGCATGCCCAGCATGCCCTCCCAGCCCCAGCCCGCGGCCAGGGAGCTCGCGGCCTCTTCGATGGCGCCGGAGACGCAGAAGAGCAGCAGCTCGCCCCCGGGGGCTCGGACCAGCTCCGGCTGGCCGGCGCGCTCCACGACGGCGGCTGGGGCGGCCTCGAAGCGCAGCGGGTCGGAGCTGCGGGCCAGCACGATGTCGGTGGACCAGGGGCCATCGCCGTTGGACCTCAGCTCCAGGTGGTGGGAGGCCCAGGCCCGGTCTGCGTCCAGGGCCGTGCCCAGGACCAGGCGCTCCAGGGAACCGGCCGGGTCTGCCGCGCTGTGCGCGCCGTCGGGTGGCGGCTCGCCCCGGCCCCCTGGCCCATCGCCGTCCGGCCCGGACCCGCCGAGCTCCTGCGCCAGCCCGGTGGCCAGATAGCCGGCGTCCCAGGAGTCGCCGGAGAAGCCCTCCTGCCAGTAGTGGTAGAAGACCCACCAGCCGCCCTCGGGACGGGCAAGGAAGGCCGGCGCCTCGAGCTGGTAGGCGGGCACGCGGTCGCCGGGCTCGTGCTCCCAGGTGCGGCCGCGATCCGCCGAGATCATGGAGCGCAGTGGACCGCCGCGGTCCTTGGAGTTGTAGAACAGGCGCACCCGCCGGTCGGGGAGCTCCAGGAAGGCCGGGGCGAACCCGGGGACGCGAAAGTCGCCCAGGAACGTGAAGGTGCGCCCGCCGTCGGTGGACCGGGAGATGTCCAGGCCGGTGGAGACCATCACGCAGTCCTGGCCGTCGCAGAAGACCGCCGGGTCGGCGTTGGGGCCGGTCACCACCAGCCCCTCCATGGTCCAGCTCACGAGGTCTGTCGAGGTGGCGCTGAAGACCTGGTGATCCACCCCGTCGGCCCAGGAGTCGGGCTTGAGCAGATCGGGGATGGGGGTGCCGATCTCGTAGAGGCGCCAGCGACCGTCGGGCAGCAGGTGGACCTCCGGGTCCACCACCATGCCGCGCACCTGGCCCGTGACCTTGAAGGCCGGCTCGCGCTGCCAGGTCTGGCCTTCATCCTCCGAGACGAGCTGATCGATGGCGCCGAACCCGATGAGCCCGTGATCCCGCATCCAGGGATCGTGCTGGCGCAGCACGCTCTCCGCGCGGCCGAGGTCGCCGTCCACGAACAGCAGGCGGAGCCGGCCGTCGGGGGCGCGGACCACGCCGGGGACAGCCGCGGCGGTGGCGATGCGGCGAGCCTGGGACAGGTCGATGGTGAAGCCGTCGGGGGAGGTGGCGACGAAGAGGTCCTCGTGCCAAGGGCCCGCGTTGGGCGCGCGTTGGCGCAGGCCCTCCAGGAAGCGCTCCGCCTCCTCATCCGAGGCCTGACCGTCGAGGGCCCGCTCGAGCACCTGCGCGGTCAGCGGCTCGCCCCCGCCCCGGGGTGGCGTGGGCCGCTCCTGGCTCGGGAGGGCGGGCTCGACTGGCTCGGATGAGGCTGGCTGTCGGTCGCAGGCCCCCCCCACGGACAGCGGGATGAGGATGAGCAGGCGGGTGGCGTGGGTGTGGGTAGGCATGGGTCCGAGCGCTGTAACCGCGGGGCCGCTGCCTGGCGCGATCAGCCCTGGAGACTCGGCCTCGGGCCCATGGGGATCGGCAGGGAAGGCCAGGGGACGGTGAGGGAGCCCATGAAAGCCTCCGGCGTGGCGTGCACCCTGGAGGTGTGCCGCGGAGGACAGGGTGTTGACCCGCTAGCGCTGCCGCCCCTGGATCTCGTAGGGTGCGCTCACCAGGCCGGTCTTGTCAGCCACCGTGAAGCGCAGGGTGTAGGTGGTGGCCTGGGAGCAGGCCACGCCGTCGTCCGTCTCCCGGAAGCTGCCGTAGCATTTGCCGGTGGCGTCGCAGGTGATGGTGTAGGCGGTGATCTCGGCGCCGCCCTGGAGCACCACGATGCGGTTGTTCAGGGTGTCGAAGGGCGCGATGGTGTCCTCCCCCTGCGGGTCGGTGGCCTGGCAGGTGGCCTCCCAGAGGTAGAAGGTGTCGCCCGTGGTGTGCTCGTAGCAGTAGCCATCGGCGGCGGTGATCACCGGGGGGTCCTGGGGGCCGAGACCCGTGTCGGTGTCGGTGTCGGTGTCGGTGTCGGTGTCGCCGTCACCGTCGGTGTCACCGTCGGCGTCGCCGTCGGCGTCGGCGTCCCCCTCGGCCTGGGGCCCCGTGTCGATGATCAGCTTCTGGCAGCCCACCAGGGCGAGGAGCGGCAACCACCGGACACGCATGGCTCACCTCGCAGAACGGAGCCATGATACCACATTCTTCCCGAGACACAGCGGCCCGCCATGTGGGCAGGCCGCAGGCTGTGCGAGATCGGCGCTACGGGTTGTCGGTGCAGAGGGTGTAGCTGCCCGAGCCGGCGTAGTCGTAGACGTACCAGAGGTAGTACCCGGCGCTGCCGTCGTAGGAGATCTCCTCCTCGGCGCTGCTGCTGGTGGAGGAGGCCACCCGGCGCCAGCTGTTGCCCGAGTACTTGTAGAGGTAGAGGTCGAAGTCCGCGCTGGCGGGCCCGGAGAGGAAGGCCTCGATGGCGCCGCGGCTGGTGGTCTGGAAGTAGTTGCCCCCGGGCTCGTAGGCGTAGTCGCCCGCGCCGCTCAGGCTGCCGGTCCAGGTGTCGGCGTAGCCGTCGCAGACGCCGCCGCTGGAGCCGCCATCATCGCCACCGCCATCATCGCCGCCATCGTCGCTGCCGCCATCGTCGCTGCCGCCATCGTCGCCGCCGCCGTCGGCGGTGATGCCGGCGTAGTCGTACAGCCAGTCCTGGTAGGCGTCGGTGCGGGTGCTGACCCCGTACTGGGTGCAGTTGTAGTCGCCGTAGGAGGTCACGCCGCCCACGTAGACGTCGCTGCCGCGGTACACGAACATGGGGCCTCCAGAGTCGCCGGAGCAGGGACCGCCGGAGCCCTGACGGTAGGAGACCTGGGTGCTCGGATCGCCAGAGGAGGGGCAGCCGTAGACGGCGCAGCCCAACCCGCCCAGCGGCATGGAGACCTGCAGCTTCACGCCGAAGTCGTTGTTCTCGTCCAGGCCGAAGCCGGCGAAGTTCACGGTGGATCCGATGTCGGCGGAGGTGATCCCCCGGCTCTGGGGCAGCGGCCGCACCGGGGCGACCGACTCGGTGATGGGGCGGGAAAGGGTCAACACGGCGATGTCGTCGGTGACCTGGCGCGAGTTGTAGCTCGGGTAGACCTGGACGTTGGAGACCGTGTAGACGTGGGAGGTGAGGTCCACGTAGGGGTTGTCGCCCACGTAGACCGCCAGGCGCGATGCCGACTGCCCTTCGAGGCAGTGACCGGCGGTGACGACCACCGAGTCGGTGATCAGGGTGCCGGAGCAGAAGGGATCGGTGTAGACGCGGCTGCCCGAGAGCTGGTGCAGGGACACCACCGCGTCGTGGTACCACGCCGTGGGCGCGCTGCCGCCGTGGATCTTCTGGGAGGCGTAGGCGTCGTCGCCGCCCTCCACGGCCTGGAGCTCCCCGGCACACCCCCCGGACAGGAGCAGGGTGGAGAAGAGAACGGACCACATGGACGTGCGCTGCATGGTGCCTCCTGGGGGATTCAAGGGCCGGCCGCTTGGCTGGACACCTCTGGTATGCCAGGTACCATCGGCGCTCGCACGTAAAGATTTAGTGCCCTTCCAGGAGGAAATGGGTGAAAAAAGGCGTTTTGGAAGGCATAACAAAAAATGAGAAAATCATGAAGTTAGGAAAAATAGTGCAGATCGCGCCAAGGGGCGCGCGGGGCCATGACCCAGGTTTCGGCCAATGGGCGAGAATTCGGCCTTGAAGGCACGGTCATTTTTTCGGGGCGCGACCAAGCGCCCCGCGCCGCCCATCAGGCGGCGAAGATGGGGGGGAGGGCGCGTGTCGCGCCCGATCAGGG
>JBDRKM010000507.1:0-7722 GCA_043814015.1 Pseudomonadota bacterium
GACCTTGGCGCAGGGGGTGGGCATGTGGGCGACTATCAAGAAACAGCCATCAGGTGTCAGCCGTCAGGTATCAGCAGGCAGCGCACCAGGGGCCTCGTCCGGACCGCGGGAATCGCACTAGGGGTCAGGTTGAGGCACCTGGCCATCGTGCTGGTGGTGCTCGGCGCCGCGCTGATGGCGCGGGCGCTGGCCGGGTGGGCCACCGGCGACGCCGGAGGCCTGGACGCGGGCGCCCGCGGCAGGCCCCTGGCGCGCTTCAGTCTCCGAGGGCGACGCGCAGGATCTCGCGCACCCGCGGGGCGAGGTCAGGGCGCGTGAGCGCCAGCTCGACCGTCGCCTCCAGCCAGCCCAGCACGTTGCCCGTGTCGTAGCGGCGCCCCTCGAAGAGGCAGCCCCAGGCCTGCCCGCGGGCCGCCAGCACGGCGAGGGCGTCGGTGAGCTGGATCTCGCCACCGCTGCCCGGCCGGGTGCGCGCCAGGATGTCGAAGATCTCTGGCGGGAGGATGTAGCGGCCCACGATGGAGAGGCGGCTGGGAGCGGTGCCCGGTGGAGGCTTCTCCACCATGCCCGAGACGTGCATCCGGCGGCCCGTCAGCGTGCCGGCGCAGATGCCGTAGCGGTGGGTCTGGTCCTCCGGGACCTCGATCAGGGCCACCACGCAGCCCCCGGTCTCACCCCAGACCTCCAGCAGCTGGGCCAGGCCGGGCCGACCGGGGCTGTGGATGATGTCGTCGCCCAGCAGGACCGCGAAGGGGTGGGGCCCGATGGCGTGGCGGGCGCTGTAGACGGCGTGCCCGAGGCCCAGGGTCTCGTTCTGCCGCACCGAGACGAAGCGCGCCAGGCGGGCGGCGCGCTGCACCTCGACGAGCAGGGCTCGCTTGTCGTGCCGCTCGAGGTAGCGCTCCAGCTCGGGATCCCGGCTGAAGTGATCCTCGATGGCGCCCTTGCCCCGGGCGAGCACGAAGACCATGTCCTCGATGCCGGCCTCCACCGCCTCGGCCACGATGTAGTCGAGGCAGGGGCGGTCGAGCAGAGGCAACAGCTCCTTGGGCACGGCCTTGGTGGCCGGCAGGAATCGGGTACCGAGCCCGGCCAGGGGCAACACGGCGCGCGTGACACGAGGTGCATCCATGGGATCCTCCGCCGGGAGCGACGCACGGCGGGGGACCCGGCGAGCGCGACGCCCCCCGGGACGGGAAGCGCTAGAACTCGCGGGAACGACGCTCGAGCTGCTCGGCTTCGGTCTTGCAGTCGATGCAGTGGGTGGCGACCGGGCGGGCCAGCAGCCGCTTCTCGCTGATCTCCTCGCCGCAGACGACGCACACGCCGTACTCACCCTCATCGAGCCGCTGCAGGGCCTGGCGGATCTTGTGGATGAGGGTGCGCTCGCGATCACGGATACGGAGCTGAAAGTCGCGGTTCGACTCCATGGAGGCCAGATCGATGTCGTCGGCCAGCCGTTCCTTGTCGTCGGTGAGATCGCCGATGGTCGCCCCCGCGTCCTCGAGCAGGGCCTGCAGCCTGTCCATGAGGAGCTTGCGGAAGAACTCTTGCTTCTTCTTGTCCATGCCTGGTCTCCGAGAGATGGGGGCCGGCCGCCGCGTGACGGAATAGGACCCGGGGGTGCCGGTTCGGAAAGCGCCCCATCGTAGTGGATTCCATGCACCTCCGCAAGATCAACCAGGTCCAGAATCATCGGTCTCCGCGGGTTTTCCCGTTTCCCCCGGCCGCCTCCCGCGGACGGGGGCGGGGCGCGTGGGGGGGCGCGCTGCTGATCGCCCTCCTCTCGGGCCCCGCCACGGCCCGCGCGGAGAGCACGACCGTCGCCCCCACCACCCACGGCGGGGCCACCAGCTTCGGCCTGGCGGGGACCACCCGTGCGGATCCCGACAACCTCGACAACGTCTGGCACGGCTCCGCCGTGCTGGCCCTCGATCCGAGCTACGACATCGTGGCTGACGGCTTCATCGATCCGGGCACGTGGCGGGGCGTCAAGGCCGCCGCGCTCGACTCCCGCACCGGCGCGTTCACCCTCGGGCTGCAGTACTCCTTCGCCCGGATCGACGATCTCCCCATGACCGAGGACGAGCTCCCGGGCTGGAAGCTGCCCGACGCGTCCGCCGAAAACACCGCCGCTGCCCAGCACCTCGCGGCCGGCGCGGCCTACGCCGTGGGCGAAGAACGCCGCCTGGCCATCGGCGTGCATGGGGGCTGGTTCTGGCGCCGGACCGCCATCGCGGGTGACGGCAGCGGCCTGCGCCTCGGGGGCAGCGTGGCCGGTCGCCCCTCCGACACCCTCACCCTGAGCCTGGCGGGCACCGCGCCGCTCCTGGTGGACGGTGCGCGCGATGGCGAAGACCTCCCCTGGCTGGAGGCCGGCACGCGCTGGCAGGTGGCCGAGCCCGTGGTCCTGATGGCCGACGCCGCCCTGCCCCTGCGCGATGTGGACGGGCTCGACTTCAGCGTCGCCGCACAGGGCACCATCGGTGAGCTGGTACCCCTGCGGGTCGGCTACTCCCGCTGCGCCGGCGATGTGCGCCACGCGCTGGGCGCGGGCATCGGGATCGTGTCCGAAGCCCTGAACCTGCAGTACGGCGTCTGGTTCGATCTCGGCCCGAGCGCCGTTGGCGCCGGCCTGGTCGCGCCGCGCCACGCGCTCAGCATCGCCATGCAGCTCTGATTCGAATGGCGCCCGGCGGCGCTCGTCGGAGCCCGCGTCCCGTTCCCGGGAGCCGCCATGCTGACCGAGCTCTTCAAGTTCGCGGTCGCCTCCATCGTGGTCCTCTGCCTCTACGCCCTGCCGGCCGGGGTCTCGGCGCTGCTCGATCGCCCGGAGCCCGTCATCGTCGAGGCACCCGTGGCCGAGCGGGCGGCGGTCTTCACGGTGGCGATCCCGAGCCTGGTGGCCGAGGCCGAGGCCGCCACACCCGCCCCCGCCCCCCGCACCACCAGCGCCCGCGTCAGCACGACCACGCTGAGCAAGGGCACCGGCAGCGCATCCCACGGCCGCCGTCGCGGGCGCCAGGAGGCCTGCATGGCCAGCACCGGCGAGGTGCGCGCCCTGGGCGGCGGCAGCTACGAGGTACAGCGCGCCATGCTCGACCGCTACCTGCGGGACACGGAGGCAGCGGAGGGCCTGGGCAGCGCCGCCTGGCACAAGGACCGCCAGGGCAAGGTGGACGGTATCCGCGTGCTGCGCGTCCGCTGCGGCAGCCCCCTGGCCGAGGCGGGCCTGGCCAAGGGCGACATCGTGCGCAGCGCCAACGGCCGCAGCCTCGACTCCCTGGCGGGCATGGTGGCGCTGTGGTGGCAGCTGCGGACCAAGGACCGCGTGACGCTGGAGCTGACACGGGGCGGTGAGCGCCGGACTTTGACCTACCGGCTGGTCTGATCGGCCTCGGGCAGCTCCCAGCACAGCCAGCGGCCGTCGTCATCCAGCATGGGACTGCCCAGGGTGCGGCGCATGGCCTGCACGGTGCGGCCGCGGTCCTGGGGTCTGAGCTGGGGCACGTCGAGCACGAGGTAGCGGAAGCCGCGGCGGCGCAGGCGACGGAGGTGCTCCTCTGCGAACGGGATCGCGGGCGGGCGCCCTGCCTGGACGGCGTCGAACCAGGCGAAGAAGGGCTCCTCCTGCACCATGGGGGTGATGACGTCGGTGGTGAGCGCCGGGTTGGTCATGTGGTAGGGGATGGGCTGGCGATGGCCGAGCTGCTCGGCCTGGTAGGGCAGCACCCGCACGCGGTGGGTGTGAGGTGGCAGATCGAGCACCGGCGCGCGCCCGGGCAGGGCCGCCAGGGTGGCCAGCCCCGGATGATCTGGCACGTGATAGCCCCCGCGGGGCCAGTACCGGCCCAGGAAGGTCTCCCCCACCGCGGTGCCCACCATCAGCACGCCGAGGGCGGCGGCCAGCAGGGGGCCGCGCCGGAGCGCTCGCATGCGCTCCAGCAGCAAGGCCGCGGCCACCGGGGCGGCCAGGCTCCAGGCGCACAGCAGGCGGTCTGGCGTGTGGAACCAGCCGAGGAAGGGCAGGCGCAGGAAGGCGCGGAAAGGGCCGAGGCCCTGCAGGGCGGGCAGATCGCCGGGCTGGCGCCAGCCGGGATCGGGGCCGAGGGCCAGCACGAGGGCGAGGATGAGGGCGGCCGCGGCTCCGCAACCGATGCGGCGGTCCCGAGGGCGCAGGGTCCAGGGCAAGGCCAACAGCGCCAGCAGGGCGAGGGTGGGCGGGTTGGCCGCGCGCCGCCCCGCGATCCAGGTCAGGAGGCCCACCGAGGCGATGCGGGCGTCCTGTACGGCGGCGCGTCCCTCGTGCAGATCGCGCACCGGGCTGGCGTGGTGCAGGAACACCCCTACCCAGGGACCGGCCACCAGCAGCGCCACACCCAGCGCCAGGGCCCAGCGGCGCCAGGCGCCCGCGGGACGCTCCCCGACCACCAGCCAGGGGGCCAGCAGCAGGGCGGCCGCCCCCAGGAACATGGCCAGCTCCCAGGAGGCGTAGACCACCAGCGCCCCGGCCAGGCCCGCGCCTGCGGCCCAGCGCCATCCGGGGCGGCGCCACGCGGCGAGCGCGGCGGCCAGCGCGAGGGCGAACAGGCCCAGCGCCCCCTGCTCGAGGCGCCCGTCGTTCATGCTGAGCAGCAGGAAGCCGTCGAGCTGCAACAACAGCCCGGCCGCCAGGGACGGCCCGCGCGATGCGCCCAGCACCCCCGCCAGCGTGGCGCCGCCGATCCCGGCCAGCAGCACGTAGCAGCAGAACACCGCGTCGTAGGCCCGCCCCACCCCCACGAGACCCACCAGGGGCGCCCCCAGGAAGATGTCGAGCCAGCCGCCGTTGATGGCCAGCAGATCGGCGCCGTGGGGCCAGGCCACCATGGTGGTGGTGAAGGGCTCGCCCATGGAGGCGTGCAGCATGCAGGAGAGGTGCCCCACGAGGTCCATGCAGGGGACCCCGAGCACCTCGCCCCGGGCGCCCAGGAACCAGATCACGGGCAGCACCGCCAGGGCGAGCCAGGCGAAGGGCCAGACGCGGGAACGGGCCGGGGTGGCGGACAAGGTGGGGGACTATCAAGAAACCGCGGGGACCACCTCAGCGGACGGTGCGCGCGAGGCGGAACCCTACGCTGGCGAAGGCCTCGTCGGGGGCGGCGCCGGCGCGGCTGGCCAGGCGGACGCTGCCGGGGGCGCTGCACCAGGATCCGCCGCGCGCGACGCGGCGCAGGCCCGTGGGGGGCCCGGCTGGATCGAGGTCCCCGTCAGGCGCGTCCTCGTACCAGTCGCCGGTCCACTCCCAGACGTTGCCGGCGCCGTCGAACAGGCCCCAGGCGTTGGGCTCGAGGCGGCCGACCGGGTGGCTGCGCTCCTCGCTGTTGCCGCAGAACCAGGCCAGATCCGCGAGGGCGTGGCCGTCGTCCAGCATGAGCTCGGCGTCACAGTCGCCCTCGGTGCCCTCCACCAGCGCGCCGCCGGTGGTGAAGGGGGTCGGAGCGCCGCCGCGGGCCGCCCGCTCCCACTCCGCCTCGGTGGGCAGCCGGAAGCCGCCGCAGGCCGTGGGGTCCTGGGTGGGCCGGCAGCGCACGGTGGGGCCCTCCCCCTGGCAGCGGTAGCAAGACGGCAGCTCCAGGATGTCGTTCAGCGCGTTGGCCGCGGCCGCGGCCTCGTGCCAACCCACCCACTCCACCGGGCAGTCACCGTCGCCGCAGCCGTCGAGGATCGGGGTCTGGTAGCCCATCAGCACGAAGAACTGCTGCCGGGTCAGCTCCGTGCGCTGCACGCAGGTGTCGTGGCTGAGCTCCACCTCGCGCCAACCCTCGCCCTCGAGGCGACCCACCTCATCGGGGGGGCTGCCCATCCAGAAGGAGCCGCCGGGGATGGAGGTGAATTCCAGGGGTACCGTCACCAGGGGCAGGTAGGGCGACAGGCAGGGTTCGCGCGGGCCCGTGTCGGCGGGCACGGGCGACCGGCAGGCGGAGGGGAGGAGCAGGAGGATCGGGAAGACGAGCAGGCGCATGGGGACCCGACGGTGGGCTTCATGGAGCATGTGCGCGCAGGCGCGGGAGCCGATCACTCCAGGGTGGTATCCGCCGTTTCTTGATACTCGTCCCCATGGCCGCCCCCTCTCCGCATCGCTGGTCCCGGGCCCCCGCGCTGATCCTGCTCGGTGCCTTGCTGGCCTGGTACGGCGGCTCCGCCTGGCGGCACCCGCTCACCCAGGCGCTGGGCAGCGCGTGGTCCGAGGCGCCCGGGCACCTCTGGGGGCTGTGGTGCACCGCCCGGGGGCTGTGGGAGCACGGGCCGCTGGTGCGCGTGGCGCCGGGCCTGGGCTTCCCCGACGGCTTCGTCGCCCACCTGGTGGACCCCATCGACCTGCTGCCCTTCCTGCCCGGCCCATGGCTGGCCGGGTCTGGGCCGGCCGGGGCGGTGCTGGGCTGGAACCTGCTGCACCTCGCGGCGGTCTCGCTGGCGGGCCTCGGCTGCCTGCGCCTGGGGCGGGTGCTGGCCCCGGGGGAGCCCGGCGCGCCCTGGGCCTGGGCCCTGCTGCTGGCGGCCTTCGCGGGCGGCGCGTTCCTGCTCTCCCACCCCCACATGGGGCGCACCGAGTACCTGCCGGCGGTGCTGATGCCCTGGCACCTGGCCTTCCTGCTGCCCTACGCGCGGGGCGAGCGCGGCCATGGCGCGGGCGTGGTGGCCGGGCTGCTGCTCGGAGGGGTGGCCCTGGGCGGGGCCTACCTGGCGGTCTTCGCCGCGGCGCTGGAGGTCCCGCTGGCGCTCGGGCTGCTGCTGGCCGCCCGCGATCGCCGCCGCGCGGTGCTCGCCCGCCTGGCGCTGGTGGCTGCCGTGGCCGCCCTGTGCGCCCTGCCCCTGGTGGCCGCCCTGCTGGCCTGGCCGCCGCCGGGGATGCCGCCCCTGCTGGCCCGCGGGGGGCGCCCCATGCCCGAGGGTGGGTTCGAGGTCCTGCTCGGCCTGCTACGACTCGGGCCGCGCCCCGACCTGGAGCCCCTGCTGGACCAGCCGCCCTACCCCGGGGTGGTCCTGCTCTTCCTGGGGCTCGCGGGTGCCGCCCTGCGACCCCGACAGGCCCTGGGCTGGCTGCTGCTCGGCCTGTGGCTCGCCCTGGTGTCCCTCGGCCCCGCCATGGCCCTGCCGCTGGGCGAGCGCCCGGTCATGGTGCTGCTGCCCGCGGGCTGGGCCCAGGCGTTGCTCCCGCCCCTCTCCCACATGAAGGCCTGGAGCCGCGTGGGCTGCCTGCTGCCCCTCCCGCTCGGGATCGCCGCTTTCTACGGGCTCCTGGCCCTGCTGGCGCGCATCCCTGGGACCTGGCTCCGAGGTGCCGTGGGCGCCGCCCTGGTGACGGGCGTGGTGGCAGACCAGATGAGCTGGCCGCGGGCCTTCTCCCTGGCGCGCCCCACCTTCGCCGTGGCGCAGCCCAGAGGCCTCGCGGAGGCCATCGCCGCCCTGCCCCCCGGCGCCGTGATCCAGCTCCCCTCCGAGGTCTCCATCGGCAAAGGCATCAAGCTGCAGGCCGCCCGCTCCCACCTCTGGCAGCTGCAGCACGGCCGCGCCATCACCGCCACCCCTGGGGTGGTGACCGACACCTCCCTGCGCTGGAGCTACCTCGCGCGCATGATGGTGAACCTGCAGTTCGCCGAGGCCGAGCACCGGCCCCGCCAGCGCGGCCCGGACCTCCCCGGGAGCAAGCTGCCCCTGTCCAGCGTCGAGCGCGCATGC